>JAEENF010000123.1 GCA_016283605.1 Prevotella sp.
TATTCATGACCATTCCCTCATGCAACTGGTGCTGATGTTCCAACAGTCTGTCGATACAGCTGTCCTGAATGTCATATTTGAGCTTTCTGACGCGATAGGGTTCACCGGGATGAAGAATGTAGAAGGCGTCGATCTTCTTGCCCTTGGTCTCCGTATACAGCTCCACCTGACCGTCCATATATCCCTTATTCTGCAGGGCCATCTGGAGGTCCTTACACGATGACTCAGCCAACAGGGTGTCGTAGACCACAGGGGCCTCACCCATCGCACGCAAAGTACGGTTTACCCATTTCGAAGTATCACTACCCGCCATTGCATAGACACCTAAGGGAATCTTCAGCGTCGAGAACCAGCGGGAGTTGCCTTTTTGTCTGACGTAGTTCTTCAACTGCGAGGTACTGATGTCCGGATACTTCCCATCCGCTAAGACTTTCACATTGTTCAGCATCAATTCGCCATCGGGAATATCCTTCGTTGCCGAACAGGATCCCAGAAGAAATCCTACCGCAGCAACCGTCAACAAATGGGAAAATCGTCGTATTGTCATCAATTATCTCGTAAATTAGTTGCAAAGATAAAGATTTATTTCTATCTTTGCAAACAAAACGAAGAAAAATGATCAGCAAGAACCAGATAAAGTACATCCGACAACTCGAAATGAAGAAATATCGGAAACGTGAAGGGCTTTTTGTCGCCGAAGGGCCGAAGGTAGTTGGTGACCTTCTCCGCCGTTATCAGCCCGTCGCCATCTATGCCACCGAAGAATGGATAGAGACTGCAGACACGCTCGACGCTCCACGCTCTACTGTCCATCCGACATCTGTCTCTCCCGACGAGCTCCGTCGCATCAGCTTTCTCCAGCACCCCCAACAGGTTCTCGCCCTCTTCCCTCTCCCATCTGAAACCGAATCCGCAGCGGTAGCAAACGACAGACTTGCTCTCGCCCTCGACGGCATCCAGGATCCAGGTAACCTGGGAACAATCATCCGCATTGCCGACTGGTTTGGTATCGACACCATCTACTGCAGCGAAGACACCGTCGATGCCTATAATCCTAAGACTGTCCAAGCGACGATGGGCAGCATTGCGCGCGTACATATTATTTATTGTAACCTTCTGAACCTCTTCGAGACGCTGCCCGCCGACTATCCTGTCTACGGCACACTACTCGACGGAGAGGACCTCTATCAGCAACCGCTGACCTCCGAGGGCATCATCGTGATGGGCAACGAGGGCAACGGTATCTCCGAGGCCGTCCGTCAGCGGGTGAACCGCAGACTCCTGATTCCCTGTTACCGTCAAGGCGACAGTGCAGAGAGTCTGAATGTGGCCATTGCCACAGCCATCACCTGCGCTGAATTCAGACGCAGGGGATAGACCTTAGAACGCTTGTAGTTCCTGATAGATGCGTTGGACGGGCAGACCCATCACATTAAAATAGCTGCCCTTCAGTCCGGTGACGCCAATATAGCCTATCCATTCCTGAATGCCATAGGCTCCGGCCTTGTCCAACGGCTGGTATTTCGTCACGTAATAGTTGATTTCGTCATCGGTCAACGCCTTGAAGGTCACATCAGTAATCACGGTAAACGAACGCTTCTTCTCGAGCGTCATCAGGCAGACACCCGTCATCACCTGATGCGTCTTACCGCTCAACTCGCGCAGCATCCGCCGGGCATCATCGTCATCGACGGGTTTCCCCAAGACTTCATCCCCCAACACCACGACTGTATCAGCAGTGATAATCAGGTCGTCAGGCGTCATCAGGTCCTTGTAGGCCGCCGCCTTCTCAGTAGCGATATAACGGGGAATCTCTTCCATCGCGAGACCCTCAGGATAGGTTTCCTCAATATCCGGAAGCACCTTCACCTCGTACTCCAGGTCCAACCCGCTCAACAGTTCCCTCCGCCTCGGAGAATTACTCGCTAATATAATATGTTTGTAGCTTACCATCCGAATGCTTTCTTGTCCATCACCCACTTCCCTTGCGCCCTGAGCGTCTGTTCGATCACATCCCGACCGCAACCGTGTCCACCGATCCTGTCGCTGACATAGAGCGACACCTCCTTAATCTCCTGACAGGCATCCTTGGGGCAGACCGGACAGCCCACACGCCGCATGATCTCCAGATCGGGGATATCATCACCCATATACATCACCTCCTCGTCCGTCAGACCGTACTGACGGAGGAAGTCGTCATAGGTATCTATCTTCACGGTACAGCCGATATAGATATCCTCCACCCCCAGATACTCATAGCGTTTGCGGATGCTCTGCACTCTGGCGCCCGACAATATCACGATACGCAGGCCCAACTTCATCGCCAGCTGGATAGCGTAGCCGTCCTTGATATTCGCCGTCCTCAACGGTTCGCCCTCCGCCGACATCGTGATGGTCTGAGCGCTCAGCACACCGTCGACATCGAAAATGATGGCCTTTATCTTTGTCAGATCATAATTAATCATCACTCTTCACTATTCACTCTTCACTCCTGAACTTGTTCAGGTGCACGTTCTCCCACTTCAGCCGATCCTCGGCCTGCGGCTTGCGCTCATCAGCCCAGTGACCGACGGCAAGAACACACAGACAATACAGGTTCTCGGGGATATCCAGAACACCACGAATCACCATATCGGCTGTGGTCCCGTCATCAAGACCACGTCCTCGCATCTGAATCCAACAGGTGCCCAGTCCCAGTTCCTCAGCCTGATACTGCATGGAGATGGCGGCTATCGAACCGTCCTCCACCCAACAGTCGTTCTGTAACGGATCACCCAGCACCACGATAGCGATTGGCGCACCCTTCAGAAACTGACTGCCCATATTCTTGGCATCCGAGAGCTTCTCGATATCCAGCTTATCGTCGACGACGACAAACTGCCATGCGCGCTGGCCTTTGGAGGTGGGCGACATCAGGGCGGCCCTGAGGATCAACTTCAGGTCGTCGGCATCGACTTCCTGCTCTGTAAACTTACGATGGCTGCGGCGCATCTGCGCCAAATCCTTGAATTCTGTCATAGTTTATCTAAATTTTGCGACAAAAGTACAA
>JAEENF010000124.1 GCA_016283605.1 Prevotella sp.
TTCACCATCAGTACCTCCCACTGGTAGTCGGACTTTGCATCCATCAACTCCCGGAGTGCGGCATAGAGAGCCTCCAACGACTCGGACTCGTTATAACACGGAATAAGAATACTGACTTTCTTCATGCCTGCTTGCATTCATTAAGTTGGTGATAATCCTTCGTATACATTTCATAACAGAGCTTCAGCCAGACGATGACCACAGGCAGCGCCTTCAGGGCGTAGGGCTTGATCCACGTCTCGCGCAAGAACTTCGGTACCAGGTCGGAATGGGCCATCGTACAGAAGATAAATACATAGACCATCAGGGCAATGTCCCACTTCGAACGCTGCCAGGGGGCTGCCGTGTACCAGATGACCACGCCCACGACGGCAATGATATAGGAACTGTTCTCCGAGCCTGTGGAGAAGAGAACGGTGAACATCAGCACCGAGGCGAGCAGCGTCTGACGGAAGGCCTCACTGCTGTACTGTTTCAGTCGCAGATAAGGCAGGGCAAAGGTGATCATGCCTGGAATGATGAGCCAGAGGTCGGAGTAGTCGAGACAGCCGGTGGTCTTGCGAACGATACCCAGCAACGAGATGTTCTGGCCGAGGGTCATCAGGTTCTCGCTGTTTTTCTCGACTGTAGTGACCAGCCACTCGTGGTACTGGCCAATGATATATTCCGGACTGGAGATCAGCATCGGTGCTGCAAAGAGTACGATGGCCCAGAAGGCGAGGCTGCCGATAAACTTCACTTTGTGACGCGAGAAGAAGAAAAAGGCCAGACCGACGATACCGTAGACCTTTACCAAGGTGCCGAGTACGATGAGGAAGGCCGCCCAGAAGTCTTTCTCCTTGCTGATGAAATAGTAGCTCAACAGGATGATGGCCGCAATGGCGATATTGAACTGCTGCATCTGCACACCGTTGAGCAACTCATGGGCGCAGAACCAGTAGATGAAGACCTGCTGATACGTCGTAAAGTTGTTATGACGGATGGCTACGTAGAGTAGCAACGTCAATGCGACGAGCCACAGGAGCATACCCAGCCATGTAGGAGGGATGGCGAAGGGTGCGATGACCAGCGAGAAGGTGGGACCGTAGTGGTTCATGTCGAAGTACTCGGCAGGATACTCGATATAGAGAGGCAACTTGTCGACCACGTGCCAATAGACAGACTTGAAGATGAGGAAATTGTTCTCCCGACCGTGTCCGAAACGTGTCATGCCAGTGACGGCGATAATCATCCAGAGCCATAGCAAAGTACGACGGTCAGTGAGAAATAACTTGAGTTTTTCTTTCATTTGCTTCTATTTTTGTGCAAAGATACAAAAAAAAAGTGAAAAGTGAAAAGTGAAACGTGAAAAAATTATTATCTTTGCACCGATGAATGAGAGAAGTAAGATATCGGTCGTCATCAATACCTATAATGCGGCACAGTTTCTCAGGGAGGTCCTTGAGGCCGTGAAGGACTTTGACGAGGTACTCATCTGTGACATGGAGAGTACGGATACGACCCTCGATATTGCCCGTGAATATGGTTGTAGGATTGTGACGTTTCCCAAGGCCGACCATAAAAGCGCAGAGCCGGCAAGGACCTTTGCCATTCAGTCGGCGGCCTGTCACTGGGTGTTGGTGGTGGATGCCGATGAGATCGTGACGCCCCAACTGCGTGCACGGCTGTATCAGCATATCAAACAGGAGAATGCTGCAGAAGGATTGTATATCCCCCGTTTGAACAAGTTTATGGGAAAGACGATGACCTGTGCCTATCCCGACTATCAGTTGCGCTTCTTTATCCGCGAAGGTACGGAGTGGCCTCCTTACGTACACACCTTCCCGAAGGTCAACGGACGGTTGGACTATCTGCCAAAGGGTCAGAAAGAACTTGCCTTTGTCCATCTGGCTAACGACTCCATTCATACCATCATGGAAAAGGACAACCGCTACAGCGACAACGATGTGGAGAAGAAAGCACATAAGAACTATGGTGTGGGAGCTCTGCTCTGGCGACCGTTTTGGCGGTTCTTCAAGTGCTATGTGATGGAGAGTGGATGGCGTGACGGTGTTCACGGACTGATCTATGCAGGGCTGAAGGGCGTCTATCAGTTTGAACTCGTAGCGAAAATCATTGAGAAGAGAGTGAAGAATAAATAGCGGAGAGACAATGATGTATTATCTGGTGTATGGTGTCTTGTGGCTCTTTTCTTTGCTACCGATGTGGGTGCATTATGTGATTGCAGACGGCATCTATCTGATTGTTTATCGACTTGTCGGCTACCGTAAGAAACTGGTACGCAAGAATCTGGCTGACAGTTTCCCTGAGAAGACGAAAGAAGAGTTGCAAGCCATAGAAAAAGGCTTTTATCACTGGTTCTGCGACTATCTGGTAGAGACCATCAAGATGATGACCATCAGTGAGAAGAACCTGAAGCGCCGCATGGTTTTCAAAGGTGTTGAAGGGGCTGACGAAGTATTGGAGAGCGGCCAGTCTATAGCCCTTTATCTGGGACACTATTGCAACTGGGAATGGGTCACCTCGATGCCGCTCTGGGTCACTCCGAAGGCGCATTGCGGACAAATCTATCACGTACTGGAGAATGCAGCTTTTGATAAACTGTTCCTGAAACTGAGAGAGCGTTGGGGTGCCGAAAGCATACCGATGGCAGAGACGTTACGACGCGTGGCCACCTATCGCAAGCAAGGTCAGCCGATTATGATCGGCTACATCTCAGACCAGGTTCCATTCTGGAATAATATTCACCACTGGCTCGACTTTCTGAATCACGATACCCCTGTGCTGACGGGTACCGAGCGCCTGGCTCGAGGGGCCGGACACGCCATCTTCTACCTCGACATGCATCGCGTGCGCAGAGGCTATTACGAGGCAACGCTCAAACTCATTACCAGAGATCCGAAGCAGACGAAGGATTACGAACTGACTGATGCTTATTTCCACCTGTTGGAAGAGAGTATTCGAAGGGATCCGGCGTGTTACCTTTGGACGCACAACCGCTGGAAACGGACACACGAGGAGTTTAATCTGCGCTACGACGAGACCACAGGGCGAGTGGATATCACTTCGAGTGTTGAGGAGTTGAGGAAGGAAGGAGTCAGGAGACAGGAATCAGGAGACAGGAGTGAAGAATGATTTTCGTACACGATAAGGGTCGGATGGCCAATAATATGTTGCAATACGGACATGTCTATGCCTGGGGTAGGGAACATGGCCGCAAGACGGTGTCAATGCGTTTTGCCTATAAGTATCCGTGGTTTCACATCTGTCATACCCCTTATCATCATTTTCTTACTTATGTCTTTGCGAAGTATGCGGCCAAGTGGAAACTCATACCTACCGTCCGCTTCGATGAGGAGAGGGCTGACTATAGCTGCGAGGAAAAGCAGATGCTCTGTCGGAAAATGATTGTCGTGGGCGGCTGGCAGGCACGATGGTATGATCTCTTTCTGAAATACAAACCTGAGATTCTGCAACTTTTTGCCTTCGATGAAGCAGTTAAGGTCCATGTGGATGATGTGATGCATCAGATTCCTGCTGAGACCTTGCGTTTAGGCGTGCATATCCGGCGTGGGGACTATCGCACATGGCAGGGAGGGAAATACTATTATACCGATGATCAGTATCTCAGTGTTATCCGTCAATTCCTGGCCTTGTATCCAGATCGGCAGACGGTGGTTTTTATCTGTGGTAATGACCCGGAACTGGATCAGGAGAAATATCGTCAGGCACTTTCAGGTCAGACGGTGGTCTTCCCAGAAGGCAATCCTGCGGAAGATATGTATCTGTTGTCACGTTGTGACTATCTGATGGGTGCGCCGAGTACCTTTACGCTGGTGGCCTCGATGTATCATGACACGCCGCTCTATTGGATCAAAGATCCTCAGGTTCCTCTGACGGAAAGCGCTTTCGGTCATTTCGACGATTTATTCCAACAGATTATTTAGCAGACTGTCAGCATCAATGGTCTCGTTGATGATTCGCTTC
>JAEENF010000125.1 GCA_016283605.1 Prevotella sp.
TGGCGTCAGGTAGACCCCCGTGAGAATGTCGGCCTGAAGGATGCCTACAAGGATTATTTCACTATCGGCGTGGCGCTGAACCAGCGTAATGTCAGCGACGATGCCCAGAAGGCCCTCGTCGTCAAGCAGTTCAACAGTGTGACTGCTGAGAACGACTGGAAGCCCGGAGAGATTCACCCTAAGGAGGGCGTATGGAACTTTGAGCGTGCTGATAAGATTGCCGACTTCTGTCGTCAGAACGGCATCAAGATGCGTGGTCACT
Organism: Prevotella sp.; assembly: GCA_016283605.1. Lineage (GTDB taxonomy): Bacteria > Bacteroidota > Bacteroidia > Bacteroidales > Bacteroidaceae > Prevotella. The sequence goes on from JAEENF010000125.1 coordinate 263, forward strand.
GTCTGTGCTGGCACTCTCAGTTTGCCGACTGGATGTTTACCGATGCCAAGGGTAAGCCTGTAACGAAGGAAGTATTCTATGAGCGTTTGCGCGACCATATCCAGACTATCATGAAGCGTTATAAGGACGTGGTCTATGCTTGGGACGTGGTGAATGAGGCCATGGCCGACGATGGCGGTGGTCCCCGCTGGGGCTTCGGACGTCCTGGTCAGGAGCCAAGTCCTTATCGTCAGAGCCGTCATTTCCAGCTCTGCGGCGATGAGTTCATTGCCAAGGCTTTCCAGTTTGCCCGTGAGGCTGACCCCGATGTGCTGTTGTTCTACAACGACTACAGCTGTGTTGACGAGGGTAAGCGTGAGCGCATCTATAATATGGTGAAGAAGATGAAGGACGCTGGTGTGCCCATCGACGGTATCGGCATGCAGGGTCACTACAACATCTACTTCCCTTCAGAGGAGCAGTTGGAGAAGGCTATCGTGCGTTTCAAGGAGATTGTGAAGCACATCAATATCACTGAGCTCGACCTGCGTATGAACAATGAGAGCGGTGGTCAGCTGATGTTCTCTCGTGGCGAGGCCAAGCCTATGCCCGCTTATATGTCTACTCTGCAGACCGATCAGTATGCCCGTCTGTTCAAGGTGTTCCGTAAGCACGCTGACGTTATCGACAACGTGACCTTCTGGAACCTTGGCGATAAGGACTCTTGGCTGGGTGTAAACAACCACCCGCTGCCCTTCGATGAGAACTATCGTCCGAAGGCTTGTTTCCGTGCTATCCGCGACTTCGATCCTGAGCTCGACAATCGTGTGCCGAAGGAAGACTTCGTCAGCAATCCTCTGAACCAGCCGGGTCAGGAGTGGCCGAAGGTGAACAGCGAGGGTTATGCCCGTTTCCGCATTGAAGCTCCCGATGCTAAGTCTGTTATTGTCAGCTTGGGTCTTGGTGGACGTGGCGGCACTGTGCTGCAGAAGAATAAGGACGGTGTGTGGGAAGGAACTACCGACGGTCCTATGGATCCTGGTTTCCACTACTATCATCTCACTATCGACGGTGCTACTGTCAATGATCCTGGTACAGGCAACTTCTTCGGCTCTTGCCGTTGGGAGAGTGGTATCGAGATTCCTGCTCCTGATCAGGCCTTCTATCAGAACCGCATCGATGTCGAGCATGGTAAGATGGTTCAGGTGTTGTTCCCCTCTCAGAGCACAGGTCTGGTGAAGGTCGCCAACGTCTATCTGCCGCCTTCTTACGACAAGAACAAGAAAGAGAAGTTCCCCGTGCTCTATCTGCAGCATGGCTGGGGTGAGAACGAGACCAGCTGGCCTGTTCAGGGTTGCGCCGGACTCATCATGGACAACCTCCTCGCTGAGGGTAAGTGCAAGCCGTTCATCATCGTGATGACCTACGGTATGACTAACGACTTTAAGTTCGGAACCATCGGTCAGTTCACGGCCAAGGAGTTCGAGACCGTTCTCTGCGACGAGCTGATTCCTTATATAGATGCAAACTTCCGCACCAAGACCGATAAGTGGAACCGTGCTATGGCTGGTTTGTCGATGGGTGGAATGGAGACCAAGCTGATCACGCTGCGTCGTCCTGAGCTGTTTGGCTCATGGGGTCTGCTCAGCGGTGGACAGTATGCTCCTGATGAGATCAAGGACACAAAGCTTGTGAAGTACATCTTCGAGAGCTGTGGTTCTAAGGAGTCTCCCGATGCCATCAAGAAGTCTGTCGAGGCTCTGCAGGCTGCCGGCTACAATGCCGAGGGTCATGTCTCTGAGGGCACAGCCCATGAGTTCCTCACCTGGCGTCGTGCACTCTATACGATGGCTCAGAAGTTGTTTAAGTAAGTCGCGATGAAAAAGTTATTGATATTATCTGTTCTCCTCTGCGGCATGGGCGTGGCTCATGCCCAGAAGGGGAATATCCCTTTGGTGTATGATGTCGAGAATACAGGCAGCAAGTTCGAGGCTCCTGCCATGCCCGGCATCGAGGCTCTCCCTGAGCAGCGCCAGTTGCCCGATCCTTTTGCCTGGAGCAATGGCAAGGGTAAGGTGAAGAAGTTCAAGGACTGGTCGCGCCGTCGCAGCGAGATTGCCCATCAGATCCAGCATTACGGCATCGGCACGAAACCCGTTGTCGACCCTAGTGCTGTGAAGGCCCGTATGAGTGGTGATACTCTGATTGTCGACGTCACGGTCAATGGCGAGACGCTCACTCTCACGTCTGTGATTACCTATCCGAAGACGGGTGAGGCGCCTTATGCCCTAATGATCGGCACGAGTATGCTGGCCCTGCCGCGACAGCTCTTCCAGGACCGTCCCATCGCCATCATGAACTTCCGCGAGAAGCAGGTGAACGACTACGGACAGATGGGGCGCCATCACGAGAGGGGAGAGCACAACTTCGACCGTCTCTATCCGTCGCTGAAGGACAATGGTGCCTACAGCGAGTGGGCCTGGGGCCTGAGCCGTCTTATCGACGGCTTGCAACAGCTGGGACCTGAGGTCACGAAGATCGATACCCGTCATATCGGCGTTTCCGGCTGTTCGTATGCGGGAAAGATGGCCCTCTATTGCGGTGCCTTCGACGAACGTGTGGCTCTGGTCATCGCCCAGGAGCCTGGCGGCGGTGGTGCTGCAGCTTGGCGCACCTCGCACGAGTCGACGTTAGCCGGCAAGAATCTGGAGGACATCGACAAGACCGACTACCACTGGTTCCTCGAGAGTCAGAAGGAGAACTTCCACGGCGACAGCGTCTATCGTCTGCCTTACGACCAGCACGAACTCTGTGCTTTGGTTTGCCCACGCGCGCTTTTGCTGCTGGGTAATCCTGACTACGAGTGGCTGGCCGACGGTTCGATGCTTGTCTCTGCGAAGGCCGCCAAGGAGGTCTGGAAGTCCTTCGGCATCGGTGACCGTATGGGCTGGAGCATCGTCGCTGGGCATGGCCATTGCCAATTGCCCCAGAGCCAGTTCCCTGAGGTACAGGCGTTCATCGATAAGTTCCTTTTAGGACGCGAAGCGGATACCGCCGACATTCAGGTCGTATCCGGACTTAAATAACAACCTAAGGGCGCAATGGTTCCGGAACCATTGCGCCCATTTTTATATCATATCAATACACGGTTCCTTCATATTCGAAATCCACGATGCCATTAATGGTGTAACCCTTTTCGAAAGTCAGATTATTGATTTGGAAGGTTAATACGTCTTTGTCGTCAACCTTTTTCTTATTCACTAGTTTGATGCTCCCTTCCGTGGCTCCAAGTTGCTTCCAGTCTTCGATTGGTTTCAAACTTGCGTTAAACTGGTTCAACTTATATAAAACTTGTTGCTTGTCACAGCGTATTCTTCTGCATCAGCATTTTTACTATTAGTGATTAGAAGTGTGTTCAGCGTCCAATTGTGGTTCAATAGAGACTCATTGTCATCACTGCTGCATCCTGCCAACATCAGCAGAAATACACTCAACCATAATAATCTTTTCTTTTTCATCTTTGCATGTCGGTTTTTGATTTCTTCTACAAAGGTAATGACAAAAAGGGGAAAAACTTGTATGTATTTGTGTTAAATAAAGCAAAAAGAGGGCAATCTCATACAAGATTTTCGTACTTTTGATATTATAAAGGTAGAACGAACAAGAAAACATGGTCGAGAATCTCGTTGAGCGCATACGGCAGAAAGACCAGAGGGCGATGAGCCAGCTCTATCAGATGTACATCCGTGAGCTGTCATCGGTCTGCTACCGCTATGTGCCTTCGGAGACGGATGCGAAGGATGTGTTGCAGAATAGTTTCGTGAAGATTTTCACATCCATCACGACCATCGACTATCGAAGCGACGAGAGCCTAAAAGGCTGGATGAAGAAGATAGTTGTGAACGAGGCCCTCTCCTTCCTGAGAGAACGCAAGCGACTATTGATTGCAGAGCAGGACACAGAAGCGACACAGATATCCGACGATGTGGAGCCGCAGACGAGGGACATATCGGATGACGAGTTGCACAGACTGATCAGTGAACTGCCTGATGGCTACAGAACGGTGGTGAACCTACACGTCTTTGAGGGCTGTCCTCATAAGAAGATAGCAGCCATGCTGGGGATTACTGAGAGCACATCAGCATCACAGCTCTATTTTGCAAAGAGAGTATTGGTAAAGAGAATAAGCGAACTAATTGACGGTAAGCGATGAAAGAGAGTTGGGAAGAACAATTACGTCAAAGGCTGGAGGGGCACGAGATGGCTCCACCGGA
>JAEENF010000126.1 GCA_016283605.1 Prevotella sp.
CGCGAGACCTGCAAGGTTTTGCCAGAACCTAAGCCTAAAAAGAAACATACCTAGTTGGGGTCAGTTCTGTCGTCAGGAACACTGCCTGGTTTAACGTCAGCATCTACGGGTTATGCAACCGTTTGCACAACGTAAACTGCATGATTATAGCCGTTTAAGATATCACCAGACGGGTTTTTTCTTAAATTTGCACCAGAAATTTAAATATCAACAGTTTATGAAGAGTTTAGTCTTAACTTTTATCTGTTTAGCTATCCTGCCTTTGGGCATGATGGCACAAGGTTGGCCACAGGATTACGGTGGCGTAATGCTGCAAGGATTCTTCTGGGACTCCTTCAGCGATACCCAATGGACACGTTTGGAAAAACAGGCCGATGACCTGGCCACCACCTTCGACCTCGTCTGGGTGCCTCAAAGCGGCAACTGCGGTGGTACCTCGATGGGTTACGACGACCTGTACTGGTTTGACCAGAACAGCAGTTTCGGCAGTGAGGCAGAACTGCGTTCGATGATCAAGACCTTCAAGGACAAGGGCATCGGCACCATCGCTGACGTGGTGATCAACCACCGCAAGAACGTGAGCAACTGGGTGGACTTCCCCAAGGAGACCTACAACGGTGTGACTTACCAGCTGACATCGACGGACATCTGTGCCAACGATGATGGCGGTGCCACGAAGACATGGGCTACCAACAACGGTTACAGCCTCAGCAAGAACAACGATACTGGTGAAGGCTGGGACGGTATGCGCGACCTGGACCACAAGAGCGAGAACGTGCAGAACAACGTGAAGGCCTATCTGAGCTTCCTATTGAACGACCTGGGCTATACCGGTTTCCGTTATGATATGGTCAAGGGCTACAGTGCATCGTTCACCAAGATGTATAATGAAAGTTCCAATCCGCAGTTCTCCGTTGGTGAATGCTGGGACAATTCGAACACCATCAGGAACTGGATTGGCGGAACGAGTAAGACCTCTGCCGCCTTCGACTTCCAGTTCCGCTACACCGTCCGCAACGCCATCAACAAAGGCGACTGGACCTGGTTGGGTAAACAGAATGAAGGTAACTGGCCCCTCGTGAGCAAGGACTATCAGAGCGGTAACTACCGTCAATGGGCCGTCACCTTCGTAGAGAACCACGACACGGAAAAGCGCTCCAATGCCGCCCAGGACCCCATCAAGAAGGACACCCTTGCTGCCAACGCCTATCTGTTGGCGATGCCTGGCACACCCTGTGTCTTTATGACCCACTGGAAAGCCTACAAGCAGGACATTGCCAATATGGTGGCTGTGCGCAAAGCCGTAGGCATCACCAATATCAGCACACCGACGACCATCGCCTCGAGCAAGGACTACTACGCCGTTCAGACCACTGGCTCCAAGGGCAAGCTGCTCTGTGTGGTGGGCACCAAGGCCGCCCAGTACGAGCCCAACAGCACTGAATGGAAGAAAGTCCTCAGCGGCTATCACTACGTTTATTATGTCAGTGGCATTGAGCCCGAGAGCATCGTCTTCCCGACCTTCAAACCCAGTGATTTCCAGAAATATACCATTACCGTCAACGTGAATGCCGAGCAGGTGGGCTGGAGCTCTGTGAACTTCTGGTCATGGGGTGGTGATGGCAGTCATAAGCCAAAGAACAACTCATGGCCAGGCGACAAAGTGACGACAACCAACACCGTAGGCGGAAAGACATGGTACACACAGACCTATACCATCAACGAAGAGGACGATGCCGTAAGCTTTGTGTTCAGCACAGGTTCTGGAAGCCCTCAGACGGTAGATGTGGCCGATGTCACCACAGACAAGTTCTTCGAGATTTCCACCTCAATGGATGGCAGCAAGCATCTGGTGAACGATGTGACAGCGCAATACATCACTGGCATCGGTTCTGTAGTCGCTGACCACGAGAATGACGGTAAGGTCTATAGCCTCGACGGCCGACTTGTACACACCAATGGCAGTCTCGAAGGCCTGCCGAAGGGTATCTACATCATCAACGGCCGCAAGGTTGTGAAATAGGCCTATCTTACAACTGAGCGGATGACGAACCAGCAGTGTAGGAAGAAAGTCTGGATACGTCCGTAATGACGCTCCATCACCCTATAGCGTTCCCAGAGCGACTCGCGGTGATGGAGCGTTGTTTGTCCCTCTTGCGTATAGTTGACCACTACCATGTGGAGGTTCAGAAGAGGCACATTCTCCTTAGCAGCTGCTTTCATCACACGGATGCACCAGTCGACATCAGCAGAATAACGATACTGCTGATCATAGGGCGTAGCAATAGCAAAGTCTGTGCGGGCATAGAAGGCCTGATGACAGACCAGCATGCCCTGACGAAAGGACTTCCAGGTGAGGTGTTCTGGGGGAGAGAGGCGTCGAGGATGCAAGAAATGGCCCTCACTATCAACGATGTTCGTATCACCGTAAAGAACGGCAGGGAGTGGAGAGAACTGAGAACTGAGAGTTGAGAGTTGAGAGGTTGCTACCGCTGCAGATATGCGGGAGGCAGTATCGGAAGACGGGAGGAAATCGCCAGCATTAAGGAAACAGACGTAATCACCATCGAGAGACCGGATACCTTTGTTCATCGCATCATAGATGCCCTTATCAGGCTCTGAGGTCACCTGAATACGATGACCGTTATTGGCAGCATTGGAGCGTTCGATATAGGCGTTGACCAGATCCAGCGTCCCATCCGTCGAAGCACCATCGATAATCAGATGGACGATATCAGGATAATCCTGCGCCAACACACTGTCGAGCGTACGCTGCAACACTGAGGCAGCATTATAAGTAATGGTGACGTAAGTGATGGTAATCATTAAGTTTATAGTTTATAGTTCTTAAAAGCCATCGCCTGCTGATAGACATCGAGATATTTGATGGCCACACTCTGCTGCGAGTAGTTCTGAGCCACTTTATGTACAGCATTCTTGCTCAAAGTTTCATGATCAGCCTCCGTCAGAATCCAACGGATACCACGGGCCAGATCATCGGCAGAGCGATATTCGGCCACATAGCCGTTCTGCTTGTGATCAATCTCCTCGGGGATACCTCCTACTCTGAAGCCCACGCAAGGCACACCACAAGCCATCGCTTCCATGATGGTATTGGGCAGGTTCTCAGACAACGACGGCAGAACAAAGACATCTGCAGCATTATAGACATCAACGATGCGGCGTTCATCATTGACATAACCCAACGGATAGGCCTCAACAGGCAACAGTGGCACCACTTCTTCTGCATGACCACCAAGAATAATCACACCTACGTCAGGTACATCCAACTGTCGGCAGGCCTCAACGAGATAATCCATGCCCTTATTGCGATTGGTGACACGTTGTGAGACAAAGAGTATGAGTTTCTTGTCTGCTGGCAATCCGAGTCGTTGGCGGGCCGCCTTTTTATCACACCTATTATATATATGTGTATCTATCGGGTTGGGGATGCTTGTCACTTTATGTCCTTTAAACAGCGCACTCGCTTTGGCCTCAGACTCCAGCCAACGGCTGCAAGCCACAAAATAGACACTTTCATCGCCCAACATCCACTGCTTTCTCTTCCACACCCGCTCTGCCAATGCACTGCCATGGGGCAATAGCCGACAACTGCAACATCTGTCAGCGAACTGTTGGCAATCAAGTGTCAGGTGACAGACAGCAGTAGCAGGCCAGATGTCATGCATCGTCCATACCACAGGCTTTCCGCTCTGCAGGATCTTACGGATACCCTTGATGGACAACATACCCTGATTGATCCAATGAAGATGAATGATATCAGCCTCCTGAAATACGCGCAAACGGGTAATATCTGAACCCGTATTGGCAAGGTCGATCTCAAAGAGGTGTTTCTTCGAAAAATGACAATGGAAGAAGACCACCAGCCTCTCCCAAAGAAAATGCCAGCGCAACATCGGTGACTTAGGCAGTCCGACTACCGTCAGCGACTCCGTCTCCTTGTCACGCACCAGCATCTTGGCCTTGACCCCATTGTTGTTCAGCGCCATCATCAGACGGTTTGCAGCAACAGCAGCTCCACCCGTCCGTTCACTGGTATTGACAATCAGTACCCTCATGAATTTCTGGCTTCTTTGGCTTTACGCTTCGCCTCCTTGGCCTTGCGCTTGGCTTCCTTTGCGGCTTCCTTGGCTTTACGCTTGGCCTCTTTGGCTGCCTCCTTCGCCCGTTTTTTCTGTTCTTTCGCCAATTGCTTCTGACGCTTCTCCTCTTCTTTCTTCAGGCGTTTCAGTTCCCGAGCACTCTCCTTGGCAGCCTCCTTTTCGCTGACTGCTTCCTCCTTGGCCTTCATCGCCTCCTCCAACTTCTCACGAATCATTTTCTTATCGAAAGTGATGACCTGTCCGAACAAGCCCAGTGACAGAATCTGATCCTTGCCCTTCAGACGCACGTGAGTCGTATTAAAGAGATAATAATTATCGACCTTGAGTTTTGAATTCAAAGCGACCTCAGCAGTCTTTACCACAACACTCTTCCCCAATTTAGAAAGGATATTGTCGCCAAGCTTCTCGACAGCTTCCTCCTCAACATACTCACTGATGGCCTCCATCATGGCATCCTTGTGCTTCTGTTTGTCGGGCACAGTCAGAGCCATGAGCACAGCGACAAGCAGTACGATAATAACACCTAATAATTTCTTCATACTATGTACCTTATTATTTTTGCGTACAAAGGTACTGCAAGTTTTGCAAAAATCAAAGGAAACTGAGTAAATATTTAGTGTTTTCGCACACAATCGCTTGATTTAAGTCAAGAATGATGGGTGTTTATACACTTATTACCCCTAAACTCTTGCAAAATTTGAAAAAACATTGTACCTTTGCATCGTCAAAAGGTTAATAGATTGTTTTAGGTTAGTAGTAATATTTATAGTTTTAGGTTTTTAGTTATTGGTAAGAGAAAGTTTTCAGCTGTGGATAACAGGAGGTCGCTGTGAAGCTCCCTTTTAAACTTTCAAATTTTTAGCCGAAAGGCTGAAAATTTCTTTTAGAGAAAAGGATTTTTAGTTAAACATAGGCTTTTTTGATACCACTGCTCGCGAGAGTAGTGGTATCATTCTTTTGGTAGTTACAGAAATTATTTGTAACTTTGCAGCGTCAATATATTGTTTATGGAACAAATGCATGCATATCTCCAAGATGCTATTGAGCTGCTACAGGCCCTTATAGCTACTCCTTCTACCAGCAGAGAAGAAGAAAAAGCCGCCGATTTACTGGCCAGTTATCTCGAGAAATGGGGACTTCCTTACGGCAGGGAGTGCAACAACCTCTGGGTGGGTTGTCAGGATTGGGACAACAACCGTCCTACCATTATGTTGAACGCCCATATCGACACGGTCAAGCCTGTTGCCTCATGGAGTCGTGATCCATACCAGCCCAAGATCGAGGGTAACCAACTCTATGGTTTAGGCTCCAACGACTGCGGTGGTGGTCTTGTTGCCCTGTTGCAGGTTTACCGTATTATGCTCAACAGGCCACGTAGCTACAACCTGCTCTGGGTCGCTTCAGCCGAGGAGGAAGTATCAGGTCAAAATGGTTTCAGCCGCGTGCTTCCGCATCTTCCCCATATTGACCTCGGCATTTTGGGAGAACCAACAAGTATGCAGCCTGCCATCGCAGAAAAAGGACTCATGGTAATTGACGGCTATGCCGACGGTGTCAGTGGACATGCCGCACGAAATGAAGGTGTAAATGCCATCTATGAGGCCCTCGACGATCTGATATGGCTTCGCGACTATGAGTTCCGTAAAGAGAGTCCCCTGTTGGGACCAACGAAATTGTCGGTAACCGTCATTGAGGCCGGAACTCAGCACAACGTCGTGCCCGACAAACTGCATTTTGTCATAGATGTACGTACAAACGAATACTACCAGAACGAATTCCTGTATGAATTCCTGCGCAAGAAGATGAGCAAATGTCGTTTGGAGGCACGTTCCTTCAGACTGCATTCATCGAGTATCCCTGAGAGTCACCCCTTCGTTCAGAAATGCATCTCGATGGGTATGAAACCATTTGGAAGTCCCACGTTGAGCGATCAGGCCCTGATGCCGTTCACTACCATCAAATTGGGGCCTGGAGATTCAAGTCGCAGCCATTCAGCCGATGAATACATCCGCCTCTCAGAAATCGAAAATGCTATAGGAACTTACGTCAGACTATTATCAGATTTCCACCTCTGACCTCTTATCTGCCCAACCAAGAAGACGGATTAAGCAGTGAACCATTGAGGCGTCGCAGCTGGAACTGCATAATACCCTCATTGCCGACAGTACCCAGTGCTTGTCGGGCACTGACTTTCTGTCCACGGGTAACACTCACGGAGGCAAGGTTGCAATACACAGAAAGGTAATTACCATGGCGGACAATCACAATCATCGAGCCACCATAACCACCAACACCACTCACCACGCCATCAAAGATGCAACGGGCTTTCGCACCCGTCTGTCCTTTGATATTGATGCCCTTGATATCCTGCATCGTCGTTCCTTTCAGACCCTCCACACGACTCTGTCCGAAGGTGTTCACAATCTTATACGGACCAGTGATGGGCATCGGGAAACGACCGCGATTACTCTCGAAATTGCTACTCAGCCGGCGATCTTCTGAAGAAATAGTCCAGTCATCGGTCTCCTCCACCTTATTCTTCACAGCGGCCATCTCCTGCTTGTGGGCACGCTCATCATCGGCAGCCTTACGCTCGGCAGCCTTACGGGCATTTTCTGCCTCACGAGCAGCACGCTCAGCAGCAGCCTTCTCCTGTTCACTCTTCCTGGCAGCAGCACGTGCTTCGGCCTTTGCCTTCTCTTCGCGCTCCTTCGCTTCCTTGATACGACGGGCATTCTCACGAGCTGCAGCCTCAGCAGCGGCTTTCTTCTTGGCCAACTCCTCCTCGCGTTTCTTACGAGCTTCTTCGGCGGCTTTCTTTTTCCGCTCAGCTTCGGCACGAGCTTTCGCACGTGCTATCTCTTCTGCAATCAACTTGTCAATCTGGGCATTCAAGTCAGCATCTTTCTTACGTTGCTGCTCCAAGATACCTTGGATGGTCTTCTGCTGTTTTTGGAGTGTATTGACCACATTTTGCTGCTCCACCTGTTTGCCTTCCAAAGCCTTCTTCTCCTGTTCACCGCGATACAGCAGATTATCTTTTTGTTTCTTGGCGTCGGCTAACTCTTTCAGCGACTCAGACACCATCTTCTGCATGGACTTCACAGCTTCACCTTGTGCCCGCTGGTATACCGCATATTCGCGAACAAAACGCATACGACGGTACATCTGTGTAAAGTTATCGGCACTGAAAATAAACATCAAACGCTGATGGATGCCTCGATTGCGATGCATATAGCGCACAGACTTCATATAACGCTGCTTACGGTCTTTCAGTTCTTTATCAAAAACCTTCAGTTGTCCGTCGAGAATGTGAATATTACCATCAAGTGTTGTAATATCCCGACGGATCGTATCAATAACCTTACGCTTGTCATCAATCTCTGTGTTAATAACCATCAGGTTCTGCAAACGTGCCTTGACATCCTTCTCTGTCTGACGAAGTCGCCTCTCTTGCTCTTTCATTTGTTTCTGCAATTGCTGGCGTTGGTTCTTCAACCCTTGTACGGTTACAGGAGCTTGTTTGCGAGTCTGATTCTTAGCAGAGTTCTTTTTCGATGTCCGTTTGGTGGTCGTTTTCTGCTGGCCAGTCTTCTTAACCGATTGTCTCTTGGACACAGTTGTAGTTGCCTTCTTCTGCACAGATGGTTTCTTCTGTGCAGAAAGAGGCACCACAAGACATACCGTCAAGAGGAGAGCCAGAAATTGCTTCATGACCTAAAGCCTGGCAAATTAAAGCGACATGAATCTACGCAGGATTTCGTCAACTGTCACCTCACGGTATTTATTAGAGACCTCTGTGCGAGTCTCCCACTCCGTATCATTGCCAATGTAGTTAAGCGTCATACCCAATTTCACCTCCTTCGTGGCAGTAGTCAGCTGGATAGCGTGCTTATTGGGAAATTTCTTGCCAGAAACATTCTGGAACTCGGTATAGTCCCAGTTCAGCTGAGCACTATTCTCAGGATTGAAACGATCTTTATACTGGATATTAGCCATTTTAATGAGTGCATCCTTACGACCGACAAGCCAGCTATAGTCCATCTTATCTTTTTCCAACTGGAGAATCATATCATCGCCACTCTCGATGACCTGATAATTAGTGATTGTGTCAGTATCTTCTGTCTTCTTGCCAAGGAGGACAGGATTGGGCTTGAACAACTCGTTCCAGAATAAAGCCTGCAGTGAATTGAAATTCAAACCGCTATTCCGCAAAAAATCGATCTGCATATAAGGTGCCTTCAGATACTGCTTGTTGATACGGTCCATAATCAGCACATAGTCCTTCGTCAACTCAATACGTCCGGCCTCAACGAATCCGAACGCCATCAGCTGCAAGCGGATGACATCGTCACGTTTCATCTTCAGATTACCCGTCAGAGTCAGTTTCTGGGCACCGACCTCTACAGAGAACTTTACCTTCGAGGTGATAAAACGTGCCGTTTGCAGGTTGTCCTTCACCCTCGAAATGAAATCTTGGCTGTTCTGTTGCTCAACAGTTACCAACTTAGGAGCATCTTCTTTCACAGCCTTCTTGTGAAAAATACAAGAAGACAACAATAATGGCATTGCCAGTGCGGCAATCTTCAAAAAACTTGATGGTTTCATTCTTTAATATATTTTTTAAGTTTAATTTTACGTATCAACACTTTATTGTCTCCATCGCCCTTCAAGGCATCCTGCCAATAGGCAACAGCGGCTGTAGGATTGTCACAGTGCCAGTAAATGTCTCCAGCATGCTCGTAGATTGCAGCATTGCTGACAGTATCGCCGTCAACGGTGACGGTATCCATATTCTGCAACGCCTGATCAATATAAATCTTGGCCTCCGAATAGCGATCTTGCATAAATAAAATCCAGGCGTATGTATCAAGATAAGTAGCATTCTTCGGCTCTGCTTTGATGGTCTTATGGCTCATTTGCTCTGCACGTTCCAACTGCTCGTCGCGCAAACTGAGATAATAGGCATAGTTGTTCAAGCAAGGCAGATTATCGGGTTTCCACTGTAGACAAGAATCATAAGCCACAAATGCTTCCTTGGCACGTCCTTTCTTGTGTAGGATCTCACCCATGACTTCATAAAAGTCTGAAACAATCTCAGGATTGCTATCATTATCGATGACACTCACACCTGTCTGGAACGTAGAGAGTGCCTGGTCCAAGCTATCGCACTGATAATAGGCAATGCCCTGATAGTAATAGAAGGCCATGTTTTCTGGATTGTACTGACGTCCCATCCTGCAGAGATCTATCACTCTTTCCTTATCATCCTCACCCCAGGCATAACCCACAAGGTGTAGTCGCGCTGAGGCATTATCTGGCTCCAAAGCCAGCACATGGTTCAACAGGGGTTTGATACTATCTGACGGCATTTTCTTCAAATCCATATAGGTGGCACAGAACAGGGCCATGTCCACATCTGTAGTATCCACGTCCATAATCTGTCTGAAAAGATGCAGCACTTTGGTACTGTCACCACCAGCCTGCTCGTTGGCAGAAATCTCCTGACGCAACAGATAGACTTTCTCTTCCTGACTCGTATTCTTATTCATGAGCACCCGTCGTGTCAGCGAATCTGCTGTCGCAGAGTCCCCTTCAGCCTGATAAAATGTACGGAGTGACATCAGCACACGGTTGTGGTTGGGCTCTTCTTTAAGAATCCGGTTATAGACTTCCAAAGCCTGAGCATCTTCACCATTCATCATCAGACTCTCACCATACAAAGCCAGATAATTCAAGTCATGAGGATATTGTCGTGCCAATTCGGCCATCTCTGCCACAGCAGCCGTCTTGTCTCCCATACGAGTGTAGACTTCACTCTTTGCGATAGACAGTCGTTCAGACTTGCCGTCAATATTCTCAATTCTTTCAAGCACAGAGATGGCTTGTGGATAGTCTTCCACCTGCTGATAAAGTTGGAAGAGCATCTCTAACAGATCCTCGCGATCTTTATTCTTCTCATACAGTCGCTCTACAACATCAATGGCCCCCTGAAAAACCTGTTGTCGGATATACACCTGCGCCAACGTTTCCATATAGGTCTCGTTAGTGGGGTTCAGCATAGCTGCCTGTTTGAAATAGCCAAGCGACTTTTCTGAATTCTTAAGGGCACCATAATATTGGGCGAGGAAATAGTAAGCTTCTGCTGCATGAGGATTAATATCCACACAATGGCGTAACAGGTCAAAGGCTGCATCATTATTGCCTTTCTGACGCTGTACCATAGCTTCCATAAAATAAGAGTTATATTTCAACGACTCTTCCTCAGAAAGCTGATAAACAGGTGACGATTCAGCTGTCTTGCCAGATTTTGCCGTCCCGCAAGACAAGATGCTCATCGCCATAACAGCAATCAGCATGCCAAACATCACTCTATGTTGCAGTAAGTACTTCACGTCTTACAATTACAATTCACTTCACACCAGTATGTCCATAGCCTCCTTCGCCGCGTTCTGTCTCGTCAAGCACTTCAACCTCTTCAAAGGCCCCCTGCTCATGACGTGCAATCACCATTTGGGCAATCCGTTCGCCGTCTTCCACCACAAAGTCCTCATGTGAAAGATTAATAAGTACGACACCTATCTCGCCACGATAATCCGCATCGATCGTACCTGGAGTATTCAACACGGTAACACCCTTCTTCAAGGCCAAGCCACTGCGGGGTCTTACCTGTGCTTCATAGCCAACAGGCAATGCTATATGCAAACCCGTAGGAATCAAACGGCGTTCCAAAGGCTTCAACGTAACAGGAGCATCCAAATTGGCTCGCAAATCCATTCCTGCACTCTGTGGAGTTGCATACTGTGGAAGAGGTTGATGGCCTTTGTTGACGACTTTTATTTGCAACATACTTTTTAAAATTTCATTTTAACAATGTGCAAAATTAAACAATTCTTTTGAAATATCCATATTTTTTCTGCGAAAATATAGTTTTTTATAATAAATTCGCTACTTTTGCAACCAATTATGATGAATTGGCAACAACTTATATCAAACAAACGACTCGGACAAGAGTATAAACATAGCGAACGTCATGATGACAGAACGGAGTTCAAACGTGATTATGACCGACTTATTTTCTCTGCTCCTTTTCGTCGTCTACAAAACAAAACACAGGTATTCCCTTTACCAGGAAGTGTGTTTGTGCACAACCGTCTTACCCACTCGCTTGAAGTAGCTAGTGTCGGCATGTCACTCGGTGATGATGTGGCCACAAAACTCATCCAGAAACATCCCGAATTGAAAGAAACACTTTTCGCAGAGATCGGACAAATCGTGGCCACAGCCTGTCTGGCACACGATATGGGCAATCCTCCTTTCGGCCATAGCGGGGAGAAAGCCATACAGACCTACTTCACAGAAGGGCCAGGCAGAGACCTACAACGAGAGGTCAACCATCAGTTCTGGGATGACATCACACATTTCGAGGGTAATGCCAATGCGTTCAGACTTCTCACGCATCAGTTTAAGGGAAGACGAGTCGGCGGCTTTGTCATGACTTATTCCACACTAGCCAGTATCGTAAAATATCCCTATTCTTCTTCCGCGCCCAGTAAAAAAGGCAAATTCGGATTCTTCAATGAAGAAAAGGATCTATATAGGAGAATTGCCGATGAATTGGGTATTTCTTGCACATCTGAGCCTGGCGAACCCTTACGATATGCACGACACCCTTTGGTGTATCTTGTTGAAGCTGCAGATGACATCTGTTATGAAGTAATGGATATCGAAGATGCCCATAAACTTAAAATTCTTTCATACGAAGAAACTTCGCAGCTCATGCTTAGTTTTTGTGAAAAGGAAACTCAGGACAAAATCCTTCAAAGGATTCTGGATGAGGAACTTACTGACGATAATGAAAAGATCGTTTATATGCGAGCCTGTGTCATTGGAAAATTGGAAAACGAGTGCGTTAAAGCATTTGTCAACCATGAAGAAGAAATCCTTAACGGCACCTTTGAGGGGTCTCTTGTTGATCACATCTCCGACCTTCAGCGCGAAGCCTATAACAATTGTGCTTCACTGTCCGTCAAACGCATCTATAAGAGTAGGCCTGTTCTTGATGTAGAACTGTCTGGTTATAAGATTATGGAGACACTTATGGGCCATTTCATCGAGGCAGCGCGCCATCCAGAGCGTTTCTATTCGAAGCAACTCATCAGCCGTGTCAGCAGTCAATACGATATCGATTCTCCCAACCTTGAGACACGCCTCATGGCCGTTATCGACTATATTAGTGGCATGACGGATGTCTACGCCCTAGACGTTTATCAGAAAATTTGCGGAATTTCTCTGCCTATCGTCTAACATTAACGCTACTCTTTATAAATTACCTTATTAGCACCACTGGTAATCTTCAGAGCTTCAGGATGTTCCTGGATAAAAGAGTCGATATGGCGCACACGCTTCTCTTCCAAGATCTCATCTATGGCTATTAAAATACCCGTCTCTTCTACATCACCAAAACCATAATTAATAGCAGTACCAAAAAGGCGCATGGTTGGCGAAAGACTCATATAAGCATTCACCAACGGCGGAATATTATACCCTAAATTACGGATTTCGCGATTCAGAATACGATAATCACCCTTAAAAGTGTGGTCGCAGAAAAGCTTCTCTAATTCCTGAGGATCAGACTCAATAACCAACGGTTTCATCGGTATAATCAGGTGATCCTTATCGTCAAAATGCTTCTTAAGAAAATAAAGAATCATATCGCGTCCTTTACGAATATACGAAGGATACATAGTCATTTTACCAAAGAAATACTTCACATTGGGTTTAATGACTGTCAGGGCACCAAGTCCATCCCATAGGTTATCGAGGGCAAAAAGACTTTTTGCGCCCATACGGGAAGACTGGTAAGGCAGCGACACAAACGAACGTCCTAACTCTATTGTCCAAGGGGCATACTCCTTGATGAACTTTTCTGAGAAATGAAACATATGACTCGTTGCCAGAATTGGTTGTCCTTTCTCGTCATACTCCCAATCAGTTCCTGCCAGATAACGATAACCACCTATGATCTCCTCTGCTTCTGGATTCCATACAATCAACTGTTTATAGCAGTTCTCACAGATATCAAACTCATCGATATCCATCTCTTTTCCCGTTCCTCCACCTGCTTCACGAAAAGCGACTTCACGCAATCGTCCAATCTCCTTCATCACATTTGGCGCATTATGCGCTGTGATCACATAGATTTCATTATGACTCTTATTGGTCATACGGAGTTGGCGATCGGGTATCAACTCACTCTTGAGGACTTCTTTGTCGATGGGTTTGATGATTTCTTGTTCCATAGAGGTGTGGGATTAGGGTTGTTTATGAGATGGTAGAGAATAGACACGGTCTTTAACAAATTGTGCCCATTCCATCGGAGATTTACTTTTATCGAAGGTTTGCCAAGGAATTGGCTCACCGATGGTAACCTGGAAGGTCTTATGTACATTTTTATACATTTCATCGACCAAAAACAGCATCGCGAGGTTAAATTTCAAATGCTTGTCACTAAAGTTGGCTAAACGATAGAAGAAATTTGAGTTCTGACCACTAAAATGGATGGGAACCACATCTCTCTGGTATTCGACACTTTTAGAAATGAATGTCTTCGTCCAAGGAAGATCGCGAATAATTCCGTTTTGTTTTCTCGAACACAATCCAGCGGGGAACATCAACATGTGGTTATCACTCTGAAAACCGGCCTGAACCATCGCTGGGAAGTTACGACTCTGACTGCCAGTCTTATTAATGGGTATGCATACGGGAGCAAGACCAGGCAGATTCATTAAAAGATCGTTGACCAGATAGCGGAAACGCCCTTCATAGTGCCGTCCAATAATTGCGCCCAAAGCAACTCCGTCTTCTCCACCAAGCGGATGATTGCTGACAAATGTATAAAGTCGTCCATCATGAGGGTCGGGCAGATTTTCCTTTCCTTTGATTTCAAGCGTCATATCAAGATATCTGACACACTCTTCAAGCCATTCAACACCAGACTTGTCACGACTTTCCCACAAAAAGGCGTTCACCTTGTCTTGATGAACAATCTTTTTGAGCCATGATACAAAGATGCCGGGCACGAACTTTGCCTTCGCGCCCATCTTCTGCTTAAGAATCTGATCGATATCAATTGTCTTCTCTGTAACCGTTGCCATTTTTCAGTTTGATACTAACAAGCTGCAAAAATAGCACAAATCTTTCAATAATGAGCAATAATTAGTAAAAAAAACGCACTTAGAAAGTTAAAAAAACTAAATGGTGGGGAATTAGTTTATAAAAGTGTTGCAAAATGGGGAGAAATTACATACTTTTGTAACCGAATTCTTTAATAAAGATGAACGTATGCGTTTTTTAGGTAATATAGAAGCTAAGATTGATTCTAAGGGAAGAGCCTTCTTACCAGCCGTTTTCCGCAAGGTGCTGCAGTCATCAGGCGAAGAAAACCTCGTGCTGCGTAAGGACATCTTCCAGCAATGCCTGGTTCTTTTTCCTGAAAGCGTATGGAACGGACGGGTGGATCTCCTGAAGTCACAACTGGCCCCATGGAAACCCTCTCACCAGCAAATCCTCCGACAGTTTGTCTCCGAGGCAGAAGTAGTTAGCCTTGACGGCAACGGTCGCTTTTTGATTTCGAAACGTTTACAACGAGCGGCTGGTCTAGAACAAGACCTACGCTTTATAGGTGTCGATGACACCATAGAAATCTGGTCACCCCAGCACCTGGAAGAAGTTCTAAAGAGCGATGAAGAATTTGGTGCCGACCTTGTAAACATCATGAATACCGACGACGACAAATGATCAAGACGGCTGAGACATATCACATTCCAGTACTCCTACGGGAGAGCGTCGACGGGCTTGCTATCAAGCCCGACGGTGTTTATATAGATGTAACTTTCGGTGGAGGCGGCCACAGCAAGGAGATCTTGAGCAGATTAGGAGAGAATGGTCATTTATACAGCTTTGACCAAGATGCCGATGCGGAAAAAAATATCGTTAACGATGATAGATTCACCTTCGTCAGGAGCAACTTTAGATATATCAAAAACTGGATGCGCTACTATGGAGAGGAGAAAATTGACGGGTTGCTGGCAGACCTTGGGGTATCCAGTCACCACTTCGATGATGAGACACGTGGGTTCTCCTTCCGTTATGACGCACCCTTAGACATGCGGATGAACAAAAGGGCCGGTCAGACAGCCGCGGACATACTCAACAACTACGATGAAGAGCAACTTGCAGATGTCTTGTACATCTACGGAGAACTCAAGTCGGCAAGGAAAATTGCTTCAGCCATCGTAAAGGCTAGAAGTCAAAAGCGCATAGAGACCACTGGAGACCTACAGCAAGCCTGTGGCAGTCTTTTCCTTCGGGAACGTGAAAAGAAAGAGACGGCAAAACTCTTCCAAGCCCTTCGCATAGAAGTGAATCATGAGATGGAAGCTCTTTGCGAGATGCTCAACAGTGCCAAGGACCTCCTCTGCGTTGGCGGCAGACTATCCGTCATCACTTACCATTCACTCGAAGACCGTCTTGTCAAGAACATGATGAAAGCAGGTAATGTCGAAGGTAAGGTAAGTCAGGACTTCTACGGCTTCAAGAAGTCGCCCCTCCGACCTGTAAGCAACAAGGTCGTAACCCCTGATGCAGACGAGCTGGAACGTAATCCGCGAAGCCGAAGTGCAAAGCTTAGAATAGCAGAAAGGACAGAAGCATGAATGAGAACGAAATACAACAGGAAGGACAACGGATAGAAGAGACTGTCAACATCAAGGAAGAAAGTTCCGAGATGAAAGAACAGACGAAGAATACTATCCAGAAGATCAAGGAGAAGGTTCAGGAAGATGACCCCAAGCCTTCTTCTGCAATGACGCTGAGAACGATTCTTGGTGGCGACTTCCTTACTGCAGAGATGGTGCGTCACCAAATCTGGCTCATCATCTTAGTCGTTGTTTTCGCCATCATTTACGTCGCTTTCAGATACCAGTGCCAGCAGGATCTCATCACCATTGATAAAAAGGAGAAGGAACTGCTTGATGCAAAATACAAAGCGCTCTCTAGTTCGAGTACGCTCACGGAGAAGTGCCGTGAAAGTCATGTGCTAGACGCACTCAAAAACAATAAGGACAGTGTGCTGAAGATATCAGACCAGCCACCTTATATTATTAATGTACCAGAATAAGATATGAGTAAGTTCAGTAGAGACAAGGTCATGCCACGCTACTTCGCTATCGCAGTAGTTTTGACATTTCTTGGTTTAGCCGTCATCGCCAAGGCCATGTATATTATGACCGCCAAGAAAGACTACTGGACACAAGTGGCCTCACGCTTGAAACGCGACAGTGTCAGTGTGAAGCCTAACAGGGGTAACATTCTCAGCTGCGACGGTCAGCTTATGGCCAGCAGTATCCCTGAATACAAGGTATATGTGGATTTCCAGGCCGGTGCAACAGACTCCATCGGCAACCACAATCGCGATTCTTTATGGGAAGTGCACATTGACACGATCTGTCAGGAACTACATCAGATCTTCCCCAGCCAGACACCCGCAGAATTCAAAGCTCATCTGTTGGAAGGCAAGAAAAAAGTGATGAAAAATGGCACTATTGGTGCCAGGCATTGGGCCATCTGGCCTAAGAGGGTTGACTATAACACTTTCTGTGAAGTGCGTAAGTTGCCTATCTTCTGCGAACCTCCCGGCAAGGGGGGCTTCCACTGGGAAGAGTACAATG
Source organism: Prevotella sp. (assembly GCA_016283605.1). Taxonomy (GTDB): domain Bacteria; phylum Bacteroidota; class Bacteroidia; order Bacteroidales; family Bacteroidaceae; genus Prevotella. The sequence goes on from JAEENF010000126.1 coordinate 16,856, forward strand.
CACGTCGGCGACCTTTTGGTTCACTGGCTCAACGCACCGTGGGTGACATGTTCGGTGCAAAAGACAGTGCAAAATACGGACTCGAACTATCCTATGATTCCATCCTGCGAGGTACAAACGGTTTGATGCATCGCCGTAAGGTACTCAGCAAATACCTTGACATACCCGTCCTTACCCCCATTGACGGTGCCGATATTGTCACGACCATAGACGTAGGCATGCAAGATATTGCCGAACGTGCAGTGGTAGAGGAACTGAAGGAGATTGGCGGAGAAATGGGTGTGGCCATTCTTATGGAAGTGAAGACAGGAGATGTGAAAGCCATCGTAAATATGACGCGTGGCGGTGATGGCGAATACCACGAAATGGTAAATAATGCCATCAGTTACCGCTGCGAACCCGGCTCCGTTTTCAAGGTTGCCTCATTCCTTGTGGCTCTCGATGATGGCGTTGTTGATACCAGTTACGTCATCCACACTGGCAACGGAGTACTCAATATGCATGGAAGGGACATGAAGGATCACAACTGGCGTCGTGGCGGCTATCAAGACATCAATGTAGCGCGGGCACTGGAAGTAAGTTCGAATATCGGCGTAAGCCATGTTATTGACAAATTCTATGGGAGTAATCCCAAGAAATATGTAGAAGGTCTTTATCGTGTTGGCATTCACGAAGACCTGAGAATCCCACTCGTAGGCTACCATGCGCCTTGGATTCGTATGCCCGACACTAAGACCACTGACCGTAGCAAGTACTGGAGTAAGACCACCCTGCCCTGGATGAGCATCGGCTATGAGACTCAAATTGCGCCTATCAATACGGTAGCATTTTACAATGCTATTGCAAATAATGGCAAGATGATGCAACCTCGTTTCGTTAAACAGTTGGTCAAAGACGGAGAGGTCATCAAGGAGTTTGAACCCGTCGTGCTTAAAGAACAGATAGCCAAACCCCAGGCTATTAAGACCATGCAGACCATTCTTGAGCATGTCGTCAGTCAGGGTCTGGGAAGGAAAGCTGGTTCGAAGTCCTTCAAGGTAGCAGGAAAGACCGGAACGGCCCAGGTGGCAGACCAATTTGGCGGCTATCACTCTGGTGTGACACGCTACTGGCTTTCTTTTGCCGGATATTTCCCTGCCGATGATCCACGCTATACCTGTATCGTCTGCTTAAAGAAGTCCGGACTCCCTGCCTCAGGTGGAGGTATGAGCGGTGTCGTCTTCCACCATATCTCTGAAGGCGTGATGGCACAGAATCTCAAACTGAGTGTAGAAGACGCGCGCGACTCTTTGTCTATCCTAAGACCAGACGTCAAGGATGGTGATATCGTGGCTGCAGAATATGTGTTAAACCATTTAGGCGTAAAAGGCAATGGCAACTGGAAAGGCGTAAAGACCAACAGTGCTCGTACTATCATGCCAAACGTGACAGGAATGGGTGCTCGTGATGCTGTCTATCAGTTGGAAAGCAGAGGAGTGAAAGCGATTGTCAAAGGACGCGGTAGGGTAAAATCGCAAAGCATCTATAGCGGCACGACAATTAAAAACGGCATGGTGTGCGAACTTCATTTGGAATAATAAATATACTAAAGATATGAAACTAAAAGAGCTACTCAAAAACGTCAGTCCTCTCCATATCGTTGGCGATATAGAGGTGGACATCACAGGAGTGAACATCGATTCCAGACGTATAGAATCTGGACATCTCTTTGTTGCAATAGCTGGAACCCAGACCGATGGCCACAAGTACATCCCGAAAGCCATTGAACTGGGAGCTAAGGCCATACTCTGTGAACAGTTTCCAGAAATACTGACAGACGGTGTGACCTACGTTTCTGTTGCGTCTACGGAAGATGCCGTTGGAAAAGTAGCTACGCTTTTCTACGGTGACCCGTCGTCGAAACTTACACTCGTAGGAGTCACTGGCACCAATGGAAAGACAACCATCGCCACCTTATTATATAATATGTTCCGTCAGTTCGGACACCGTTGCGGTCTGCTCTCAACAGTATGTAATTATATCGAAGGTGAAGCTATACCTGCAGACCATACAACACCGGATCCCATCGAACTCAATCGTTTACTGGCGCAGATGGTTGATAGCGGATGCGAGTATGCATTTATGGAATGTAGCAGTCATGCTATCGCCCAGAAGCGCATCGGTGGTCTGAAGTTCAAGGGCGGTATCTTTACGAACCTCACCCGTGATCACTTAGATTATCACAAGACATTCGAGAACTACCGTGATGCCAAGAAAGCCTTTTTCGACGGACTCGACAAGGACGCTTTTGCCATCATCAATGCCGATGACAAGAACGGCAGTGTAATGGTTCAAAACTGCAAGGCACAGGTTAAGACCTACTCCACCCGAAGCATGGCTGACTTCAAAGCCAGAATCATTGAGTGTCACTTCGAAGGCATGTACCTTGACATCGACGGTAAGGAAGTTGGAGTACAATTCATCGGGAAATTCAACGTAAGTAACCTATTGGCAGTCTATGGTGCAGCTGTCATGTTAGGTAAGAAAGCCGAAGACATCCTCGTCATCCTCAGTACGCTGAAAAGTGTAAACGGAAGACTGGAGCCCATTCACTCACGTGAAGGATATACGGCTATCGTAGACTATGCTCACACACCTGATGCACTGGAAAATGTACTTAATGCCATCCACGAAGTGCTTAATGGAAAGGGAAAGGTGATTACTGTCTGTGGAGCAGGAGGCAATCGTGACAAGGGGAAACGACCTCTTATGGCTCAGGAAGCCGTGAAACAGAGTGACAAAGTGATTATCACATCCGATAATCCCCGATTCGAGGAACCTCAAGACATTATCAATGACATGCTTGCCGGACTTGACGCCAAGCAAATGAAAAAAGTGCTCAGTATCACTGACCGTCGCGAAGCTATTCGTACGGCTTGTATGATGGCAGAAAAGGGAGATGTCATTCTCATTGCGGGAAAAGGCCATGAAGATTATCAAGAAATAAAAGGTGTGAAACACCATTTCGATGACAAAGAAGTGGTCCGCGAAATCTTTGAACTTTAAAACTTACGTGATATGTTGTACTATTTCTTCAGATTCCTCGACCAGTATGATATTCCGGGTTCCCACATGTGGGCCTATATATCCTTCCGTGCTATCATAACACTGATCCTCTCGCTGCTCATCTCAGCGTGGTTCGGAGAGAAGTTCATCAAATGGATGAAGCGCAGGAAGATCTTCGAGACTGAACGCGACCCGGAGATTGATCCCTTTGGTGTTGAGAAGAAAGGTGTGCCTACAATGGGAGGTATCATCATCATTGTTAGCATACTTGTACCTGTTCTGCTATTTGGACGTATTCGAAACATCTATCTCATCTTAATGGTCATCACTACCGTATGGCTGGGATTCCTTGGTTTTCTTGATGACTACATCAAAATATTCCGACGCAACAAGGAAGGTTTGAAGGGAAAATACAAGATTGTAGGCCAGGTAAGCATTGGTTTTATCGTAGGTCTGACACTTTGGCTAAGCCCTGATGTCGTTGTACGGGAGAATGTCAACGTACAACAACAGAACAAGGAAATCGTGGTAAAACATAAAAAAGAAGCGGTGAAATCGTTAAAAACGACCATCCCTTTCATCAAGAACCACAATCTGAACTATTCCGATGTGATGTCCTTCTGCGGGAAGTATAAAGTGGCAGCTGGTTGGGTGGTATTTGTCTTCATCACCATTCTCGTCGTAACCGCAGTCAGCAATGGCGCCAACCTCAATGACGGTATGGATGGTATGTGTGCTGGTAACTCCGCCATTATCGGAGCTGCACTGGGTATTTTGGCCTATGTATCATCGCACATCGGATATGCCTCATATTTCGATATCATGTATATCCCGCATAGCGAGGAACTAGTTGTGTTCCTTAGCGCTTTCATTGGTGCCATGGTGGGTTTCTTATGGTATAATGCTTTCCCGGCTCAGGTCTTCATGGGAGATACCGGTTCACTAACCATTGGTGGTATCATCGGAGTCTGTGCTGTGATCATTCATAAGGAGTTACTGCTTCCGATTCTCTGCGGCATCTTCTTCGTAGAGAGTCTGAGTGTGATTATCCAGACACAATGGTTCAAAATACAAAAACGTAAAGGCAAGCGGGTTCGGGTCTTCCGTGCCACGCCCATTCACGATAATTTCCGTAAGCTGGACTCACAGCTTGATGCCACAAGCACCTATCTTCTTAAGGGATGGCCCCACCGTCCTTTCCATGAGTCAAAGATAACCATCCGTTTCTGGATTACATCTATCATCCTAGCAGCCATTGCCATCATGACACTCAAGATGAGGTGAAACATAATAACTTTTAAAGACAGAATAACATATTAACAGATTTCATGAAAAGAATCGTTATACTAGGAGCAGGAGAGAGTGGCGCTGGAGCAGCTATACTCGCAAAGAAAGAAGGATTTGACGTTTTCGTGTCAGACATGTCTAAGATTGCTGACAAGTACAAGAAGATGCTCAATGACCACCATATTGAGTGGGAGGAAGGTCAACATACTGAAGAGAAAATATTGAATGCAGACGAGATCATCAAGAGTCCTGGCATCCCTGAGACTGCACCGATGGTGAGGAAAGCTATTGAAAAGGGTATTCACATCATCAGCGAGATAGAGTTTGCCGGACGCTATACTCATTCTAAGATGATCTGCATAACTGGTTCGAATGGTAAAACCACAACCACATCGCTCATTTATCACATCTTCAAGGATGCCGGCTATGATGCCGGGCTTGCAGGAAATATCGGAAATTCCCTGGCTCTTCAGGTTGCTGAGGATCCGCATGAGTACTATATCATAGAGCTCAGTTCATTTCAGCTCGACAACATGTACGACTTCCGGGCCAATATCGCTATCCTCCTAAACATCACACCAGACCATCTGGACCGTTACGGTTTCGAGATGCAGAACTATGTTGATGCTAAGATGCGCATCATCCAGAACCAGACGCCACAGGACGCCTTTATCTACTGGAACGATGACCCGATTATCAAACGCGAGTTGGAGAAATACGACATTAAGGCTATCCAATATCCTTTCTCGGAACTAAAAGAGAAAGGCAGTATTGGTTACATCGAGGCAGGACAATACAAGATAGAGAAACCCGAGCCATTTAATATGGAACAGGAAAGTCTGAGTCTTACAGGCAAGCACAACATCTACAACTCTCTGGCTGCCGGTATCGCTTCGAATGTGGCAGGAATAAAGAAAGAGAATATCCGTAAGAGCCTCAGCGACTTCCCTGGTGTAGAACATCGTTTGGAGAAGGTGTGTACTGTCCGAGGCGTTCAGTATATCAATGACTCCAAGGCTACGAATGTCGATGCTTGCTGGTATGCCCTGGAAGCCATGAAGACAAAGGTCATTCTTATCATCGGTGGAAAGGACAAGGGTAACGACTACGACCCCATCAAGCCTCTAGTGAAGGAGAAATGCTCAGGTATTGTTTATCTGGGAGCCGACAACCAGAAACTGCATGACAACTTCGATGCTCTGGGTATACCCGTACGCGACACCCACTCCATGAAAGACTGCGTGGCAGCCTGCTATGAGATGGCTCAGCCTGGCGAAACTGTCCTGTTAAGCCCCTGCTGCGCTTCTTTTGACCTGTTCAAGAACATGGAGGATCGCGGTGAGCAATTCAAAGAACTGGCAAGAAACTTATGAATATCAAGATAGGAAATCTTTTTAAGGGCGACAAGGTCATCTGGATGGTACTCCTGTTCCTCTGCATGATCAGTATTGTTGAGGTCTTCTCGGCTTCAAGCACACTGACCTATAAGAGCCAGGACTATCTAGGTCCTATCATCGGACATTCGTGGAAGATCCTGGTAGGCGTAGGTACAGCCATTCTCATCTTGAATATTCCCTGCCGTTTCTTCAAGTTGATGACCCCCGCCCTGCTACTGATATCTGGTATCATGCTGTTCTGGGTGCTGTTCTTCGGCGAAAAGACCAACGATGCCGGACGCTGGATCAGTCTGTTCGGACTGAAATTCCAACCTTCGGAGATAGCGAAGGGAACGATGGTGTTGGTAACAGCACAAATCCTCAGTGCCATGCAGCGCGAAGACGGTGCAGACAAACGGGCCTTCAAGTACATCCTCATCATTGTGTTGCCCACCGCCCTGCTCATCGGATTAGAGAACCTCTCTACGGCTGCACTCATTCTCGCTGTCATTTTTCTTATGATGTTCATCGGTCGAGTCCCTTTAACGCAATTAGGAAAACTCATGGGGGCTGGAGTGGCATTTGTCATTCTGATGGTAGGAATGATCTACCTGCTAGGCAGCTTCGAGAGTAATGACACAACGGAGACACAGACGGAAACCATGGTAAACGGTGAGGTCAAGAAGGACACCAAAAAGAGTGGCGGGGTCTTACACCGATTCTCCACATGGAAAGGCCGTATAGACAAACATCTGAGTAAGAAGGATGTTGCTCCGGCTGATTATGATCTGGACAAAGACGCCCAGGTGGCCCATGCCAACATTGCCATCGTTGGGAGTAACATCATTGGTAAAGGTCCAGGTAAGTCTGTAGAACGCGATTTCCTGCCTCAGGCGTTCAGCGACTTTATTTTTGTGATCATCATCGAAGAGCTGGGTATCATCGGCGCAACATTCGTTGTCTTCCTCTATATCGTCCTACTCTACCGGGCAGCTCGTATCGCCAATCGTTGCGAGAACAATTTCCCCGCCTTTTTAGTGATGGGACTGGCCCTGATGTTGGTGATACAAGCCACCTTCAACATGCTCGTTGCCGTAGGCATTGCACCTGTAACAGGACAGCCGTTGCCCCTCATCTCACGCGGCGGAACATCGACAATCATCAATTGCGCCTATATCGGAGCGATGTTAAGTGTTAGCCGTTCTGCAAAAAAAAGACCGCAGAATATGACGTTAAACGAAATTTAATTTGTAATTTTGCACCCAATATACAGGAAATGGTATGGAAAAGGAACTAAGAATCATCATTAGCGGAGGCGGTACAGGTGGTCACATCTTCCCCGCTGTCAGCATTGCAAATGCCGTTAAGGCCTTACGCCCCAACAGTAAGATCCTGTTTGTCGGGGCTTTGGGACGTATGGAGATGCAACGCGTTCCCGCTGCGGGCTATGAGATCAAAGGTCTGCCCATCAGGGGCTTTTTCCGTCCATTATGGAAACCGGCAAATATCGGAGTGGCTATTGACTATATCAAAAGTAAATGGCTTGCCAAGAAAATTCTGCGTCAGTTCCGTCCGCAAGTAGCAGTGGGTGTAGGAGGTTATGCAAGTAGTGCCGCCTTGGGTGCTGCCAACAGTCTTGGTATCCCTACCCTGCTTCAGGAGCAGAACAGTTATGCCGGCCTTACCAACAAACAGTTGGCCAAGGATGCCAAGAAGATCTGTGTGGCCTATGAAGGCATGGAGCGCTTCTTCCCAGCAGACAAGATCATGCTCACGGGTAATCCTGTCCGTCAGTCTCTGCTCGAGACCACCATCACCCGCGAAGATGCGGTACGCAGTCTTGGTTTCGATCCTCAGAAGAAGACCGTCCTTATTGTAGGCGGCAGCTTAGGCGCCCGCACCATCAATGAGAGCGTATTGCGCCATCTCGACCTGATTAAGGACAATGATGTACAGTTCTTCTGGCAAACAGGTAAGTACTATTTTGCCAGCATCCAGGAACAACTCTCAACTCTCAACTCTCAGCTCTCAACTCTCAAAGTCACAGACTTCATCACAGATATGGGTGTGGCCTATCAGGCTGCCGATCTGGTCATTAGTCGTGCTGGAGCTGGTAGCATCAGTGAGTTCTGCCTGTTGGGCAAGCCCGTCATCCTTGTTCCCAGCCCTAACGTGGCCGAAGACCATCAGACGAAGAATGCATTGGCTCTGGTCAACAAGGATGCCGCTCTATATGTAAAAGACGCTGAAGCGCCAGACAAACTCCTGCAACTTGCCATCGACACTGTCAATAACGAGGATAAGCTGAAATCCCTTAGTGAGAATGTCCTCAAGCTTGCACTCCCTGACTCGGCAGACATCATTGCCCGGGAAGTCATCAAACTGGCTGAATCATAGAATATGGAACTAAAAGATATTAAATCTGTCTATTTCGTAGGCGCCGGTGGCATCGGTATGAGTGCTATCGCTCGCTATTTCATCAGAAAAGGTCTCGTCGTCGCAGGCTACGACAAGACCCCATCCGAACTTACTAAAAGACTGGAGATAGAAGGTATGCTCATCCACTATGAAGAGAACCTCGACGAGATTCCCCATGAGTGCAAGAAGAAAGAGACATGCCTTGTGATCTATACTCCTGCTATCCCAGAAAATCATCAGGAACTCCAGTGGTTCCGCAATAACGGCTTTGAGATCCAGAAGCGTGCCCAGGTCTTAGGCGCCCTGACTCAAGAGCATAAAGGCCTCTGTGTGGCAGGTACACACGGCAAGACCACTACATCTACCATGTGTGCCCACATCATGCATCAGGGACACTTGGACTGTAACGCATTCCTTGGCGGCATCTCGAAGAACTATGGTACCAACTATATCCTCTCCGACTCTGATTATGTCGTCATTGAAGCCGATGAGTTCGACCGTTCGTTCCACTGGCTCAGGCCCTGGATGAGCGTCATCACTTCTACAGACCCTGACCATCTGGACATCTATGGCACCAAAGAAGCTTATCTTGAAAGTTTCCGCCATTATACAGAACTCATACAACCCGGTGGTGCCCTGATCATCCACCGTGGTCTCGAGATGAAGAAGAACCTGCAGGATGGTGTGCGGTGCTATGATTACGACCTCAGCGAGGGTGATTTCCATGCTGAGAACATCCGCATCCAGAACGGAACGATCTTCTTTGATTTCATCTCTCCCATAGAATCGGTTAAGAACATCGAGTTAGGACAACCCGTTCCCATCAACATAGAAAACGGTATTGCTGCCATGGCCATGGCTCAGCTCAATGGTTGTACAGCAAGTGAACTGAAATACGGTATGAAGACCTACGGAGGTGTTGACCGTCGTTTTGATTTCAAGATCAAATCCGACAAGATGGTCTTCCTCAGCGACTACGCCCACCATCCGAAGGAAATCTACCAGAGTGCCCGAAGCATCCGTGAGCTCTATCAAGACAAGCACATCACGGCCATCTTCCAGCCTCATCTCTATACCCGTACCCGTGATTTCTATCACGAGTTCGCCGACGCATTAAGCCAACTTGATGAGGTCATTCTTACTGAGATCTACCCAGCCAGAGAACAGCCCATCGAGGGCGTTACATCGCAACTCATCTACGACAACCTGAAGCCAGGTGTCAAGAAAGAGATGATCCGCAAGGCTGAAGTCCTCGACTATGTCAAGAGCCACAACTTCGAGGTTCTCATCGTCCTTGGAGCCGGCGATCTTGACAATGAGGTCCCCCAAATCACCAAGATACTACAGAGCCGATGACATTCAACTGGAAGAAATCCCTCATTATCGTATTCGATATCGCCATTGCGGCCTATCTGGTACTGGCCATCACAGCGTTCAACAAACCCGCTGAGAAGGCTACCGTATGCAGTGAGGTCAAAATAGATATTGAGAACGATATCATGGATGGCTTCCTGAATGCAAAAGCTATCAAGACGATTTTGGAGAAAGTGCATCTCTACCCGCTGGGCCGTCCCATGGCCGAAGTCAGTGCCCGTGAGATTGAGGAAACGCTGCGGAAGAATCCTTTTATCGAGATGGCAGAATGTCATAAGACCCAAAGTGGTCATGTCTGCATCCGTCTGAAACAGCGTATGCCCGTCGTTCATGTCATGGCAGACAACAACGAGAACTATTACGTTGACACCAATGGTGGTATCATGCCGGAAACCCGTGTAGCCACCGACAACATTATCGCCACAGGACACATCAGCAAGAAATACGCTCAGAAATATCTTGCCCCTATGGTGAACATTATTATCCAAGATAAGTTCTGGCAAAGTCAGATTGAACAGATCAACGTTCTCAATGACGGTTCCATGGAGATTGTCCCACGTGTCGGTGAGCATATCGTCTGTCTCGGTGCTCCCTCCAATATCGAGAAGAAACTGGAACGTTTGCGCAAATTTTATCAATATGGACTCAATCAGGCCGGTTGGAATAAATACGCATACATCAATATAGAGTTCGACAACCAGATAATTTGTAAAAAGAAGTGAAAAATGATTAGAGAATATGGCAGCAAAGGAATTTATCGTAGCAATTGAACTCGGCTCATCAAAGATGACCGGTATCGCAGGTCAGAAGAACCTCGATGGTAGCATCACCGTACTCGCCGTGGTGAAAGAGGACTCTTCTTCTTTTATCCGCAAAGGGTACGTCTATAACATTGACAAAACCGCTCAGTGTCTGACCAACATCATCAAGAAGCTGGAGACACAACTCAAAGCCGAAATTCTTCAGGTATATGTAGGTGTTGGCGGACAATCTATCCGCAGTGTCAAGAATGTGGTGACGAAAGACTTGCCTGCGGAAACTCGTGTCACCCAAGATATGGTTATCGAACTGATGGATGCCAACCGTAATATGAAGTATCAGGATCAGGAGATTCTCGATGCTGCCACACAGGAGTATCGCGTTGACACTCAGCTGCAAATAGACCCCGTAGGCATTCAGGCCAATCGTCTTGAAGGCAATTTCCTGAATATCCTGGGGCGCAAGGCCTTCTACCGTAACCTGAACAAGTGTTTCGAAGTTGCGGGCATCAATGTAGCCGAAATGTTCCTTGCACCACTGGCACTCGCTGACAGCGTACTTACCGAAGCGGAAAAACGTTCTGGTTGTGCCCTCGTCGATATCGGAGCTGATACCACTACCGTATCCGTCTACAGTAAGAACATCCTGCGCCATCTCGCTGTGATTCCCCTGGGTAGCAACAACATTACCAAGGACATCGCCACCCTGCAGATGGAAGAGAGCGATGCCGAGAAGATGAAGTTGAAATACGGTTCAGCTTTCACTGACAACAACGACATCGACAACAATATGAAATATTCCATCGATGCAGAGCGTCAGGTGGAAAGCCGCAAATTCATCGAAATTGTCGAGGGCAGACTCGAAGAGATCATTGAGAATGTATGGTACCAGATACCTTCTGATTACTACGACAAGCTCCTTGGTGGTATCATCCTGACGGGTGGCGGCTCCAACATGAACAATATCGAACAGGCCTTCATCAACCACACCCATGTTGACAAGATCCGCACTGCCAAGTTTGTCACCCAGACCGTGACCTCCACAAACGAGGACATCAAGTCTAGAAACGGTATGATGAACACCGTCCTCGGCCTGTTGGCAAAAGGTGACCTCAATTGTGCCGGCAGCGAGATTGATCCCAACGGCGACCTGTTCAGCACGAAGAAGGAACAGGTGGTTCACCCCACCGCCGACCAGCGACCAGCCCGTCAGGTAGGTGATATCCCTGCCGGTGTCGTACGAACCCCCAGCGAGATTCAGAAGGCAGAGGAAGAGCGCCGTCGCCAGCAGGAGGAAGAAGAACGCATCCGCCAGGAGGAAGAACAGAAACGCCTGGAGGAAGAAGAACGTATCCGCAAGGAGAACAGCAAATGGAATAAATTCAAGAAAGGCGCTGCGAAATTTATTAAAGGCATTGTTGAAGAAGAGTAATTTTTAGAGTTTAGAGTTATGGCAGACAATAATATTAACATTGATATCCTGGACTTCGGTGCACCGGAGAAGGATCACAGCATTATCAAGGTCGTCGGTGTAGGCGGCGGTGGCGGCAATGCCGTTAATCACATGTATCGCGAGGGCATCCATGATGTCACCTTCGTGCTTTGCAATACCGATAATCAGGCGTTGAACGATTCACCCGTTCCCGTGCATCTGCAGTTGGGTAAGGAAGGACTCGGTGCTGGTAACAAGCCCGAGAAAGCCCGTCTGGCAGCAGAAGAGAGTATTGAAGACATCAAGAACATGCTTAACGATGGTACCCGCATGGCCTTTATCACGGCTGGTATGGGAGGTGGTACAGGAACTGGCGCCGCACCCGTCATTGCCCGGGTCTCTAAGGAACTGGGTATTCTCACCGTGGGTATTGTCACCATTCCCTTCCGTTTCGAGGGCGACCGTAAGATCGACCAGGCCCTCGACGGTGTCGAGGAGATGAACAAGCACGTCGACGCCCTATTGGTCATCAACAATGAGCGCCTCCGTGAGATCTATCCCGAACTCTCCGTCCTCGATGCTTTCGGCAAGGCTGACGACACGCTGTCCGTAGCCGCAAAGTCCATCGCTGAGATCATCACCGTCCACGGACTCATCAACCTCGACTTCAACGATGTGAAGACGGTCTTGAAGGACGGAGGCGTTGCGATTATGTCCACAGGTTATGGCGAAGGCGAAGGCCGCGTCAAGAAAGCTATTGAGGATGCTCTGAACTCGCCCCTGCTGAATGACAACGACATCTTCAACTCGAAGAAGATCCTGCTCAGCATCTCGTTTGCTGGATCAAAGGACGGTCAGCAGTCGCTCATGATGGAGGAGATGAATGACGTCAACGACTTCATGGCGAAGTTCGGCAACGACTTCGAAATTAAATGGGGTCTGGCTACCGATCCGGAACTGGGCAAGAAGGTGAAGGTCACCATTCTGGCCACTGGCTTCGGCATCGAGAACGTCGATGGCATGAACGGTCACCTGAAGAAGCACACTCAGGACGATATCAACCGCATCGCTGAGGAGCAGGCAAAGGCCGTAGAGCGTCAGGACCGTCGTAACCGTTACTATGGTGGCGACAGCACCGCCAAGCGCTATAAGCGTCGTCCTAACATCTATCTGTTCCGTCCTGAGGACCTGGACAACGACGATGTCATCTCCGCTGTGGAGTCGACGCCCACATACAAGCGCACCCGTGAGATTCTCGACAGCATCAACTCGCAGGCTACAGGCGACATTGTGGAAGAAGAACCCCTCACAGCCCCCAACGACGAACCCGTACAGGGCACCATCAAGTTCTTCTCGTAAGACAGAACCCCTCAATCAAGTTCCTATTCATAAATGTACGAATACGAAGGACTTGACAACGTTCTCTACACGATGCTCTACGGAGCAGCGGCAATGGCGGCAATCATCATAGGGCTCTATCTGCTGCTGCGTCGCCATAATGCTATCGCACCCGAAATTTCCTCTCCGAAGTTACTGCGCTGGTGGGCTGCAGCCTTTCTGTTTGCAACAGCGGCGAGCCATGTATGGTGGACGATAC
>JAEENF010000127.1 GCA_016283605.1 Prevotella sp.
TCTTTGCTGAACTACTTCGACCAATACCATAGATATAGGTCAATGCGATTTCGCCACGCTTATTCTGGGGCAAATCTACTCCAACAATTCTTATTGCCATTTGTTAAATAAAAGTGATAAAATAAAATACTAAAATTTCGAAATTCTGCTAAAAAGCATGCAAAGGTACGAAGATTTTCTCAAACCTCCGCACTTTTTATGCTTATTTAACATTAACCCTGACGCATTTTGTACTTGGGGTTCTTCTTGTTGATAACGAACAGGCGTCCCTTACGACGGACAATCTTGCAGTCCGGGGTACGCTTCTTCAATGATGCTCTTGTCTTCATATTGTTGCTTGTTATTTATTTGTATCTGAATACAATTCTACCTTTAGTCAGATCGTATGGACTCATCTCCACCTTAACCTTGTCACCCGGAAGGATCTTGATATAGTGCATCCTCATCTTACCCGAAATATGAGCGATGATGGGCACACCATTCTCTAATTCTACCCGAAACATGGCATTGGACAATGCCTCTACAATCGTTCCATCTTGCTCAATAGCACCTTGCTTAGCCATTCTTACTTTTTAATATTGTTTACCTTCTAACTGTTCTACTTCTTCAAACGAGGATAAAATCTCCGCCTTACCCTTACGGACGGCAATCGTGTGCTCGAAGTGGGCAGCAGGCTTTCCGTCACGCGTACGGATAGTCCAACGGTCCTGATCCAACCAGATGTCGCGCTTTCCCATCGTAATCATCGGCTCGATAGCCAGACACATCCCTTTCTTTAACATCACGCCGTTGCCTCGGCGGCCGTAATTAGGGACCTGAGGATCCTCATGCATCTCGCGACCAATACCGTGTCCGGTAAGTTCGCGGACGATTCCGTATCCATGGGTCTCGCAGTGGTCTTGTACCGCACTGCTGATATCACCAAGGTGCTTGCCTGCCTGGGCATAGTCTATGCCGAGATAGAGCGATTCCTTCGTTGTCTTCAACAACGCCTTGACTTCTTCTGAAACCTCACCAACACAGAACGTGTAGCAGGAGTCGCCATTAAAGCCATTAAGAAGTGTGCCGCAATCGACGGAAATGATATCACCATCTTTCAGCACCGTCTCCTTATTAGGAACGCCGTGCACCACAACATCATTAACTGATGTGCAAATGCTGGCAGGGAACGGACCTCCGTAGGGATTGGGGAAACCCTTAAAGGTAGGAGTCGCGCCGTGGTCACGAATGAACTCATCGGCAATCTTGTCCAACTGGAGGGTCGTTACACCTGGTTTGATATGTTTAGCCAATTCGCCAAGCGTTTTACCAACAAGTTGGTTCGCTTGGCGCATTAGCTCTATTTCATCTTCAGTCTTCAGAAATATCTTCATAGAAGATTAGTAAGCTGCCATGCCACGGCCATGGATACGACCGGAACTGAGCAGACCGTCATAGTGACGCATCAACAGATGACTCTCAATCTGTGCCAGTGTATCGAGCACCACACCAACGAGAATCAACAGTGACGTTCCACCGAAGAACTGAGAAAAAGCATCTTGTACATTCAACAGGCTGGCGAAAGCCGGCATGACAGCAATGAAAGCGATGAACAGAGAACCTGGCAGAGTGATGCGTGACATCACAGTGTCGATATACTCTGCGGTCTCCTTACCAGGCTTAACACCTGGAATGAAACCGTTATTGCGTTTCATATCCTCAGCCATCTGTGTCGGATTCAAAGTGATAGCCGTATAGAAGTAGGTAAATGCGATGATTAATATTGCAAATACCACGTTGTATGCCAATGAGTGATGATCCATCATTGTACGAATACCCTGCATGAACCATGAAGTACTCTCAGGGTTCATCCACTGTGCAAGTGACAGAGGGATGAACATGATAGCCTGTGCAAAGATGATTGGCATCACATTGGCAGCGAACAACTTCAGCGGGATATACTGACGAGCACCACCATACTGCTTGTTGCCGACAAGACGTTTTGCATATTGTACAGGAACCTTACGAACACCTTGTACCAAAACGATGGATGCACATACAACTGCATAGAGAATGATGATCTCAACGAGGAACATCACGAGACCACCACCGGTAATAGCAGTGAAACGAGAAGTCACCTCCTGGATGAATGCCTGCGGCAAGCGGGCAATAATACCGATCATAATGATCAATGAGATACCATTTCCAATACCTTTATCCGTAATGCGCTCACCCAACCAGAGGATGAACATACTTCCTGCAGCGAGGATAATGATGGCCGGAACCATAAAAGCAGACCAGGAGATTCCTGAAGCCAGAGCGGCTGCAGAGGTCATCTTCAGGTTGATCAGATAACCCGGAGCCTGGAACAGCAGGATACCCACTGTCAGATAACGGGTGTAAGCACTGATCTTCTTACGTCCGCTCTCACCCTCGCGCTGCATCTTCTGGAAATAAGGTACAGCGACTGCAAGGAGCTGCATTAAGATGGAAGCAGTGATGTATGGCATAATTCCAAGTGCGAAGATTGACGCATTGGAAAATGCACCACCGGAGAACATGTCGAGCAGCGACATCAGACCGCCAGCAGTCTGTGACTGGAGTTTATCCAACATGGCCGGATTGATACCAGGAAGTACCACAAACGAGCCGAAACGATAAATCGCTACAAACAGGAGAGTAATGAGGAGGCGCATGCGCAGATCCTCAATCTTCCAAATGTTCTTCAGTGTCTCTATTAACTTCTTCATCTTTTTTAGATTGTTGTTGCGTTACCACCTACTGCCTTGATTGCTTCCTCGGCAGTCTTTGAGAATGCATTGGCCTCTACATCGACCTTAGCTTTCAGCTCACCGTTACCAAGAATCTTCACCAGTTCTTTACCGTTGGTCAGACCAGCAGCTACGAGCTCTGCGATTCCGATCTTGGTGAGGTTCTTCTCCTCAGCAAGCTTCTGCAGGGTTGAGAGATTCACTGCGAAATACTCCTTATGGTTCATGTTCTTGAAACCGCCCTTCGGGAGACGACGCTGCAGCGGCATCTGACCACCTTCGAAACCAATCTTTCTCTTATAACCAGAACGAGCCTTGGCACCTTTGTGACCACGTGTAGAGGTACCGCCCAGACCAGAACCAGGTCCACGACCGATACGACGACGTGAATGTGTTGAGCCTTCAGCCGGCTTTAAATTATTCAGTTTCATAATCGAATCTTCTTTAAAATGTTATTACTCAACGACGGTTACCAAGTGGTGAACCTTGCGAATCATACCACGGATTGAAGGAGTATCCTCTACCTCAACAACCTGAGAGATCTTGCGCAAGCCGAGAGCCTGGAGCGTACGCTTCTGGTCTACTGGATAACCGATCTTACTCTTAATCTGCTTAACCTTAATTGTTGCCATAGTCTGTATCTCCTTTATCCTTTAAATACTTTTTCCATACTAATACCACGAGTTCCTGCTACGGTATAGGCATCGCGCATCTGGCTCAGAGCCTCGATCGTAGCCTTCACGAGGTTGTGAGGGTTAGAAGAGCCCTTTGACTTTGCAAGAACGTCCTTCACACCAACACTCTCAAGCACGGCGCGCATAGCACCACCAGCTACGAGTCCTGTACCGGCAGCTGCCGGCTTCAGGAACACCTGAGCACCACCGAAGCGGGCTTCCATCTCATGAGGAATAGTACCCTTCAAAACAGGAACCTTTACAAGATTCTTCTTGGCAGCCTCAACACCCTTGGCAATAGCGGCAGTAACTTCACCAGCCTTACCAAGACCCCAGCCAATGATACCGTTGCCGTCGCCGACAACCACAATAGCTGCGAATGTAAAGGTGCGACCACCCTTGGTTACCTTCGTTACACGGTTGATGGCAACCAGTCTGTCTTTCAACTCTACGTCACTATTTACTTTAACTTTGTTCATTGCCATAATCGTTTAGAATTTAAGTCCACCTTTACGAGCTGCGTCTGCAAGCGACTTCACACGGCCGTGATACAGATAACCGTTACGGTCGAAGACAACAGTGCTAACACCGGCCTCCTGAGCCTTCTGGGCCAACAGTTCACCAACCTTCTCAGCCTGCTGGATCTTCGGCATAGCCTCCAAACCCAGAGATGATGCAGAAGCAAGAGTTTTACCTTCCAAATCGTTGATCACCTGAGCATAAATCTGCTTGTTGCTGCGGAACACACTCAGACGAGGACGCTCGGCTGTGCCGAATACGTTCTTACGAATTCTATATTTGATCTTAATTCGTCTTTCTACTTTCTTCGTTGTCATAATCTTCAATCAATTAAAGTTACTTAGCTGATGCTGACTTACCCGACTTACGACGGATAACCTCACCCTTGAACAAAATACCCTTTCCTTTGTAAGGCTCAGGCATACGGAAAGAACGAATTTTAGCGCAAATCAGACCGAGAAGTGCCTTATCGCAAGACTCGAGGATGATCTGAGGATTCTGGTTACGCTCCATCTTGGTCTCAACCTTAACCTCCTTAGGAAGCTGGATGAAGATGGGGTGAGTATAACCGAGAGAGAACTCGATAATGTTACCCTGATTAGATACACGGTAACCAACGCCTACGAGTTCCATTTCCTTCTTGTAACCTTCGCTTACGCCAACAACCATATTATTGACAAGTGCACGATAAAGACCATGGAAAGCCTGTTTCTGCTTGATGTTAACAGGGCTGTTCTCGTCGATCTCAAATGTAACATGACCATCCTCAACCTTCATCTTGATGGATGCGTCAACTTTCTGTGAAAGCTCTCCCTTGGGACCCTTTACGGTTACAACGCCGTCCTGAGCCTGAGATACTGTAACGCCAGCGGGGATGCTAATGGGCAATTTACCTATTCTTGACATAATCGCGTCCTCCTATTAATAAACATAGCAAAGCACCTCGCCGCCAATCTTCAGGGCAGCAGCCTCTTTGTCTGTCATTACACCTTTAGACGTGGAAAGGATTGCAATTCCAAGTCCGTTAATAACTCTCGGCATGTCTTTGTAGCCAGTATACTGGCGAAGACCTGGTGTTGATACTCGCTTCAGGCACTTGATGGCATTTTCACGAGTGGCAGGGTCATACTTCAGAGCGACCTTGATAGTGCCCTGAGGACCATCCTCAACGAACTTGTAGTTCAGGATGTAACCCTTCTCGAAGAGGATCTTTGTGATCTCTTTCTTCAAGTTAGACGCAGGAACCTCAACGACACGATGATGTGCCATGATGGCGTTTCTGAGTCTGGTCAGATAATCTGCTATTGGATCTGTCATAAAAATAATGTTTTAATTAATCGGGACTACCCCGACAATATTAAATAATAAAAACTCTCTATCTGTACGGAGATTACCAACTGGCCTTCTTTACTCCAGGAATCAGACCGCTTGATGCCATCTCACGGAACTGGATACGAGAAAGACCGAACTGGCGCATATATCCCTTGGGACGGCCCGTGATCTTGCAACGGTTGTGCAGACGGATGGGATTCGCATTACGGGGAATCTCCTGCAGCTTGCGAGCTGCCTCATAAGCCTCTGCGGGATCGTCAGTGGTAGCAATCACTTTCTTCAGAGCCGCACGCTTCTCAGCATAACGGGCAACGAGCTTTGCACGCTTCACCTCGCGGGCCTTCATTGATTCTTTTGCCATATCTCTTTAGTCTTTATTGTTTTTGAATGGAAGACCGAAAGCCTTCAACAGTGCGAAACCCTCCTCGTCAGTCTTTGCAGAGGTAACGAAGGTGATATTCATACCCTGGATACGGTCTACTGAATCGATATTAATCTCCGGGAAGATAATCTGCTCCTGGATACCCAGTGTGTAATTACCACGACCGTCGAACTTGCTCTCAATACCCTTGAAGTCACGGATACGGGGCAGAGCGATGCGAACGAGCTTCTCGAGGAATTCGTACATACGCTCACGACGCAGGGTCACCATCACACCAATAGGCATCTTCTTACGAAGCTTGAAGTTGGCGATATCCTTCTTAGAATAGGTTGCAACTGCCTTCTGACCACAGATGGCTGAAATCTCGTTAATAGCTACCTCGATGATCTTCTTGTCCTGAGTAGCATCTCCCAAACCCTGGTTGATGACAATCTTCTTCAGAACAGGAATCTCCATCTTAGAACCATAGTTGAACTGCTTCTGCAGGGCCGGAGCGATCTGCTCGGCATAAACCTGCTTCAATTGTGCTGTATTTGCCATTACTTAATCTCCTCCCCTGATTTTTTAGCGATACGAACGACTTTCTTTCCCTCGCGCTTGATAGCCACGCGGGTAGCCTTGCCACTCTTCGGATCGATCAAACTGATATTTGAGATGTGGATGGGAGCCTCAACCTTCTCGAAGCCTCCCTGAGGATTCTTGGCACTCGGCTTCGCGCTCTTGCTGATGATGTTCACACCCTCAACGATAGCACGCTGCTTGTCGGTCAAGACCTTCAGCACCTTACCAGTCTTGCCCTTGTCCTCACCGGCCAGGACGATGACTGTATCATTTTTCTTAATATTGAACTTTGCCATTTCTTGTCTCTGTTTAAAATATTAAAGTACCTCAGGTGCTAAAGAAACCACTTTCATATTCACGGCACGGAGCTCACGGGCAACAGGGCCGAAGATACGGCTGCCGCGAAGCTCACCAGCATTGTTCAGGAGCACACAGGCGTTGTCGTCGAAGCGAATGTACGAACCATCGGCACGACGGATTTCCTTCTTTGTGCGAACAACCAAAGCCTTTGATACTGCACCCTTTTTCACGTCACTTGTAGGGATCGCGTTCTTGATAGACACAACGATGATATCACCTACGCTGGCATAACGGCGCTTGGTACCGCCCAATACACGGATGCAGAGAGCCTCGCGTGCACCGCTGTTGTCAGCTACTG
>JAEENF010000128.1 GCA_016283605.1 Prevotella sp.
CTTGCGCAGTTTTGGGTCCTGATGGTTCATATACCACATCGTCCGTTTCGAGGCATCCATTGTGATATTCAGGTCAGGATTGATCTGCAACATCTCAATCATCGCCGCTCCCATCGACTCCATGCACCTCGGAACCGTCGTGCTGATGGCATTCACCCTGGCACCCTTGCAGAAGATCTCTGGAAACCGCTCTACCATTCTACGGGCAATCCGACGATGTTGCAGTTTACCATAGCTCGTCAACTCTCCCCAACGTTTCTCTGTATCATCCATCACCAATCGCATCTCTTCTAGCACACGATGACCTATGGGTGTCAGTTCGTCCACACTGTCGGCATGGTTCATCATGTCATACGGCGTGTCATAGCCCGTTCGACTGCTGATATATCTCGAACCATGACGGCCGTAGTGAGACATATAGAATGGTTTCTTGCCAGCAGGTGCCGGGGTCAGCACAGCTTTGATCGTATCAGGATAGGTATTATAGTTGCATGAGGCGTATTGAGGTTTCTCCCTGATGAGATCCATCACCGTCTGAGAGGAAGTGAATAGTGAATAGTGAACGGTGAATAGTAACACCAATGCCCTCAATGGGAATTTTATATGCTTGATATTCATCTTTTTACTTTCTTACTTTTTTGCCTTTTCATTAAATCTCTCGTTCTCGTAGCGATACAGCTTTCGCAGATAATAACGCTTCACATCGTTCCAGTGATAATAGGGCGCACAATCGGTCTTCAGTGGCAGACGGGCCTCCCTGTTGTTCAGCAACACCTTCACAAGCACGTCCTGGTCATCACGGTCTTTCCGATAGTGAACCATCACAATGCTTCCGCCTAACGGAGCGATCTTATAGTCTGCCCATCCTAACGTCTCGAGTGAGTCGAGGTTATCCGTTTCAATTCCGTAGTCGTTCAGTTCCATCAGACAAGCCAACGACATCAATACCCGTTCGTTGGTATAGCGCACATGTGCCATGGGGGCATAGCGTTTCAGCACACTGTCGCCCATGTGCATCATGTTTCTCAGTACCGCCCGTTGCAGGTAAGGCTGACGTGCCCCGTTCAACTTACAGGCACCGTAGTTGATGTAGTTCCACGCATTGTTTTTCCGCCAATGACGGTGTATCTCCTCTGTCGTGAAGATGTCATAAAGTGTTGTCTTCTTCGTCAGATCAGTGTTCTGGATGCTGCCAGCAAGCTTGAAGAGCTGCTGACTGAGGGTATAAGGAGAAATATACTTCGCCACATAATTCTGATCATTGAAAAGCGATTCCATCAATCGGATCTCACTGGTGTTCAGCGCAGCAAACCGGTCGTAACGCTCCATGGTAATGGAGTCCATGCGGTCGTCTGTCAGGTCTTTATCCTGAGGATTCATAAACGGCTGTTCCTCATGCGAAACCCTTGTCCTGATGTTCAGCGGTTGATACATCTTGGACAGCTGTGCCGCCGACTCAATCATCGTGAGAATTGCCGTATTCTGCACCACACTTCTAATGCTGTAATAGCCCTTGTCTGTAAAGGCCTCCGGAAATCGCTCTGCCAACAGCTTCATCATGCCATGACTCTGTTCAGCACCGTGCTTTGTCAGCTCAGTGGTACGGTTATGCGCATCATTGTGGATGATCTCCAGCCGCCTCAGCACGTCCTTGCCCAGCTTGGTCAGTTTACTCAGACTGTCTGCCTTCATAAATACTTCGAGGGGCTCGTCATAGTACTCCTCTTTCTGAAGATAATACGACGATGGACAGGCATAATGGTTGATGTAGAAAGGTTTCTTTCCATCAGGGGCAGGTGTGTCGTTCTCGATCTTAATGGCGGGCAGAGAGTAGTTGGTCCCCGCAGAACGGTTTACATCGGCCCTCAACTCCTTTACGACATCCTGTGCCTGTGTCGTTATTCCAGCCATAACCATCATGGCAGAAAGAATGAAATGTCTCATTTTAATCATTAATGGTTAATGTTCGGCTGCAAAGGTACGAATAAAAATCTGAAATACCAAAAATTTTCGGTTCTCTTTCTTCACAAACGAAGAATATTTGGAGATTTCCAGAATGTATCATTTGCAAAGTCCACTTGACAATCATACCTTGTCATAGGACAGCAGGGGATGATTTTGTGTATTTATACACTCATTATGCGTGAAAAACTTGATTTATGACAAGTGTAAATGGGAAAAACTATGTACCTTTGCACGCGATTTCGCGAATTTTATATCAATTCTAATAATATTGTAAGGAAATGTTTCATATTTACGAAGGATTCCATCTTGTTGAGACGTACCACAAGGTGCGCCACCAGCGGAAGTATCATCCAGAAGACAGCACTAAGCGTGCATTCAAAATCGCCATCGTGACCATCGTAACACTCCTGCTCTGGAATATGCCGACGGAGTGGTTCGGTATTCAGAACCTGACGGTCATCCAGCAGCGTGTGATAGCCATCTTTGCCTTTGCCACCCTGATGTGGATTCTCGAAATCGTCAGTTCATGGGCAACGTCGATTGCCATCATGGTGCTGATGTTACTCTTCTGTACGGACAGCGGTATCATGCCGATGGTGAACGAGGAAGAGGTGGGCAAACTGCTCAGCTACAAGGGCGTGATGGCGTGCTTCGCCGACCCTGTGATCATGTTGTTTATTGGTGGATTTGTCCTGGCTATCGCTGCTACGAAGACGGGTCTCGACGCTCAGCTCGCCAAAGTATTGTTGAAGCCCTTCGGCACGAAGAGTGAGATGGTGCTGTTGGGTTTCCTGTTGGTGACGGGTCTATTCTCGATGTTTGTGTCGAACACGGCTACAGCCGCTATGATGCTGACGTTCCTCACCCCAGTGTTCCGTCAGTTGCCTCCTGAAGGCAAGGGCCGTATCGCTTTGGCGATGTCAATTCCCGTTGCTGCCAACCTTGGTGGAATGGGTACGCCTATTGGTACGCCGCCGAACAATATCGCCCTGAAGTATCTGAATGATCCTGAAGGACTGAACATGGGTCTTGGCTTCGGTCAGTGGATGATGTTCATGTTCCCACTGGTGGTGGTGCTGCTGTTCATCAGCTGGCGCATCCTGCTGAAGTTCTTCCCCTTCTCACAGAAGACCGTGGAACTGAAGATTGATGGTGGTATGCAGAAAGGCATCCATTCCAAGATTGTCATTTTCACCTTCATCCTCACCGTGGCCCTCTGGCTCTCTGACCGTTTCACAGGTATCAACGCGAACACAGTGGCTATGGTTCCGTTCTGTATCTTTGCTCTGACAGGTATCATCAATAAACGTGACCTGGAGCAGATCAACTGGAGTGTGATCTGGATGGTTGCCGGTGGTTTCGCCCTCGGTTATGGACTGAATGCCTCTGGTCTGGCTGCCAATGCTGTGGAGAGCATCCCCTTCGGAGAGTTCTCGCCGCTGCTGATCCTGATTCTTGGTGGTGCTATCTGCTACGTGCTGTCGAACTTCATCTCGAACTCTGCTACGGCAGCCTTGCTGATGCCTATCCTGGCTGTGGTCTGCAGTGCTATGGGTGATAAGCTGGCACCTATCGGTGGCACGGGTACCGTATTGATTGGTGTGGCCATTGCTGCTTCATCGGCTATGATCCTGCCAATCTCCACCCCGCCGAATGCCCTGGCATTCGCTACGGGATATGTTCAGCAGAAAGATATGTCGAAGATAGGTATTATCATGGGTATTCTCTCGATGGTATTAGGCTTCGGACTGGTCTATCTGATGGGAACGTTGCATTTGATCTAAGAAGATTCATTGAACAGAAAATTAAAAAAAATGGGGAAATGATTTGGTTTCCTCATTTTTTTGTTGTACCTTTGCACCCGCAATTCAAGGGGTGTCCGCTGGTGCGGGCTGAGATGATACCCTCTAACCTGATCCGGATCATGCCGGCGTAGGGATGGATAGTAGATGTTGTCGACACATAATTCCCCTTTACATTATTATTAATTAAAGGTATTGGTAAAGTATGAAAAGATTGTTTTTCAGCGTGATTGCGCTGGTGGAAGTAATGGGTATGAATGCACAGAATCGTGCTGCGCTTTATGACTCGACGCAGGTTGAGGCGTTGCAGGAAGTGGTGGTGAAAGGTGTGAGGGCACAGAAGAATGCACCTTATGCCATCGCAAACATCAAGAAACAGGAACTCCAGGAATTTTCGAAGACGGGTAAGGAACTGCCTTTTCTCTTTTCGCAGACGCCAGGTGTACTGGCTTGGAGTGAGAATGGTCTGGGTACGGGTACGACTTATATGCGAATCCGTGGCGCAGGTGATTCACGGATCAATGTCACGCTCGATGGCGTGCCCCTCAATTCGCCTGAGGATCAGTGCGTATTTTGGGCGAATATGAACTCATATGGATCACTTCTCGGCTCGGTACAGATTCAGCGTGGTGTGGGAACATCAACCAACGGCGATGGTGCCTTTGGTGGTACGGTGGCTCTCTCATCCGCTACACCCGATCAAAAGGCTGGGGGAGAGGTGTCCGCATCGTATGGCTCGTTTAACACGTTTAATGTCGGCGGCAAGTTCTCCACGGGTCTGCTGTGGAATCACCTGATCTTCGACGGCGCCTATCATGAGACGAATACTGATGGTTTCATTCATGGCACGAGCGGACGTAGCGGAAGTTACTATGGTGGTCTTACGTGGATTGATGACAACTATCAGATCTCTTATAAGAATATCGGCAACTTCGAGAAGACGGGTCAGGCTTGGAACGGTGTCACAGCGGGTACCAACGATCTGAGCATCATGGACGGCACCTATGGTGAGCGGACAGGCATCAAGACCTACGAAGATATGTGGGATAAGGGCTTGGGTAAGTTCAATTCGCTCTACGAGGCGATGATCATCAATGATGACGGCACGTATTCAACAGAACGTTACAAGATGAATGATGGCAGCTATTGGGACAAGACGACGGATAACTTCTGGCAGAACCATAATATCCTCTCGGCCTCGTGGAATATCAGTGATGAGTGGTCGACATCTGCCTCGCTGCACTATACCTATGGCTACGGCTATTATCGCGAGTTCCGCCCTAACAACAAACTCTCGAAGTTTGGACTGACGGCTGCGGATGCTGAAGGCAATAAGATCAAGAAAACTGACTTTGTGCGTAAGAAGGGACTTTCGCAGAATACCTATGGCCTCGTGTGGAATGCGAACTATACGGATGATTCGTGGGATGTGGTCGGTGGTGTGTCCGTACAGCGTTTTGATGGCAATCATTTTGGTTATCTGACCTATGCCGCCAATGAGAACGTACGCCAGAAATTCTTTGCAAATGGTGATTATAAATACTATGATTCTGATGCCATCAAGGTAGACTACAGCCATTACCTAAAGGCTGCATACCATATCAATGAGCAGTGGGATGTGTTTGGTGACCTCCAGTTCCGTTATGTTAGCTATAAGACCGACGGTATTAATGACAAGTTCTATGACGATGCATCTGGCTACTTCAACCAACCACTTGATATTGATCAGAAGTATGGTTTCTTCAATCCGAAGGCTGGCTTCTCT
The DNA here is from genome assembly GCA_016283605.1 of Prevotella sp. GTDB lineage: Bacteria > Bacteroidota > Bacteroidia > Bacteroidales > Bacteroidaceae > Prevotella. The sequence continues at coordinate 5,533 of JAEENF010000128.1, forward strand.
TGGAGTCTCAATGGTCATCGTGTCTATGGCTCTGTGGCGATGAGTCACCGTGAGCCAGAACGTAATAATTTCACGGATAACGGCAGCTATCCTGCTCCTAAGGCTGAGCAGGTGTTGGACTTCGAGCTGGGCTATACCTTTACGAACGACAGTTGGCTTGTGGGATTGAACGGCTATTATATGAAGTATGATAATCAGTTTGTGCAGACGGGAGCGCTGAGTGATATCGGTGAGAACCTGACCACGAATATCAAGGACTCGTATCGTGCCGGTCTGGAACTGCAGTTTGGCGTGAATGCTACATCGTGGCTGACTATAGAGGGTAATGCCGCCCTGAGTGCCAATAAGATCAAGGACTTCGATGAAGTGGTGGAGGACTGGGACAACGGTTCGCAGACCATCCATTACGACAATTCTACGCTGGCCTTCTCGCCCTCAACGATTCTCAATGGCTTCGTGAACTTCCACTATAAAGGTATTATGGCCATATGGCATACGAACTATGTCTCGCGTCAGTATCTTGACAACACGGAGAACACAGACCGTTCGTTGCCGTGCTACTCTGCTTCTAATGCCTCGTTGAGTTATACGTTGAAGCCCAAGAAGGTTTTTAAGGAATGTATTTTCGGTCTGAACTTCAATAATATCTTTAACCGTCGTTATGCTGCTAGTGGATGGGTGTATTCGGCTATCTGCAACAGCTATGGTCATCCCAATGATAACCGCTACTATCAGATAGGCTTCATCCCTATGGCAGGCTTTACGATGCAGGGAAATATCACGCTGAGATTTTAATTTTGAATGATGATGACCTTCTTGGTGGAACATGGGTTGGATATTGTGACGACGGTTCTCGGACTGGCGTATATCCTCTTGGAGTATAAGGCCAGCGTGTGGATGTGGGCCGTGGGCTTTGCGATGCAAGCTCTTGGCATCGTACTCTATTACCAGAAAGGACTCTATGCCGACTGTGGCATGGAGTTCTACTATCTGGCCATGACCGTCTATGGCTGGTGGAAGTGGATTGCTTCCTCCCCTAAGATAGGGGAGGCTAGGAGGGGTCTGAACGAGCGCTTGCGAATCACTCATTTCCCCAAGCGACTGGTGCTGCCTTGGTTGGCAATGATCGCTGCAATCTGGGGAGTTATCTATTGGCTGCTTGTCACCTTTACCAACTCAAATGTTCCTTTGGCAGATAGTTTCACAACTGCCCTCAGCATCGTAGGCATCTGGGCATTGGCACATAAGTATCTGGAGCAATGGTTCATCTGGATTGCTGTCGATGTGGTCACCTGCGCCCTCTATTTCTATAAGGACATTCCATTTAAAGCTTCGCTCTATGGCCTCTATGTCGTTATTGCCGTCTTCGGTTATATAAAGTGGCGATGTATGATGCAAGCATCGACAGAACCAGAACTCCAAAGATAATCAGGAGTGAAATCGGGGTTCTCACCTCGTAATGATAAGGCTCTGGCGCTACCTCAAATAACATCTTCATACCCACAAAGCTGAGGATGATACCAAGACCGTATTTCAGGTACTGGAAGTACTGTGCGATGGCTGCAAGAGCGAAATAGAGGGCGCGCAACCCCAAGATGGCAAAGATATTGGAGGTGAGCACGATAAACGGGTCGCGGCTGACGGAGAATACTGCGGGGATGCTGTCTACGGCAAAGGCTACATCTGTCGTCTCAATCACCAAGAGGGCGATAAAGAGTGGGGTGGCAAGTCGTTTGCCGTTTTCGATGATAAAGAATTTGTCCTCGTGCATCTGATCTGTTACGGGGAAGAACTTCTTGAATAGTTTCACGAAAATGTTCTTCGAGGGGTTGACGCTTTCGTCTTTATGGCTGAACATTTTGATGCCTGTATAGATGAGGAAAATGCCAAAGATGGCCAATATCCACTCGAATCTCTGTACCATTGCTGCACCTGCGAAGATAAAGATACTACGCAGAATTAGGGCTCCGAAGATACCCCAGAATAATACTTCGTGTTGGTATTTCCGTTGGACACCAAAGAATGAGAAGAGCATCAGAAACACGAAGAGGTTATCCATCGACAGTGACTTCTCGATCAGGTAACCAGCTAGGAATTCCATCGCCTTTTCGTGAGAATCTCCCGGATAGAAATAGTAGATGCCGGCACAGAATACGAGCGACACACCAATCCAGACGGCGGTCATCTTCAGGGCTTCAGAGATGCTGACCTCGTGCTGACCTTTCTTGCCGAACGACTTCAAGTCGATGAGCAGCATGATAAACACCAGCACATAAAACAAAATCCACGCCCAAAGAGGTATATTTACGATTCCCATTTCCTTTTTTCTGTCTTTTGGCTGCAAAATTACAAAAAAAAGCTAAGTGGCAGCAACTTTTTCACCTTTCACTTTTCACTTTTACCTTTTTTTATTATCTTTGTCCCGTTAAATCGAAATAATATGAAGAACAATACGTTTGAATCGGTTCCGTTATTGCGAATTGTCGTCAGTCTGATGACAGGTATCTTGGTGGGCGAG
>JAEENF010000129.1 GCA_016283605.1 Prevotella sp.
GACTTCGACACCCGAATCTCATCAAGGAAGGTCGGTTCCTGTTTGTCAGAGCAGCTTGTGAACAATGCAGCAAACACTGCTATGAGGGACGGAATGAAATATCTAAGTTTCATATCTTTTTCCTTTTTATTGTTTTACCTTATTAATTAAATATGTATCTGATACCTACAGAAGCATACCAGCACTGGCTGATGGCATGGTTAGGAGCCCATGTCTTGGTGTTGGCACTGATGGCTGAAGGTGTAGAGAAGGTGGCATAACCATCGGCATCGACACCCTCGTACTTCAGGATACGGGCCTCGGAACCAATCTCTGAGTTCAGAGTCTTGCTGACACCCCAGCTGGAGTTGAAGAGGTTCAGAACGTTCTTCACGTCCAAAGAGAGCTGCAGCTTGTGAGTGGTCTTGCCCACGTTCACCTTGAAGTCGTGCTTGTAAGCGAAGTCTACACGATGTACCCAAGGTGCATAAACGCTGTAAGGCTCGGCATACTCGCCCTGATGCTTCTTCAGGTAGCTGTCATTGTGAACAAAGTCCATGAAGCGCTGGGCATCGTCCTGAGAAACGAAACGGAACTCGCCATTGGCCACCTGCTCATCAGTAGGAATATAGATGGCGTCGTAGTTGTAACCGTCGCTGTTCATATCGTTCACTGTCATATAAGAGTAGCTGGATCCACCGCGCCAGGTCTCATAGATGAAGCTGTAGTGGTTGCCGCTCTTGTCGTTGATGGTGGCATTGGCCACGATACGGTCTGGGGTCACATACTGAGAGTTGTGGAGCTTGATGCTGTTAGGACCTTCCACTGTAGGAACGTAGGTGAAGGCAGACTCAGCAGCAGAACCAGGCATACCCGTTACTTCCTTAGAGACGGTGTGGGTGTAGGCTGCCATCAGGTTCAACCACTCGAAGGGCTGTGCAGTCAGCGTTACGTTAGCACTCCAACCGTAACCCTTGCTGGTGTTCTCGAGCACGAAGGCCTTCGTACCAGTACGGAATCCTGTGGGGAAGATCGGACGGTTGTCGACGCCATTGAAGCGAGAGAAACCGCCAACAGAAGGAATGGCCCAGTCGCTGATGCAGTTGTCGTGGATCTTCTTGTTGAAGATACCCTCGACAGTAGCCGTGAAGGGGAATGATACAGGAATCTGGTAGTCAATAGCCAGAGAGGTCTTCCATACCTGCGGCATCTTGAAGTCAGGATCGACGGCAGAGATAGAAGAGGGTACAGTACCCATCTCAGGCGTTACGTGAGAGGGATAACCCATTGCGAAGAGCTTGTTCTGAAGGGCTGCCACGCTGGCCTTTCCGTCCTCAGTCACAAGACCACCGGCAAACTGGTTCATGTCAATGAAGCGGTTGCCGTTGGCGTCGGTGGTATAGGCGCCGGAATAGTTCTCGAAGCCCTTGACAGCAGCGTCCTTCTTACCATCCCATACCTTGGTCTTACCATTCAGCTGTGCCTGATACTGCACGAGACCGCCGTTGGTTGGCATGTTGGTGAAGAATACGAGGGGCAGACGTCCGGAGAAGAGACCAGAACCTCCACGGATCTTCAGGCTCTTATCACCGAAGACATCGTAGGTGAAACCAATACGCGGAGAGAGCGTGATGCTGTTGCTAGGCCACTTGCCTGTATCAATATGACGACCATCGTAGTCGAGGTCGTAGATGGCCTGGTTTCTCAGCAGGTCGTTGTTGTTGAAGAAGAGTCCGTCAACACGCAGACCGTAGGTCAGCTTGAAGTTGTCGGAGATGTTGAAATCATCCTGGGCATAGATGCCGGCGCGATTGAACTGCACACGGGCAGCTGGCTTCGACTCACCGTCGTAACCGTAAGTCAGACATACGATCTCAGGAGCAGCACCGTTCATGAAGTCGTCCATCGAGTTGTAACGGTAGTAACCGGTACCATTACGCATATACTGGTTGTCAGCCATCTGATGCTCGAAAGTGAGACCAGCCATGATCTTGTGCTTACCCATGTAATAAGTCACGTCGTCCTTGATGTTCCAAATGGTGTTATGAACGGCGTTATTCCAGGTGAACAACTCATAACCGAGGGCCATGTAGTTGTTGTCGCCACCATCGAGGATGTCGATGAAGGGGAACTCAGAAGAATCGGTACCGCGGATATCATCGAGCTTAGACAATGTAGCCAGGAACTGGTTGGAGAGATTATCCGTCAGACGGCTGTTCAGGTCGATAGACCAAGAATGTACGAGGTTGTCCATCGAGTACATAGAGTTGGCAAACGACATGGAGTACTGTGACATACGGGCGCCGGCCATACGGGTACCACCATCCATAGAGGTAGCGTTAGGCGCATTCCAAATGGTGTTCTTGGTGTAGTTATAGCGCAGGGCCAGATGATGCTTATCGGTGATGTTCCAGTCCAGACGGGCCAGAATCTTGTAGTTGCTCTCGTCGGCAGGGAAGCTGGTCCAGCTGCCAGTGTCATAACCGTACTTGCTCTTTGCGAAGTTAGAGATGGTCTCAAGGTCAGAGAGCTTGGTGCGAGAGATGTTCTGAGCGACATCAGCCACACCATTGGTAGAACCGCGCCAAGGTGAAGAGATCGTTGGGGTCTTGATCATTTCACCATTGACGAAGAAGAAAACCTTGTTCTTGATGATCGGACCTCCGAGAGAGAATCCGTATGTGGTCTGACGGTCCTTCTCACGCGCTGTGGGCAGAGTTACCTTGTCGACAACGTCACCACGCAGGTTCTCGTTGCGGTGATAGATGTAGGCAGAACCCTTGAAGGTGTTCGTACCTGACTTCGTGATGGCGTTTACACCACCGCCGATGAAGTTGGTCTGACGGACATCATAAGGAGAAATCACCACCTGCAACTCCTCGATGGCATCGAGAGAAACGGGGTTACCGCCACCAGGCAGCTTGTCGGAAAGACCGAAGTTGTTGTTGAAGTTAGCACCGTCAATCGTGAAGTTGGCTGTACGACCATCGGCACCTGCAAAGCTCATGCCGTTACCACCATAAGGTGACAGACGGGTGACATCGGTAATCGAACGACTAACCGTAGGCAGCGCCGTAATCTGTGCACTGTTGATGTTAGTAGCAGCACCAGTCTTCTCGGCAGCGAACTTTGAAGCCTTACCGCTGACGATGACCTCGCCGAGTTCTGTGGCATTCTCTGAGAGCCATACGGAGAGGTTGTAGGTCTCAGCCAACTGGAGGGTAATGCCCTTCAGGGTCTTGGTCTGAAAACCGACATAAGACACTGTCACCTCGTAAGGACCGCCAGTACGCATACCCTGAATAGAGAAGCGTCCGGAAGTGTTGGTGACAGCAGTGTAACGCGTGCCTGAAGGCTCGTGTACAGCTACAACGGTAGCACCGATGACTTCCTCGCCTTTTTCGTCGTCGAGAGTCACCTTTCCTGCCATACTTGACGTTGTGATTTGGGCCATAGCCGTTAACGAAAGCGTTAACAGCAAAGTGACCAGAAAGAACAATCTTTTCTGCATAATTTAGAATTGTTGTTAATAATTAATTGATGGGTTCACACCCAAGTTACTTGTTACGGGTGCAAAATTAGTGAAAAGAATTGGAATAATGTTACAAAATTCCAACTTTTTTGAAAAATGGTAAAATTACTTGCGTCTTTTCTGGAAAGTGACTTTGTCTTTCTTCAGCTTATGGGTGTTATGATCAAAGATCATATTCGGATTGTAATGAACACCAGCCACGCGTACCTCAAAATGAAGGTGCTCGGTGGTAGCACGTCCAGTACGTCCTGTAAGGGCTATCTGCTGTCCGCATTTCACGTGGTCGCCAACCTTTACGAGGTTCTTGGAATTGTGGCTGTAAAGGGTTTCGAGACCATTGGCGTGACGAAGGATGATGCAGTTGCCATAGCCGCTATAGACCTGCGACATCTTCACCACACCGTCGAAAGCGGCATAGATGGGGTCGTTGGGCTTGGTCTTCAGGTCTACACCAGAGTGAGAACGTCTTCCGCGTGCGCCATAAGGACTGATGACCTTGGCTCCAGGCAGGGGATAGCACCATTCTTTATCAGAGATGCTGGCGAGGTTGAGCGTGAACTTTGAACTGCCGCCGAATGGGTCTTGCATCTTCATCGGCTCCTCCTTGCCTTTCTTGGCAAGACGGCGTTCATCCCAGGGGTCAGGCTCGGTAGTGGTCACCTTCACCTTGAAACCTACCTTCTGACAAAGGATGGTCTTTTGGAGCAGACGATGCGACTTGAGGTCGAGAATCATCTCTGGATTGAGGCGGGCACCGTTCACCATCACAGCAAACTCACAGTATGTGCGATCGTCAGAGCCTCCGATAATGGCGATAGTCTGTCCTGCTTTCACCTCATCACCGACCTTTACGCGGTTTTCGGCATTACGGCCATAGACGGTCTCCAGACCGTTGTCGTGGCGTAACACGATGACCTTGCCGTATTTGGGGTGATTCCAAGACATACGTACTGTACCGTCGAACATGGCCTTTACAGCATCACCCTTCGAAGAGGTGATCTCTACGTTGTAGTCCTTACCCGCCTCGGCCTTTCCTACGGGCAGCGGGAAACTGTATTCGTTAGGCCGTAGCAAGGCGAAGTCGATGGTGAAGGCATCTGACTGATCGAAAAGTCCAGGGGTGTCGATACTGATCTTCTGCTGCTCCAGCGCTGTAAACTGTTGTTGGGCAAGAGCAGGGAATAGTGAACAGTGAATGGTGATTAATGAAAGGATGATTCGTCTGGTCATTTCTCGTCCTCCCATTCTTCTTCGTATTCGAAATCATCGAGGTCTTCGATATCTTCGGCATCAACGTATTCGATGTCTTCATCCTCGCCTTCATCAGCCATTTCTGCGGCAAAGCGTGTCATGTCCTTGTCACGATGCACAAGACTGTCCTCAGCGGTGAGGGCCTGCAGCTTATTACTCTCGGCATTGAGTTCGCGCCAGAGGACATCCTTCAGCTCCTCGAGACCATACCCCGTCACAGCAGAGATAAACACAATCTCACAAAGGGGATCGTCCCCATTGTGAGAAAGGAGGTCTGTCTTGAGCATCTCGATGAGTTCTTCATCAAGGAGGTCACACTTTGTGACAGCTAAGACACGATGTTTGTCGAGCATCTCAGGATTGAACTTTCGAAGTTCGTTGAGGAGGACTTCGTATTCATGTTTGATATCGTCGGTGTCGCCTGGTACCATAAAGAGTAACAGAGAGTTACGCTCGATATGACGTAGGAATCTCAGGCCGAGGCCTTTTCCTTCTGAGGCGCCTTCGATGATGCCAGGAATATCGGCCATGACGAAGGATTTACCATCGCGATAACCCACAATGCCCAGTGATGGTTCCATGGTGGTGAAGGGATAGTTGGCAATCTTCGGACGGGCATTGCTGAGGGCAGATACCAACGTAGACTTTCCGGCATTGGGGAATCCCACAAGACCTACGTCAGCCAGGAGTTTCAGTTCGAGGATGACGGTCATTTCCATCATGGGCTCACCAGGCTGTGCGTAGCGAGGCGCCTGATTCGTGGCCGTGCGGAACTGGAAATTACCCAAGCCTCCGCGACCACCTTTCAAGAGGAGTACCTCTTGTCCGTCGTAAGTGACATCGCAGACATATTTTCCCGTCTCGGCATTATAGACCACCGTTCCGCAGGGTACGTCGATATAAACATCCTTTCCGTCGGTTCCGTGACACTTGTCCTTGCCACCGTTTCCGCCGTGTTCTGCGAAGATGTGTCGTTCGTACTTCAGATGAAGCAGTGTCCAATAGTTATGGTTACCACGCAGGATGATGCTGCCGCCTTTACCACCGTCGCCACCATCAGGACCGCCGTTGGGGTTGTACTTCACATGTTTCAGGTGCATAGACCCTTTGCCGCCCTTGCCTGAGCGGCACATGATCTTTACATAGTCTACGAAATTACTCTCCATTCTTAAATATTGTCTATCACAGCACAGATGTCGGCGAAGATACGGTCGAGTTCGCCGAGGCCGTTGATATGATAGTGTATTCCTTCGTTCTTATACCACTCGATAAGCGGCTGTGTCTGAGAATGATACACCACAAGGCGTTTTTTGATCGTCTCCTCGTTGTCATCGGCACGTCCGCTCTGCTGTCCGCGGAGAATCAGACGTTTCATCAATTCATCCTCAGGCACATCGAGCTCAATCATTGCAGCCACCTTGTCACCACGCTCCTCAAGCATCTTCTTCAGAGCTTCAGCCTGTGGAATCGTGCGAGGGAATCCGTCGAAGATGACACCCTTGTGCTCACGTCCGAATGCATCGTACACGGAGGCGAGGATGCTCACCATCAGGTCATCAGGAATCAGCTGTCCGTTGTCGATGTAGCCAGCAGCGGTCTTTCCGAGTTCTGTACCTTTCTTAATCTCACTACGGAGTACGTCGCCTGTAGAGATGTGGTTCAGACCGTACTTCTCAATCATCTTGTCGCTCTGGGTTCCTTTGCCGGAGCCAGGCGCACCGAAAATTACAATGTTCTTCATTATCCTTTAATCTTTTTACACTTATTGTCTTCGTCTAGTCTTCTACGATGGTGTAGATATCCTTCAGTCCTCGTCCTCCCTGATCGTAATCGAGACCATAGCCAACGATGAAATCGTCGGGGATGCGGAAAACGACATAGTCAAGATCTAATTCCTCCTTCAGCTTTTCAGGCTTGAAGAAGAGGGTGCAGATGTGTACGGAGGCAGGGTTCCTCGTACCCAACTGTTCAATCATCCGTTTCATGGTTGCACCGCTCTCCACGATATCTTCCACGATGATCACTGTACGTCCAGTGAGATTCTCGTTGATACCGATGACCTCCTGGATAGTTCCAGTAGAGGTAGTACCTTGGTAGGAGGCAAGTTTCACAAACGAGATTTCGCAGGGGATAGTCATTTCTCGCATCAGATCGGCGGCAAATATAAAAGCGCCATTGAGTACTCCAAGGAAGAGTGGATTCTTACCCTCCATGTCCTTACTGATTTGTGCAGCAACCGTCTTGATGCGGTTTTTAATCTCTGCTTCAGGGATAGAAATCTTGAAGCGTCTGTCGTTGATTTTTATAGTCTCCATGTGCGAAATGATGAAATTTTCGGCAAAATTACTAAAAAAGCCACAGATTTCGCAGTTTTTCTAAGAAAAATAGTATTAATCTGTGTTAATCTGTGTAATAAGTGGGGCTTTTTCACTACTTTTGCACAAATGAAAATATTTACGAGTGCCCAGATTCATGAACTGGACAAGTATACGATAGAACATGAGCCTATCAGTTCCATTGATTTGATGGAACGTGCTGCGAAGGCTATCACACAGGTCATCACTTTTGAATGGCGGGTGGATACGCCTATTGTTGTCTTTGCTGGACCGGGTAACAATGGCGGCGATGCGTTGGCTGTTGCCCGTATGCTCAGTGAGAAGGGATACAACGTGCAAACGTTTCTCTTTAATATCTCCGATCATCTCTCGGAAGATTGCATGGCCAATAAGAAGCGTCTCCTTGAGAAGAAAGTGAAGAATTTCACGGAGATTACGCATGAGTTTGAACCTCCGAAGTTGGAGGCGGATATGCTGGTCATTGATGGCCTCTTCGGTTCTGGACTGAACAAACCACTTGCCGGAGGCTTTGCCTCGTTGGTGAAGTATATCAATGCCTCGTCGGCGAAAGTGGTGAGCATCGATGTCCCCTCCGGACTGATGACGGAAGACAACTCGTATAATATCCGTGCAAACATTATCCGTGCAGATATGACGCTGACCTTGGGACAGCGGAAGCTATCCTTCCTCTTCCCGGAGAATCAGCAACTCATAGGACGCCTCAGGGTACTTGATATTCGTCTTAGTGCTGAAGGCATTGAGAAGATCGAGTCGCAATATACTCTTGCTGAAGAGAATGACATCCGCCCATTATTACTTAAGCGCAGTCCCTATGCCCATAAGGGGAATATGGGTAATGCGTTGATCATCGCAGGCCGCTATGGTATGGCGGGAGCTGCTGTGTTGGCCACAAAAGCCTGTCTGCGTTCTGGAGCAGGAAAGGTGACGACGCATACCCCCAAACAGAATAGTGTTATCCTGCAGATCAGTGTGCCAGAGGCCATCCTACAGCTTGACCGCGACGAGATCATCTTCTCTGAAGCTGTGGATACGGTCGATTATGATGCACTTGGTATAGGACCGGGATTGGGGACGAGTGAGCAGACGGCTGTCGCACTTATCGCACAGCTGAGACGTACACAATGTCCCTGTGTCTGCGATGCTGATGCTATCAATATACTTGCAAGCCATCATGCATGGCTGCAGCAGTTGCCTGCAGGTATCATCTTTACACCCCATCCCAAGGAGCTGGAACGTCTTGAGGGACCTGGTGTTGACAGTTATGACCAGCTTTCCAAGGCCCGTAATCTAGCAGAGCGCACACAGGGCTATGTTTTGTTGAAAGGGCACCATACTGCACTCTGTATGCCTGATGGTCATGTGATCTTTAACTCTACGGGTAATGCAGGAATGGCTACCGCAGGTAGCGGCGATGTGTTGACGGGTATCATCACAGGACTTTTGGCACGTGGTTATAAGCAACAAGACGCCTGTCTTATAGGTATGTACCTTCATGGACTTTCTGGCGACATCGCTGCACGTGAAATCGGTGAGGAGAGCCTGATGGCCAGCGATCTCATCAAGTATCTCCCGCAAGCTTTTAAACGGTTAAACGATTAAGAAAAGTAAACAGTATGAAAAGATTTCTGATAGTTTTATCATTTATCATTTATCATTTTGCATTTTGCATAGCACAGACGGTATTGAGCCCTTACAGACCTGGTGTTACCTCGGAGGGCGCTGTCTATTTCCTTCCCAAGACGGCTGTCCGTATCACCGTTCAGGTGGAGAAGACCACATATACCCCTGGCGATTTCAGTAAGTATGCCGATCGTTACCTGCGTCTGAAGGATGTCTCTCAAGAACCTTCGGTGGAGTATCGCATCACCACCATCCGTCAGGAACCCATTGCTGTAGCCGATACCACAAAGGTCTTTGCGGTGAAGTTCGATCCGAAGACTGTAGCCCCTAATGTGGCACTTTCTGATGATGGAATCCTGCTGGCGATAAATGCCACACCGAATGCCATCACTCCGCAACCGGTGTTTACCCCTGCTCCACGCCCTAAAGCCGTGAATCCGCGTCAGTATATGAATGAGGAAACACTGGCAGCAGGCAGTACGGCGAAGATGGCAGAACTCGTGGCACGCGACATCTATGATATCCGTGAGAGTCGTAATCTTCTGGTGCGTGGTCAGGCAGATAATATGCCTAAAGATGGTGCGCAGCTTAAGCTGATGTTGAATAGCCTGGATCAGCAGGATCACAGTCTGACGAGTCTCTTCGCAGGCGTGACCCTCAAGGATACTGTAGAGCACGTCATCACATATGTACCCAGTGAGACTGCGAACCGAGTGTTGCTTTTCCGTTTCTCCCAGAAACTGGGTATCGTGGATGTCGATGACCTCGCGGGCGTACCTTATTATATCTCTATCGAGGATCTGAAAACCGTTCCTGAGACACCAGTGACGGACAAGAAGAAAGCCGTTAAACAGGTCGCCGGTATCTATGTGAATATCCCAGGTAAGTTGCGCTCCACAATCTCCAACAGTGAGGGCCTTCTCTTGACGAATGAGTTCCCTGCAGCACAGTTTGGCAATACAGAACTGTTGAGTGCGGCACTCTTCAACAAACGCTATACCACTCATCTCTGGCTGAATCCGCTCTCGGGAGCTGTAGAGCGGTTGGATGCTGAGCAACCGAAATAGGCACTCTCTCACCTCTAACTTCTTACCACTTACCTCAAAATGAAATATATTACTTTGCCTGACGAAAAGGAGCGTCGTCTATCGTTCTATCTGGCGATGGAGGAATATGTAGCGCGCCATGTCAACGAGTCAGAGTGTTTCTTCATGTGGCAAGTGAAACCTAGCGTCATCTTCGGACGAAACCAGGTGATAGAGAATGAGGTGAATATCGACTATTGTCGTGAGAATAGTATCAGTGTGTACCGCCGGAAGAGTGGCGGAGGGTGTGTATATGCTGATATGGACAACGTGATGCTCTCGTATATCACTGATGGAGATCAGGTGGGCTTTACCTTCAATAAGTTCGTGAATATGATTCTGTTGGTGCTTCGCAAACTTGGTGTTGAGGCTGTAGGCACGAGTCATAACGACATTATGATAGGGGATAAGAAAGTCTGTGGCACAGCCTTCTACCAGTTGCCTGGGCGAAGCATCGTACACAGCACTCTACTCTATGATACCAATATGGAACACATGTTACACGCCATCACTCCCAGTCGTGAAAAACTGCAGAAGAAAGGTATCGAGAGTGTGCGTCAGCGCATCACACTGTTGAAGGACTACACGTCGATGACGCTTGAAGGTGTGAAAACACTTATCCGTGAGACGCTTTGCAGGGAAGAACTTGTTCTGACAGCTGCCGATGTGGCTGAGATAGAGAAAATTGAACAGGACTATCTGCGTGACGATTTTATTCATTTATTACTATAATCTATGGCAATTAAGCAAGAATTAGAAAAGAAAGAAAAACGTACCTGTCTATACGACAAGCACGTATCACTGGGGGCCACGATAGTGTCCTTCGGAGGTTTTGACATGCCCCTGCTTTATAAGAATGCAGGCATTACGGCAGAGCACATGGCTGTGCGTGATCAGGTGGGACTCTTCGATGTTTCCCATATGGGTGAAGTCACGGTGAAGGGCAAGGATGCAGAACGTTATGTGCAACACATCTTCACTAACGACATCGCAGGGGCTCCTGTGGGTAAGATCTACTATGGTATGATGTGCTACGAGAATGGTGGCACAGTGGATGATCTGTTGGTGTATAAGATGGGCGAGAATGATTTCTTCCTCGTCATCAATGCAGCCAATATTGATAAGGACTGGGCCTGGATGCAGGAGAATGCCACTGGATTCGATATCGATCTTCAGAACCGTTCAGACTTCTATGGACAGATTGCTATTCAGGGGCCTGAGTCAGAACATATTGTTGAGACGGTGCTGGGTCTGCCCTGTGCAGAACTGACGTTTTATACTGTAAAGACTATTGACGATGTGATTATCTCTCGCACAGGTTATACGGGTGAGGACGGTTTTGAGATCTATGCCTCTCATAACTATATCTGTGAGTGTTGGGACAAACTCATTGCGGCAGGTGTACAGGCTTGTGGCTTGGGTTGTCGCGATACCCTGCGTTTCGAGGTCGGACTGCCCCTCTATGGTGATGAACTCTCTGAAGACATCACTCCCATCATGGCTGGTCTCGGTATGTTCGTAAAACTTAACAAGAACGAATTTATCGGCAAAGAGGCCTTGCTGAAGCAAAAGACGGAGGGTCCGGCGAAGAAACTTGTGGGAATAGAACTCTTCGATAAGGCTATTCCCCGTCATGGGTATACTGTCCTTAATATGGATGGCGACCCCATCGGCGAAGTGACGACAGGTTATCATGCCCTCTCTGTGGATAAGAGTGTTTGCATGGCATTAGTCGACGCTGCCTATTCGAAACTCGATACTGAGGTGCAAATCCAGATTCGTAAGAAAGTATTCCCGGGCAAGGTTGTTAAGAAGCAATTTTATAACAAAAACTATAAAAAATAAATATTATGGCAAAAGTAATTGAAGGACTCTACTATTCAGAGTCACACGAATTTGTAAGAGTAGAAGGTAATTTCGGTTTCATCGGTATCACAGACTATGCCCAGAATGCACTGGGTAATGTGGTGTATGTAGATATGCCCGACGTGGACGATGAGGTATCGGCAGGTGAGGAATTCGGCGCTGTGGAGAGTGTGAAGGCTGCTTCAGATCTGATTTCTCCCGTCAGTGGTACTGTCGTTGAGGTTAATGAAGCCCTTGAGGATACGCCTGAACTCATCAATGAGGATGCTTTCGAGAATTGGATCATCAAAGTAGAACTCAGTGATGCTTCAGAACTCGATAATCTTATGGACGCTCAGGCTTACGCTGCTTTCTGTGAGAAGTAATTCTTGAAAAACAGTAGAAGTATGGCATATAAGTATTTTCCTCAGACGGAGGAAGATCTGAAGGCGATGATGGAGAAAGCCGGGGTGGAAAACCTCGGTGATCTCTATGCTCAGATTCCAGAGAGCATCCGCTTTCAGGGCGACTATAACATTCCTGAGGGAATGAGTGAGATAGAGATTCGCCGGGTCTTTGAAAAGTTGGGCTCACAAAATAAACAGTTGACCTGTTATGCGGGTTATGGCGTCTATGACCATTATTCGCCCTCCGTGATTCCTAGTCTGTTGTCGCGCTCTGAGTTTCTCACATCCTATACCCCGTATCAGGCAGAGATCTCACAAGGCACGCTGCATTATATCTTCGAATACCAGAGTATGATGGCCGAACTTACGGGGATGGACATCAGCAATGCCTCGATGTATGACGGTACGACGGCTACTGCTGAGGCGATGATGATGGCTGTGGCTGCAGGTAAGAAACAGAACAAGGTTCTCGTATCGGAAACCTTGAATAAGCGTACACGCAAGGTACTCGATACCTATGCGTTGCACCAGGGCATTGAACTCGTGACGATAGAAGAGAAGAACGGTGTTACAGATTCCGATGATCTGAAGGCTCGTTTAGCCGAGGGTGGTGTGGCTGGTGTTATCGTGCAGCAGCCTAATGCTGTGGGTATTGTCGAAGACTTCACAGGTTTTGCTGAGGCTTGTCACGAGAATAAGGCTCTCTTTATTATGAACAGTGTGGCAGTCGATCTTGCGGTGTTGAAGACACCTGGTGAGTGGGGCGCTGACATTGCTGTGGGTGATGGACAGTCGTTGGGTATACCGATGCTGTTTGGTGGCCCGTATGTGGGCTATATGTGCTGCACGGAGAAACTGATTCGTAAGATGCCAGGTCGTATCGTAGGTATGACGAAGGATAATCGCGGCCAGCGTGCTTTCGTACTCACACTCCAGGCCCGCGAACAGCATATCCGTCGTCAGAAGGCGACGTCGAATATCTGTAGCAATCAAAGCCTGATGGCCCTTTGGGTGACAGTCTATATGTCGCTGATGGGTAAGCAGGGACTGAAGGAGGCTGCTGAACTCTCTTATGCAGGTGCTCACTATTTTTGTGACAAACTACTGGCTTCAGGCCATTTCTCTCTGGTTTATGATCAGCCGTTCTTTAATGAGTTCCTTGTACGTTACGATGGGGATATGGATACCTTGTTCTCTTTCTATGAGATGAACGGTATACTCCCCGGTGTACGTATGACGGATGGGAGTCTGTTGATTGCTGTGACAGAAAAACGAACGAAAGATGAGATTGACCATTTCCTCAATCTGCTTCCGCTTGTGAATGGAGTTCATTAAAATTTAAGGCAAAAGGTTATGAATAACAGACTATACGGAAACCTGATTTTTGAACTCTCCAAGGAGGGTCGTAAGGGCTATTCGCTGCCCGAAAATAATTATGGTGATTATCAGATTCCCAAGGAGTGGTGTCGCGTAGAGGATGCTGCACTGCCAGAATGCGATGAGTTGACGGTGGTACGTCATTATACGAATCTCTCGAATAACAACTTCGGCGTTGATACGGGCTTCTATCCCCTCGGATCCTGTACGATGAAGTACAACCCCAAGATCAATGAGGAGGTGGCTGCTCTGCCACAGTTCCAGAACCTGCATCCAATGCAGCCTGGTAAGACGGTGATGGGTGTCATGACGTTGATAACGTGGCTTAACCAGGCACTTTGTGAGCTGACGGGTATGTCAAGATTCACATTCAAGCCTTATGCAGGGGCACATGGCGAATTGACGGGACTGATGGTCATCGATAACTATCATCGTTCTCGTAACGATATGCAGCGTAAGAAGGTGATCGTTCCTGATAGTGCCCACGGTACGAATCCCGCTTCGGCTGCAGTTTGTGGCTTGGAGATTCTCGAAGTAAAATCTACCTCTGAAGGTTTGGTCGATCTGGGCGATCTGGAAAGGCTGGTAGGATTGGAAGGTCCTAACATTGCTGCGATGATGATGACCAATCCCAATACGCTGGGTCTCTTCGAGACGCGTATCCCTGAGATTGCGAAACTCATCCACGACTGCGGAGGACTGATGTACTACGATGGTGCCAACCTGAATCCTATGCTGGGTGCCTGTCGCCCTGGTGATATGGGTTTCGATGTGATGCACATCAACCTGCATAAGACGTTCTCTACACCTCATGGCGGAGGCGGTCCAGGCGCAGGCCCTGTGGGTGTCCGATGGGGCTTGGAGGAATTCTTCCCCGATATTTCTCCCTATCATGGCAACTTCGGCGTGATGATGCGTGCCTATGCTTATATTCTCTCGTTAGGTCGTGAACAGATCAAGAATGTGGGTCCCCTCGCTACGCTTAATGCCAACTATATCAAGGAATCGCTCAAGGACGTCTATGAACTGCCTATCGACACCACATGCTGTCATGAGTTTGTGTTCGATGGCTTGAAGGATAAGTCTACTGGGGTTACGACGATGGATATCGCTAAGCGTCTGCTCGACTACGGCTATCATGCACCTACGATCTACTTCCCGTTGCTGTTCCATGAGTCACTGATGATAGAGCCTACTGAGAACGAGTCGAAGGAAACGCTCGATGGCTTCATCGCAGTGATGCGTAAGATTGCTGAGGAAGCCAAGAACGATCCGGAGCTGGTGAAGACGGCACCCCACAATACGCCGATAGGTCGTGTGGATGATGTCCTCGCAGCGAAGCATCCGATTACCACTTATAAGCAGATGCTCAATGACAACAACTGATCTGATCATTATCGGCGCGGGGCCTGGGGGTTACCGCGCCGCTGAATACGCTGCTAAGCAAGGCCTCAAGGTTGTGGTCTTCGAGAGAGAGGACGTTGGAGGCACGTGTCTCAATGTGGGGTGTATCCCAACAAAGACTTATGTCCATAGTACGTCCTTTACTGAGGCTCGTGAACGTATGGCTCAGGTGGTTCCGCAGCTGCGGAGTGGGGTGGAGGGCATCCTCTCACATCCCAATATCACACTCGTTCGCGAGAAGGGCGTCTTTACGGATGCACATACCGTTGGCGACTACACTGCTGATAACATCATCATCGCTACGGGCTCTGAGACAAAGTACATCCCCATTAAGGGTCTCGATGATCCTCGTGTGGTTGATTCCACAGGACTGCTCAACCTCGACACCCTTCCCAAGCGTCTGACGATTATCGGTGCTGGCGTTATCGGTATGGAGTTCGCCTCTGTGTTCAACCGTTTTGGCGCTGAAGTGACGGTGATAGAATATCTCAAGGAGTGTCTGCCTGCACTGGATGGCGACATCGCCAAGCGTCTGCGTAAATTACTGGAGAAGCGAGGCATCACCTTTAAGATGAAGACTGCTGTAGAGAACGTTGCAGATCTCGAGGCTGATGTCATCTTGATGGCTACAGGTCGTAAACCACGTACCGGAGGCCTGAACCTCGAAGCCGTCGGCATCACCCTCACTCCACAAGGCGCTATCCCTGTAGATGATAACTATCAGGCCGTCTCCAATATCTACGCCATCGGCGATGCCAACGGTCGGCAGATGCTGGCCCATGCGGCAGAGATGCAGGCCATACGTGCCGTAAACCATATCTTGGGTAAGACCGATGGTATCCGTTTCGACATCATGCCGGCAGCGATATTCACAGAACCGGAGGCTGCCTGTGTAGGACCTACGGAAGATCAGCTGAAGGAACAAGGCATTGCCTACGAGTGTCGGAAGTCCTTCTGGCGTGCTAACGGCAAAGCCCTGGCGATGAACGAGACCGAGGGTATGCTGAAACTCTTCGCCTCGCCGGAGGGAAAAATCCTGGGTTGTCATGCGTTCGGAGCCCATGCTGCCGACATGGTCCAGGAGGTCTCTGTGCTGATGTGTAAGCACACGACCCTCCACGAACTTGCCGATATGGTGCATATTCATCCCACCCTCTCGGAGATACTGAAAAACGCCGCAGAGTAATCGCCTTACTCCATCGTGCTGAGTACCAGCTCGATTTCGGCGTATGTGACTTCAGGAGGACAGAGGTTCTTAATAGCTGTTCGCCCATCATCAGGACCGATGAGGCGGACAGCTTTTAGTATAGCTTCATGATGTTCTTTCGACAGGATATCAGAGAGTGAGATCTCGCCGGTAGCGACAAAACGTGACAGGTGGCCCATGATGGTCCCCAGGGTAAGCCCGCGTTCCTTGGCGATAGCATCAGGTGTGAGTCCCTGGTCATAGAGTTGTCGGGTGATGTTCCACGTCTTTTCCTTAGGTTCCTTCTTAGACTTCGGTGCCTTGGGGGCTTTCGGGGCTTTTGTCTTACGTTTTTTCAGCAGGTCTTCATCGAGGGCATCAAGCAGGGCATGCTGTTTCTCTCGCAGATAGGTACTCGGCTCAAAGCCTAAGGCTGAAATCCGCTCCAGCAGACAGCGCCGGGAAAGGACGGCCTGACGTACTGCTGCCAGTGCCTCCGTGAAACGACTCATGGCCTGCTTGTTATTCGACTTGACTTCTGTTGTCAGCGTGAGGACATTGCCGAAGACGTTATCGATGGTTTCCTCGAAATAGGATGCACTACGCCGGACACGCTCCAGGAAAGTCTCATCGCGGAGTTGTGGCAATGGCATCTGACGCAGTTGCTGTTCCCACTTGTTGGAAACAGTGATGACACGTGCAGAGAAATCTGCAAGAACACGCTTGTGCCGTTCCGTGAGGTCGGTATGGCTGTGGTAGAAGAACTCCGACATCAGTCGCAGCAGATGTTCCTCGCTATAAAGCATCTCGCGGAAGTCAAAGAGCTCGAGCAACAGCTGCCGGTGATACTCCTCTTTCAGTAGCGGTAACTGTGCGATGCTGCGCTGTGCCTCGGCTTCCTGCCGGTTGATATAGTATTCTACACGTTGGTCTGTGATGACCGCTTTTGCATCTAAAGGTGCGGAAAGCACCATCCCTTCGAGTGACTTACAGCGGCTGAGTGCCACATACACCTGTCCCGGTGCGAAGGAGAGGTTCGCATCGATGATGGCATGTTCGAAGGTCAGGCCCTGACTCTTATGGATGGTGATGGCCCATGCCAGACGCAGTGGCAGCTGGTGGAAACGGCCCTGTATACGGGTCTCTATCTCTCGCGTTTCGGGGTTAATCTGATACTGCGCATTCTCCCATACCAGCGGTTCTACGTCGATGGCTTCGGCATCACCGGGACACAGTACCTCTATATGACTGGCGTTGATCTCTACCACTCGACCTATACGTCCATTATAATAACGGTGATCGCTGGTAGGATCGTTCTTCACAAACATCACCTGCGCACCTTCCTTCAGTTCCAGTTCCATACTTGTGGGATAGGCGTACTCCGGAAAATTACCCTCGATACGGGCTTTGAATCTGAAACTAGCACCGGGAAGTTTCGTTAATTCATTCTCGTTATAGTTATCTGCGAGGTAGTTATGGGTCGTCAACCGGATATAACCGTCTTCTGCCTGAGGTGCGAACTCTGGCACATAACGTCGGTTCAGCTGCGTCAGATCCTCTGGTGTGGGACAGGCCTCGCGGATATGATTCAGGATGTCTAGGAAGAGGCCGTCCTGCTGACGATAGACCTTCTCGAGCTGTAGGGTGACGTAATCGATCTGCTGAAGGGCCTTGGAACCGAAGAAGTAAGGGGTGTCGTACCAAGTTTTCAGGACATTCTCTTCTTCGGGTTTTACCACGGGGGTCAACTGCTGCAGGTCGCCGATCATCAGCAACTGCACACCCCCGAAGGGCTGATAGCGGTCCCGATAACGTCGTAAGACGGCATCGACGGCATCCAGCAGGTCGCTGCGGACCATCGAGATCTCATCGATGATAAGCAGGTCGAGCGAGGCGATGATACGCCGTTTCTCCTTGCTGAAGTCAAACTTGCTCTGGATACGTGAATTGGGAATGTACGGGGTGAAGGGTAACTGGAAGAAAGAGTGGATGGTGACACCACCTGCATTGATGGCTGCTACACCTGTTGGCGCTACGACGACCAGACGTTTCTTACTCTCCTGGACAACAGTCTTCAGGAATGTGGTCTTACCTGTACCGGCCTTGCCAGTAAGAAAGATGCTGCGACCCGTATATTCTACAAAGTCCCATGCACGACTTAATGCTTCGTTTGTTTTTGTCTCCATAGTGATAAATTTAAATTGACATTATTGGTTTCATGCTGCAAAGATAATACATTTATCCGAAACTGAGAAACTTTTTATGAGTTTTTAGCGTAGAGCGGAATATTTTGCGTATCTTTGCACAAAAGTTTTGAACGTATGGAACAAACAAATCCTTATATCAAGCAGTTTCCCGAGTTGATGAAGGGAAAGAAGATCATGTATGTTCACGGTTTCGGATCGTCAGGACAGTCTGGCACCGTACTTCGTATCCGCGAGGTGCTACCCTCGGCAATCGTCGTTGCCCCCGATCTCCCCATCCATCCTGAGGAGGCTCTGAACCTGTTGCGCGAGACTTGTGAACACGAGCAGCCTGACCTGATCATCGGTACATCGATGGGGGGCATGTTTGCAGAGATGCTCTATGGCTACGATCGTATCCTCATCAATCCGGCCTTCGGCATTGCCGATACGATGGGAGAACACGGACTGACGGGTAAGCAACAGTTCTTCTCACCCAGACAGGACGGTGTGCAGGAGTTCTATGTTGATAAGGCGCTGGTGAAGGAATACCGCAATATCGCTGAGGGCAACTTCGTACAGGCTGACTCTAAAGAGGAGCAGGCACATGTCATAGGACTCTTCGGCGATGAGGACCCCTTGGCGCATACCTACGACGTCTTCCGTGAACACTATGCCACTGCCATCCGTTTTCACGGTGAACACCGCATGAACGACCAGAGTTTCATGCACGCCGTGATGCCGGTAATCCGATGGGTGGATGACAGACAGGAGGGTCGCGAGCGTCCCATCATCTATATCGACATCCACGCACTGAAGGACGGTTGGGGAAAGCCGCAGAGTTCGGCTCAGAAGACCGTCCGAACCCTGTTGGAGCGTTATCAGTTGTATTTTACTGCCGAAGCTCCTGCGGAGGCACAGTACTATGTCGACATCAACGCCTGGCTCTACCAGTATATCAATGTACCGGCCTACGGACATACCATCTTCACCAACCAGAAGCCGCTGCTCTATGGCGACTATCTGATAGACACCGAGAAGACCGAAGGTATGGCGACACTCATCCAAGCAGGCAGTGACACCTTCAAGACGTGGGATGACATCGCAGAGTACTTCTCACGCCTCGGAGGACAATAATTAGAAGTGGTATTCTACGAAGGCTTCCATCGCCTCGTAGCAGGCGAGACCTAGTTCGTCGTATTTCTTTGCCGTATCGCGGTTACGGTCCTCTGCACGTTGCCAGAACAGGCGGTCATCATTGCCCAGGAAGGGTGCTCCCTCCATCTGACTCTGATGACGCAGGATGGCATTCCGCTTCTCACGGAGTTCCTCCGGCGACATGGGGACGCACATCTCGATGTCGGCAACGTCCCATTCAGCCCAGGCACCGCGATACATCCAGACGCGGCAGTCTTTTAACCAGGAACCTTGGGTGGGTTCTCCGACTGAAGGGGAGGAACCCTTTTTGATCTCGTCGATGGCAGCGAGGACGGCGTCGGTACATTTCCGGTGGGTACCGTGAGGATCGGCGAGGTCGGCAGCGACATAGATCTGATGAGGCTGTATCTCCTCCAGCAACGCTATGATCGGTTCCACATCACGCTCCGACATTGGGAGCTTCTCGATCTTGCCACTCTCGTAGAAAGGCAGGTCTAGGAAGTGGATATGATCCTTCCGGATATGGTTGTACCCGCAGGCATTACGGGCCTCACCGCGTCGGATCAGCCCCTTCACCGTGAGGATAGCCTGATTGTCCCAGTCGCCTTCCTTCTTTTCCTTGATGTAGTTCATGATTTCACGATAGCGGATCTTGATTACCTCGTCGGAACCGTTGGCAAAGAGTTGGTTGAATCCGTTGATGAAGTGCATATAGAGCCTCACTTCCTCGTCGGCTACAGCGATGTTGCCTGAGGTCTCGTAGGCGATATGTACGTCGTGTTCCTGTTGCATCAGTCGTCGGATGGTTCCTCCCATGGAGATGACATCGTCATCAGGATGGGGTGAGAAGACGATGACGCGCTTGGGGTAGGGCAGGGCACGTTCCGGACGGTTACTGTCGTCGACATTGGGTTTGCCGCCAGGCCATCCGGTGATGGTGTGCTGCAACTCGTTGAACACCTCGATATTCACGAGGCCTGCCTGTCCTCCGAACTGTTCCACAAGATGGCCCAGGCCATTGTCTTCGTAATCCTTCGTCGACAACTTCAACACGGGCTTGCCCACCTTATTACATAGGTCAATGACTTGTCTGCGCAACGTGTGCTCAGGCATTTGGATTGTTGCTGTGAGGTTCAGATTCATAATAATACTACTCCGGTTTGTTTTTTGCCGTCCATCATGACCTTCAGGGGATGGTCAAAGCGGACGTGTCGTACGTATTCGGTCTCTTCGATGGCGGGTAGCGCGTCGAGGACGTCCTGTTGGAAGATACCGTCGCCAGTATAGGTGTTGATGGTGAAGTAACCCACACCGAACGACGTGAGATTCTGGAAGAAATGCGTACCCTGCGAGGGGTCGACGTGATAGTTCTTCAGGCCGGTCTCCACGATGACACGTGCCGCAGAGATATGCGGCCACTTCACGGGGATACCCAGCCAGTAGTCACTGCTGCCCCAGCGTCCTGGTCCCACGAGGATATAGTTCGTTCCTACTGTACCGTCCTCGGAGGCGTATTCGCCATTGAGGAACTTCTGGTTGATCCGTTCGATATGCGAGGCTATCATGGGGTTGTTCGCTGCGGTGAAGTCCTCGCCGGCCTTGACGTATACCACATCGATGACATCCTCAGAGATACCGTGTCCCAGAGAGTTATTGGACCGCAGCAGACAGTCGCTGTCGGGTATCTTCTGGAGGTCTTCGTCGAGCACTTGTTTCGAGTCTACGATAGGTCGGATCTGCAACAGATACAGTGTACCCGTCTTGTCGGGATTCAGATTACCTGCGAGCTCGATCTCCACAGGTCGGCGCATCTCCTCGGAACCGTACTTCTGTGCCATCTGCAACAGTTCCGGCAAAGGGAAGATGCCCTGCTGCAACACTCCGCAGAAGGAGATGATCTTCCGACCTCCCTCGTAGAGTCCGTCGCGGATCAACTGGTCCACAGGGTCGTAGGTCGAGGCGATGAAGTTCAGCGAACCGTCGGCATCGGCCTGTTTCACGCGAAGGTTCTTGATGTTGAAACCGTCGTCTACCTTGAAGTCATCACCCACATGCGACATATCCAAGGCATAGAACCTCGTCTGCGTCTCGCTGAGGGCCGTCTCCATCTCCGAGGTCTGCAACACCTGCGTGGGATGATAGGGCGACACACGCAGCGTCTGTCCGCCGTCGACGATATATTTTCCCAGTCCGAGGGCCAGTGAGGCGATTCCCTCCTCAGCCTTCTCGTCACCGATGGGATAGTAGTTCAGCGACCGCAGCACACCCGAGAAGTTGGGATAGTAGAGGTCGCCATACTGCTTACCCACCACCTCCTGCAGGATCACCGCCATCTTCTCCTGGTCGATGACGTTCTGCGTGGCCAGCATATAGGCTTTCGAGTCCTTGTAGTATACCGAGGCATAGACGCCCTTGATGGCACAGGCCAGCATCCGCAGCATCTCGTACTTATCGGGTAGCAGGGGGATCATATAGGTGGAGTAGATACCGGCAAAGGGCTGGTAGTGACTGTCCTCCAACAACGAACTCGAACGCACCGCTATCGGCGATTTCACAGCATCGAAGAACGTGAAGAAGTCGGCTATCAGCGAGTCGGGCAGCTGTGCACGGAGGAAGTGCTTCAGGATCTCCTCGTCAGGGGCATCGCTGAGGGCGATGGGGTAGAGGTTGTTCTTCTCCATAAACTCGTCGAAGAAGTCGGTACAGAGTACCACGGTCTTCGGTATCGACACCTCGGCACCCTCAAACTGATTCAGTTCGGGGTGGCGCTTGATGATGCGGTCGAGGAAGGCCAGACCGCGTCCCTTACCGCCAAGTGAGCCTTCTCCGATACGGGCGAAGTGGGAATAGTGGTCGAACTTCAGACGGTCGAACACGGCCACGACACCGATGTTCTTCATCCTTCGGTACTGTACGATGGCGTCGAAGATGATCTGGCGGTGGGCATCCACATCCTGCAGCTTGTGCCAGGTGACATGTTTCAGGAAGGCCGACACGGGGAAGATGGCACGGGCCGTGAGCCAACGGCTCATGTGGTTGCGCGACACGTGGTAGAGCATCGAGTCGTTGGGGATCTTGAAGATGATATCCTGCAGTTCCTTCAGCGACGATACACGCGCCACTTCTTCCTTCGTCTTCGGATCGCGGAAGATGAAGTCGCCGAAGCCCATGTGCTCCTCCATCAGGTGATGCAGGTCGACGTTCATCTTCGTCGAGTTCTTGTCGATGAAGTGGAATCCCTCTGCCTCGGCCTTCGCACGGTTCAGGGTCTCCTTCGAGTCGAGGATCAGTGGCACATATTCGTCGCGACGGCGGATCTCACGCAACAGCTTCAGACCGGCCTCGGGGTCGCCTTCTTCGACATGTGAGAGACGGCCCGGGGTGATATGCATGGGGAAACGGGTGTCGGAGATCACACCGAGGGTGTTCTCGTGATACTTCTCGTAGATCTCCATCGCTTCCTCGTAGTTCGTGGCGAGCACCACCTTCGGACGTCCGCGTTTACGCTGTGCCGCAGCGTGGGGGTTCAGGGCCTCCGTCGAGAACCGCTTCGACTGCGCCAGGATATAATTATAGAGGTTCGGGAGCACGGAGGAGTAGAAGCGGATGTTATCCTCCACCAGCAGGATCATCTGCACACCGGCCTCGCGGATGTCGTGCTCGATGTTCATCTTGTCCTCCAACAGCTTGATGATCGACATGATGAGGTTGGTGTTGCCGAGCCAGCAGAAGACGTAGTCGAACATCGACATGTCCTCGTTCTCGATGCGTTTGGTGATACCGTGTGAGAACGGTGTGAGTACCACGCAGGGGATATTGGGATGGGCGGCTTTCACCTCACGGGCCACGGCAAAGGCATCGTTGTCGGCATTACCCGGCATACAGATCACCAGGTCGATGTCAGTGGTGCGCAGCACCTCGTTGGCCTCCTCCGTCGTGGAGACCTGTGTGAAGGTGGGCGGGTAGCGCATACCTAGTTCCATATACTCGTCGAAGATCTTCTCATCGATACGTCCGTCGTCCTCGAGCATGAAGGCGTCGTAGGGGTTGGCGACGATGAGCACATTGAAGATGCGGCGCGTCATCAGGTTCACAAACGACACATCTTTCAGGTAGAATTTATTCCACTCCTGTGGGATATTGTTCACTTCTTCCATTGTCTTGTTTTAAGTGATAGGTCGGCCTCTCACGGCTTACGTTCTGGGTGCAAAGATAGGCATTTTCCGCGAAAGTTCCAAAATATTCAGCCACTATTTCATGGCCGATGGTGATTCGTAAGGCCTCTAATCGTTCTCTAATCGTTCTCCAATTGTTCTCCAATCGTTCTCCAATCGTTCTCCAATTTCTGGAATTAGAGGACAATTGGAGAGTAATTGGAGGTGAGTCGGAGAGTAATTGGAGGTGAATCGAAGACCAGTTTTGGTCGTTACACCCCTGTTACATATGACAATCGGTTGAATTCACTCTCGAAGTTGGGGGTCAGTATGCCCTTTCCCATAGCTTCATGAATCTCCTGCATCGTCCAGAAACGGCCACCATCCAGTTCCTCGGCGGATGGTCGTATCTCGCCGTCATAGATAGTACGGTTCACATATACCAGCTCTTTCTCGCGCTTGCTTTCAAACACATACATGTCGATGCGTTCAGGCACGAAGTCGGTGATACCTAACTCTTCACGCACTTCCCGACGCAAAGCCTCTTCTGGCGTCTCGCCGTAGTCGATGTGCCCTCCAACGGCAGTGTCCCACTTCCCAGGCTGTATGTCTTTCCAGTCAGGGCGGCGCTGAAGATAGATTTCGCCTTTCGAGTTGAACACATGCAGGTGAACGACGGGGTGCAGCAGCTTTGAGCCACTATGACACTCGCCTCTCGTTGCAGAGCCAGTCACTCTGCCGTCTTCATCTACTATCGGGAATAACTCTTCTTGATTATCCATATTTGTCGTGAGACTATAGCTATTTAGAAGTTCTTCCTGACGCCCTGCCACTCGGGGAACTTCATTTTCAGGTATTCGTCGTCGAGGAAGAGGGCGGACTGACCTACCTGGCCCTTCAACTGCCAGTCGAGCCATTTGACGACGGCCTTGGCATAGTTGCCGCCATATTTCTCGTAATAGGTGCCGCTGTGGCCGTCCTTCGAGTTGAGCATCACCACGGGGATGTCGTCGGCGATGCGCTCGTAGTCCTTCTGGGCATTGCCGTAGGCGATATCAGCAGGACCGCCGATCATATAGAACATCGGGGTGTGGAGGTTCTTCAACGCCTCCTTTGTGGTACCCATCATCTCCATGTCGCCGATACCGGAGTTCAGCATGACGCAGGTCTTGATACGGGGGTCGTAAGCCACACCCAACACCTGGGCACCGCCGCACGACTGACCCATCGCTGCCACATGGTCGAGGGCGAGGCAATGGTAGTATTCCGAACCCTGATTGGCATTCTGTTCCGTCAACCAGTCGAGTACCTCGAGCAGCATCTTGGGATAGGTGCTGAACTGCGGGCCGGCGGGAGCCTGCTGCTTCTTGTTCTTCTTGGCCTTCTTGGCAGCCTCCTCACGCTGGCGGGCTTGTTCTTCCTGCTGGGCCTTCTTCTCCTCAGCGGTCATCGGCAGGATTTTTTCGCCATTCGCCATAATGACATCACCTTTGGTTTCGGGATAAGCCGACCTGAGCACACCCTTCCATTGCGCCATTACATCTGCCTCGTCGTAGGGGCCGATAGCAGCAGCCACATAGCCATAGGAGGCTACCTCGCTCAACAGCAGGCGCATCTCCACATTGTTGTTGAAACAAGCACCGTTGGCATAGACGATGACGGGCAGGGCACCCTGCTTAGCCACAATCTCTTTCAGGTTCTGAGGGCGATAGACCGTGAAACCGGGACAGGAGGCATCTCCCACCACTTCTGACTTGAACGGCCCCGTGCCGCCTTCTTCCACTACTTGTCTTTGATTTGTCTGGGCATTCATTAGCCCTACGCTTGCGACGAACATCATCGCTGTCATTAATATTTTTTTTATAATCATATCTGTTTGAAAATGTATGACGTTATTTCATTTGATCCAGCAGACGGGCAAGGTTTTCAAGGTCGCGGGGATCGACGTTGAGATCCAGCAGATCGCCGTCGCGATTGAAGAGCTTGTAGGTAGGCCAGCTGTGGACGTTCAGGTGGCGCTCGATGGCGGCTTGCTGCTCTGCGGGCAGATTGTAGTGAGCCACGTTCGGACCACTGACGTTATACTCCTTGATGACGTTCTCCCACGCCGTCTGCGGACTGCGGTTGGCGAGATAAAGATACTGGATGTCGTAGTCCTTCAGACGGGCGTACTCCTCAGTAGAATGGGAGAGCGCCTCCTTACAGGGGCCGCACCAGGTGCCCCAGATATCCAGGAGCACGAACTTGCCCTTGTAGGGTTCGACGAGTTTTTTCAGCAACGCCTCACCCTCAGAGAGATCCTTGAAATTATCCGACGATTTCAGTACTAGCTTGTCGAACTCGCGGTTCTCGATGGCGAGATAGTAGTCGTTCTGCTTCTCGATCATCGCCAGGCAGACGGGATTGTGGATCATGGCCTTAATGGTGTCCATGACGCTGGGCAGTAGCGAGGTACGCTCATGGTCAATATGAGTGAATGCCTGACGGGAGAGCCAAATGTCCTTGATAAACGGATCGGCACCGAGTGAGTCGAGTGTCTGGACGTGTTGTTTCAAGGTGCTTATGAGAAGTCCGCCATTGACGATTTTCGAGGATTTCGGAGAATTAACAATCTTATCCACCTCTTTCAACAAGTCGGCATTCAGCGAGTCGAGTTCATGTGATTTGAGTATCTTCGCCTCGACGGTAGGTTCTGCCTCGACGAGGGGCGTAACCTCGTCTATCCATTTCTTCCAACGGGTGAGCACTGCCAGTTCCTCGTCGTTAGAGGCAAATTCCTTGTAGTTGTCGCGGAGGCTGAAGGCAAACACGGCGTTACGAGCCCGTGAGGCATCGTCGATGTAGTCGTTCAAGAAGGCGCCGAGGTCGCGATGCAGCGTATAAGGCTTTTCCATTCTCGTCCAGAACGTGTCGTAGGCATAGCGACGGGCATGGTCAGAGAGCTGCATGCCTTTGGCGCGGAAGCGGGTCTGTCCGAAGGCACGAGCCTGCTGCGCCAGTGTGTTGCCTTTCCTATACATATTAAAGCGGGTGGAGAGCGTAGGATGCTGCTCACAGAGTGAGTCGATGCTGGCGTATTGTGCCTTGAGGAGACTATCTACCGAGGCAATGTAGGGCTCAAAGAGTTCCTCACCGCTTTTGCCGGCACTCTCCGCCCCGTCATACAAATCGATGGTCTTCCAGTCGAGCGGATACTTGAAGAGTTCATTTTGCAGGCGGCAATCGTCACCCATGAACAGACGGCGACCCTCCTTGAAGTCGTAGAGCAGGAAGTAGGTCTTGCCCGGCTCGAACATCGTGCGGATAAAACAACGGCGCCAGTCGGTGTAGAACCCCGTACTATTCACGATCGGAATCTTCACGGTGAAGCGTCCCTGCTCGTCCAGAACGGCACTGACAGACTGCTGCTTGTCCGTAAAGAGGTCTGTATAGCCGAAGTCGAAAGTCTTCAGTTGCTTGTAGTGCTCCGGCATATCCTTGATCCAACCGATAACGGTGACGGTATCCTCCTTGTAGCCGGTATCCACGAAGCCCTCACGGGTGTCCTTCGTGGGATAGTCAGGCAGGAAACGACCAGTAATCATCGAATACATAGCCTTATCGTTGCCAATCT
>JAEENF010000130.1 GCA_016283605.1 Prevotella sp.
TTTTTGCAACACTAAGATAAGTGAATTCTTCGACATGGCAAAATCCTGGGCAACTTTTTGTTGCTCAGGTACTTAAAAAGTTATATTTGTAATAGTGTTGCGGAATTAAGGATAACTATAATTTCTGACGCCGATGAAGATCAAGACCTATATCCTCCTGTTGCTGATGGCGCTGATGACTGTGGCTTGTAGCCACATTGATGAGAGTGAGCGGCTTATCTACGTCAAGCCAGAGCCGGCAAAGCGCGTGGTGCTTCTGGAAGACTTCACAGGTCAGCGGTGCGTGAACTGTCCCAAGGGTACGGAAGTCATCGAACAGCTACAGCAGACCTATGGCGACTCGGTCTTTGTCGCTGTGGGTATTCATGGCGGACCGTTGGGCTTTGCAGGTAATGCCAGTGTCGTGGGACTCGCCACACCGATGGGTGACGAATACTATAACCATTGGCATCTGGAGTATCAGCCCGTAGGTCTGGTGAACCGTCATGGGGCTGTGAACTATACGGACTGGGCCAAGGCCGTGAAGGAAGAACTGGCAAAGCCGGCACCGTTGAAAATGGAGGTGAAAGCGACGTTGGGAAATGGAAATATCCAGATTGAATTATATGAATATGGTACTGACGGGGTAACAACGGGAAAGTTGCAGGTGTGGATTGTAGAGGACCAGATTACTGCGATGCAGCTGATGCCCGATGGTAAGGCCAATGCCAACTACCTGCACAATCATGTATTGAGGGCTGCCGTCAATGGGTTGTGGGGTGATGCCTTCACCATCGATGAAGGTGAGTGGAAGACGCAGGTGATGTCGCTGGTTGTCGAAGATGCTTGGAACCCAGAGAACCTGAGTGTCGTCGCCTTTGTCTATAATGACCAGGGTGTGCAGCAGGCGGTAAAGGGGAAAGTGAATAGTGAAAAGGGAAAAGTGAATAGTGAAAAGTGAATAGTGAAAAAGTGCTTATGAAGAAATGTCTACTTTTGATGATGGCTTTGCTCTCCTTCGGGGGATTAACGGTCAAGGCCCAGTCGTTTGAATTCCAGTATCAGGGTCAGAGTCTGAAGGACGGTGACATGGTCACTATCGCTGCAGAGGAGAATGTTTTCGGAGAACTTGGCTGCGAGACCAACCCCAGTGCCAATCCCGATAATGGTCTGGTGCTGAAGTTGCTATCAGGTTCTAATGCAAACGTGAAGGCGGAGTTACGGATCACGCACAACACCCTTACTCTGCAAATGTTGCAATGGTGTATGGGTGGCGAATGTTGGCCTGTCGATGACACAAAGGTGTTCACCAAACAGTTTACGGTCACTGAGAATGTGCAGGTGCAATTTGATGCGTCGAATATCCAAAGCAAGGGTTATCTTCTGGCTACGCTGAAAGCTACTGTGGGATTGGAGACGCATCAGGTCATCATCCAGTTTACCAATGGTGAGTCTGCCAGTATCCAGGAGATGACTATCAACAATCCGCAGGCCACAGCCGTTTACGACTTGAAAGGCTGTCGGATAGAAGGCTCCATTCCTTCAGGCATTTATATTGTAACAGATGGTATACAGAAAAGAAAGGTATTTATTAAATAACATTATTAACTAAAACTTATTGAGTATGAAAAAATTGTTACTCCTTGTGACAGTCCTTTTGACGACTGTCGTTGCACAGGCCCAAGTATGGTGGGGTTACTTTAATGAAAGTGATTTTGAGGTTTTGGACACTTCCATTGGTCTTGGAACGCCTGTACCCTTTATGACCGGTATATACATTCCTGGCAACCATGAGCAGGTTGGCAGTGCTACAGTGAAGGCTGTACGTGTATATATTGTTAACGGTGTCTCGTCCACTATCAGTGATATGAAGGTCTGGATTTCAAAGACTTTGCCCACAACACTTTCTGATGCAGATTATGTCCAGTCCATCACAGAGTCCCTGAAGGATGGTGCAAATGAATTTACGCTGACCACACCATTTGCGGTGAATAATCAAGCCTTTTATATTGGTTATTATTTTAATAGTTCTAATTCATTTCCTGTCAGGTGTGGTGGTGAAGATGCCTCCAATGCGTTTCTTATCTCATCTCCGGGAAACATGGAGTGGTCAGACTTATATGGTAATGGCTTTGGAAAACTGGCCTTCCAGATTCTCGTAGATGGTGCAACCTTCAACAATGACTGTGCCTCCATCACCGACTTTGCTCCAATGGTTGCCGGCCCGGGTCAGGACGTTGAGGTTCCTGTCAAGATTTCCAATGGTGGAGGAAATGACATCACCAATATCTCTTATACGGTTAGTGTCAATGGTAAGACCTCTGAAGAAAAGACGATAAATACGCCATCGATTTCTCTGAATGGTACCCGTCAGGTGAACCTCATCGTTACTACGTTACCTGAGGAAGGCGAGTTCACTTATACCATTACGATTACCAAGGTCAATGGCAATCCCAATACGTCCAAGAATCCTTCAGCTTCTGGAACTATCGCGACCATTGCCAATCTTAAGACCTTCCCACGTAATGTGCTGATCGAGGAGTTCACCACAGAGTATTGTGGCTATTGTCCTGATGCTGCTGCCGGCCTGCATTCATTCATGACATCTAATCCCGATCTGGCCAGCCGTGTGGCTGTCGTTTGTCACCATGCTGGTTACTATACAGACTGGCTGACCGTCGATGCCTCTGAGAGATATACATGGTTCTATGGTGGAGGCGGCACGTACGCTCCTGCCTTTATGTACGACCGTTTTGCGTGGGATGGTAAGACCCCAGTGGTAAGTCGTGGTGGCTATAAGGAGAGCGTGGAGACCAGAATCGCCGAGGCCTCTTATGCCAATGTCAACCTCACGGCTAACTTCAATGAAGACAAGAGTGCCATCAATGTGACAGCAGACTGTGAGCGCGGTTGGAACTTCAGCAGTACACCTGCAAGAATCACACTCTTCCTGACAGAAGATAATATCAAAGCCCATTCTCAGTCAGGTGGTGGCTCATCATTCGTCCATCAGCATGTGCTCCGTAGTGTCAATGACACTTGGGGTGAAGTACTTAACTGGTCTGGCAACAATGCTTCCTGCAACTTTACATTCAATTTGGATTCTTCATGGAAGAAGGAAGACCTGAAGGTCGTAGCTATTATCTCAGGCTATGACAGCAGTGACGTGACCAATTGCGTCGTGGAGAATGCTGCCGTTGCTGTTCCAGGAACAGATACAGGCATTAATGGTTATTCTGTGGATAATGTCCGCGAGACAGGAAGATATAGTCTTGATGGTCGTCAGATGACTGCACCGCAGCGTGGTCTGAACATTGTCCGTATGAGTGATGGTTCCATCAAGAAAGTCATTGTGAAGTAATACTATTATGCAATATGTTAGGGCCCCCAAAAGTTGGAGAGACTTTTGGGGGCTTTGCAAACTGATGATGACAACTGGTAAAAAATCTTAATAAGTGTAAAATATACGTTTATGTCGAGAAAAAGATTATTAGTTGGCGAAAATATTTCATAGGAAAGGAAAAAAATCTTACCTTTGCAACACCATCAACTATAGTCACTAGAATATCGGATGATAAAACTTATCGATCAACGCAGTCTAAATCTCACTCTCAGAGAGATGTCGGGAGTTAGTTTTCCCAAGTGGGAAAAAGATTTGGAAGAGATTTTTTTGGACAATTTGAGCCATGAGATCCGTACGCCTCTGAATGCCATCATTGGTTTTAACGACTTATTGAACGGTGTGGCAGGTCAGCATATGTCCGAAGACGAGAAAATCGTGATGAAGAATCATATCCATAAGAATGCCGACCGTCTGTTGTCGGTGATGGATGACATTCTTGACTTGTCGAGGATGGAGAAGGGCGAGATGAGATTGCACAAGACGATAGTGAGTCTGATGGAAATCTGCTATAAGGCGCGCGAAGGCGTGAAATATGAGGTTCGCGAGGGTGTGAAACTCATGCATGAATATCCGATGGCGCTGAAGGACACTCGTCTGTATACTGACGGCAAGCGTCTGGAACAGATCCTGCACCATTTCCTGCAGAACGCCTGCGAACATACGTTCAAGGGGGCGATACTCCTGAAAGTGAAGTCCTTCCTGGACTACGAGAGCCATCGCAAGATGTTGGAGTTGCGCGTGAGCGATACAGGTGAGGGTATCCCCTACGACCAGCGCGAACTGCTTTTCCTGCCTTTCAGGAAGTTGGACGGTAAGTCGGAGGGACTGGGCATGGGACTGGCTCTCTGTAAACAACTTGCGAAGATGTTGGGTGGCAGGGTCTATCTGGATGAGACGTATGTGGGTGGCTCCAGTTTTGTGCTGGAGATACCTTTTGATGAGGCTTGAGATGATACGATATACGAAGAAAGAGGAAATCTGGAACGCGGCGTCGCACGGTGGTGGAATCCTGCTGGGCGTGGTGTTTGGTATCATCTTTCTGGTGTGGTGCTTCCAGGCTGACAACAACTGGGCGAGGGTAGGGGTGATCCTCTATCTCTTCGGCATGTTGGGTTCATATATCGCCTCTACGCTGTACCACTCGATCAGGCACCATTCGAAGTGGAAGGAGCGTCTGAGGAAGTGGGACCATGCGGCGATCTACTGGCATATCGCGGGCTCGTATTCGCCGTTGACGCTGACGGCGCTGAGGGATCAGGGCTACTGGGGCTGGAGTCTGTTTTCGTTTGTCTGGGCCTGTGCCATCGCGGGAACCATCGTGAGTTTTATCCGACTGAAAGAGCACTCGAATCTGGAGACCTTCTGTTTTGTGGGTATGGGATTGAGTATCCTCGTGGCGTTTAAACCGCTGATGGACAGTGTCTCTGAGGCTGCCATCATCTGGTTGATTGCCGAGGGGGTGTGTTATATCACGGGCGCACTGTTCTATACTTTTCATAGGAAGAAATATATGCATTCTATCTTCCATTTCTTCGTGCTGGCAGGTTCCGTCTGTCATATCATCGCTGTCTGGGATGTGCTCATGCAGCAGCTATGATAGTGAATAGTGAAAAGTGAATAGTGAATAGTAAAAAGTGAATAAAGGATAATTTATTTGGTGGTTTGGGGGAAAAGCAGTAATTTTGCATGCAAAATTTGCAAATTTAACAAAATTATGGCTTATACACGTATGACTGCCGCAGAGGCTGCGGCACTGATTAAGAATGGCGATCACATCGCCATGAGTGGCTTCACACCAGCCGGTGTGGCCAAGGCAACAACCAAAGAGTTAGCAAAAATCGCTGTGGCTGAGCACGAGGCCGGCCGCGAGTTCAAGGTGGCCATCTTCACAGGTGCCTCCACAGGACAGAGCACTGACGGTGACCTGGCAAATGCACAGGCAATCCTCTATCGTGCTCCCTACACGACGAACCCTGATTTCCGTAAGCACGTGAATCTGGGTGAGATTCCTTATAACGATCTGCACCTGAGTCACATGGCCCAGGAACTGCGCTATGGTTTCTATGGTGATGTTGATTGGGCTATCCTCGAGGTATGTGACATTGAGGAGGTAGGCAATGACTATCATGTCTATCTGACCGCTGCCGGTGGTATCTCTCCGACGGCTGCCCGTCTGGCCAAGAAGGTGATTCTGGAGCTCAACTCGTTCCATAATCCTAATGCGAAGTTCATCCACGATGTGTATGAGCCCCTGGATCCTCCTTACCGCAAGGCTATTCCCATCGAGCACGTAGGCGACCGTATCGGAAAGCCTTATGTGTCGATTCCCAAGGATAAGGTAGCAGGTGTTGTGGAGTGCAATATCCCTGATGAGGCCCGTGCCTTCAAGGACAGCGACCCTGTGACCGATAAGATCGGATTCCTGACGGCTGAGTTCCTCGTGGAGGAGATGCACAAGGGTCGTATCCCCAAGGAGTTCCTGCCCCTGCAGAGTGGTGTGGGTTCAACGGCCAACGCCATTCTTGGTGCACTGGGCGAGGACAAGCACGTGCCCGACTTCAACATCTATACGGAGGTCATCCAGAACTCCGTGATTGAGATGATGCTCAACGGTCGTGTGAAGGATGCTTCAGCCTGCTCGCTGACCGTCAGCAACGAGTGCCTGATGGATGTCTACGACAACATGGACTATATGAAGCAGCACCTGACCCTGCGTCAGAGTGAGATCTCTAATTCACCTGAGATCATCCGTCGCTTAGG
>JAEENF010000012.1 GCA_016283605.1 Prevotella sp.
CCTCTGCGGATAAAGGAGGAATTAGAATTATTGATTAAAAACGACAACCATGACAACAAAGACAACAGTCTACGACGGCAACTGCCGTCTGCGGGCAGATAAGAAAAAGTTGTTTAAGTTGTCCAAGTTGTAGTAAAATTTTAAAGATGAAAGATAGAATTACAGGATCGAAGGCGCTGATGCGGGCGCTGCAGGCAGAAGGGGTGAAGACCATCTTCGGTTACCCCGGTGGTGCCATCATGCCCGTCTACGATGCGCTCTTCGACTATACACGAGGTGAGAAGAAGTGTTTCGACCATATCTTGGTGCGTCACGAACAGGGTGCCACCCACGCTGCCGAGGGCTATGCACGCGTTTCTGGCAAGGTCGGCGTGGCTTTGGTGACCAGTGGACCTGGTGTCACAAATACTTTGACGGGTATTGCCGATGCCATGATGGACTCTACGCCGTTGGTGGTGATTGCCGGACAGGTGCCTATCGGTGCCCTGGGTACGGATGCCTTTCAGGAGGTAGACCTCGTCGGTGTGGCACAGCCGATCTCGAAATGGTCATACCAGATCCGCCATGCTGAGGATGTGGCGTGGGCCGTCAGCCGTGCCTTCTATATTGCCCGTACTGGCCGTCCCGGTCCTGTGGTGCTCGACTTCCCCAAGAACGCTCAGGTCGAGGAGATCGACTGGGAGCCCTGTAAGGTGGACTTCGTCCGTTCTTACGTGCCCTATCCCAAGCTCGATGCTGAGGCCTTGCGTCAGGCTGCCGAACTCATCAACAATGCCAAGAAACCGTTGGCACTCGTGGGACAGGGTGTGGAACTCGGTAATGCCCAGAGCGAATTAGTCAGATTCCTCGAGAAAGCCGATATCCCTGCTGGTCGTACGATGCTCGGACTCTCTGCACTTCCCTCGAATCATCCGCTGAACGTCGGTATGCTGGGTATGCACGGCAACTATGCCGTGAACCTGAAGGAGCAGGAGTGCGACGTCTTGATTGCCATCGGCATGCGTTTCTCCGACCGTGTGACGGGTAACCTGAAAACCTATGCCAAGCAGGCGAAGATTATTCACCTCGATATCGACCGAAGTGAGATCGACAAGAACGTGAAGACCGATGTGGCTGTGGTGGCTGACTGTAAGGAGTCGTTGCCCGCACTCACGGCACTCCTTAATTCGAACAAACATCCTGAGTGGCGTGAGTCGTTTAAGGCACTCGACGAGCAGGAACGTGTGAAGGTCATCGAGCCCGCCATCCATCCGAAGGAGGGTCCGCTGCTCATGGGTGAGGTGGTGAATGCCGTTGCCGAACAGGCTCCTGATGACGCGGTACTTGTGACGGATGTCGGTCAGAACCAGTTATTTGCAACCCGTTACTTCAAGTATCACCACAAGCGTAGCATCTGCACCAGCGGTGGTCTGGGAACGATGGGTTATGGTATGCCCGCTGCCATCGGAGCGACCTTTGCCGCTTCTGAGCGCTGCGTCTGCTGTTTTATGGGTGACGGCGGTTTCCAGATGTGTATCGAGGAACTCGGCACCATCATGGAACAGAAGGCTCCTGTGAAGATGATTCTGATGAACAACCACTATCTCGGCAATGTGCGCCAGTGGCAGGATATGTTCTGGCTGCGCCGTAAGTCGTTCACGAAGATGATGAACCCCGACTATTCGATGATTGCGAAGGGCTACGGCATCCCCTATGAGGCCGTCAACGACCGTCATGATCTGGCGGCAGCTGTGGGAAGGATGCTCTCTACCGATGGTCCTTATATCCTGGAATGTCAGATCAAGGAGGAGGACAATGTGTTGCCGATGACACCTCCGGGCATGGATGTTGATAAAATGATGCTTGAAATTTAAGAGTATGGAAGAGAAGAAACTATATACGTTGCTGGTGTATTCAGAGAATGTGGCCGGTATTCTGAATCAGATTACCGCTGTCTTTACCCGTCGGCAGGTGAATATTGAGAGTCTGAACGTGTCGGCTTCCAGTATTCCTGGGGTGCATAAATACACCATCACGGCGTGGAGCGATGAGGACCAGATAGTGAAGATTGTCCGTCAGATAGAAAAGAAAATTGATGTGGTGAAGGCCAATTTCTTCACTGATGACCAGTTGTTTATCCGTGAGTCTGGCCTTTATAAGCTGGCTACGGAGAAGGTGCTCGAAAATCCCGAGATATCGCGAACCATCCGACGTTTCGATGCACATATCATCGAGGTGAACCCCACCTATACCATTGTTATGAAACATGGTATCACAGAAGATATTATCTCGCTTTTCCGTGCGCTTGATGCGTTCGGTTGTGTGCTACAGTATACGCGCTCTGGTCGTATCGCCGTCACCCGCGGCATGCAGGAGCAGGTCAGCGCTTTCCTTGAAGAACGGGAAAATGGATAAGATAGGATCATACGAATTTTTGGCTGAGCCGTTCCACTGCGATTTCAGCGGGCGCTTGTTTATGGGACATCTGGGCAACCACATGCTCAATGC
>JAEENF010000131.1 GCA_016283605.1 Prevotella sp.
CCGCCTGAGTGGATCTTACACTGTCGCTGACCGCTGCATCCGGATTGTTTGTACAGCTGAAGAAGGCACCCCCGATAATGGCCAGTCGGGTGTTGGTATAGGCCATTGAGTCACTGCCAGCAACATTGTTGGGATAATTGAAGTAGGGTGCATACTTTGCCGTCAGCTCACTCCATACGTCATTGGTGGGAACTACAAACCAATACGTGCTGTCCTCAGAACTGATCTCACCATATTTTTGCATCAGGTCGTTGCGCAAGTAGGTGACAGAATCGAGATAGTGAGTCACACCGTCGATGATTTCGCCAGGCACACTCTCAGCCTCTTGGAACTCGTAGGTGTTGTGGCTCGCCAAGAACTGGTAGACGCTGTCCAGACCCTCAGTCATATCAAGTGCCTCGAACACATTGGGAACGTAGTCGAGTTTGGAACTGATGGTAAACAACTGACCGTTGCGGCAACCTATGTTCTTCGACGTCAGCGACAGTCCGGAAATCTCTGTGGCGCTAATGTGTGCATACTTGCTGTTCATCAGTGTAAGCGTCTCGTCGGTGATCGAAGAAACAGGATGCCTGTATAGGGCTATATGGTTTTTTAAGAAACGACGTATCACTGTATTCTCGTCGTTACGTACCCCACGTGCAGCCTGCTCGTTATAGCTGGTAATGAGGGCTTCAGCCTCCTGGCTGGTAAACGATGCATTGGAAGGTGCGAAAACGGTATAGGTTTGGTCGCTGCTCAGGATATGGTCGTAGCCGGCAGATTGTGCCACACGTGCGAAATTCGACAGGTCGCTGTTGGCTGTGATGGCCTCCCACAGCGAGATTCCACCATCGGTAGCCCCCTCGTAGTGCTCATTCCATGTATCATTACAGGAAGCGAAGCCAATACCCAGTAAACAATAACTGATTAATGCTATCGTTTTGTATATCTTATTTATCTTGGTCTTCATAATCTTCAATTTTCAATGTTTAATTGTCAATTATCTATGCTTTACAGCATCGGTTCCATGCTTCCCTCATCGGTAATGCCATATACGCTGCGGGGTACCAACTCGAGGTAGTCGAGCATGAACTCATTGTCGTTTCCCTGCTTGGCTGATACGCAACGGATGCGAAGGTAGTGATCCTCGCTGGCATTAATGTTGGTTGTACAAAGTACCATGCGGTATGTGTTAGCCTGTTTGCCGAAATAGATGTGGTCGTTGCCGCCACCATAAGGCAGATGATAACCACCTGTGGCACCACGGTAATAACCTTTATTCTTAAGCTCTTTCTGGTCGGTAGACAGTTCCAACTGAGTCATCGAGTTGTAGTCAGCCTTCCAGTTAGAACCCAGGATGGAAGCGTCGTTCAGGTTCTTGGTCATGTCTAGAGGGATACCCTGTGGCTTACCGTCGAAGTAGATCTGTGCCACACCACGTGTAGGTTCAGCGGCAAAGCCCAAACGAATCTGCCACTGTCCGTCGAAGGGTACGGGAGGTAGCTTAAAGGTGAAGTCGAAGTCCTTGAAGAGGTTCATTTCGTCGCCTTCGTAGCTGTCATAGAAATCGCGTGGATAACGGTAGATAAACAGACAACCGTCATTCATCGTGACACCATCGAGGTAGCCATTGGGGAAGTAGTAATTACGCCCATACTTGTCTGTTTCGTCATATGCGGGCGGATTATAAATCTTTAGTCCACCATTCCTGTAATTAAGACGAACGTCATTGGTCATCAATTCAGGGAATACCGTCGAGAAGTCCATACGGATGAGGGCATTGAACACCTCGTTGCGCGTTTGGTCGTCAAAGGCCAGGATGTCGTCCACATAGAAGTAACGGCCATTTAGTGCATCGTTTTTGTATTCTGTCTCCACCGTGGGGTAGATATAGGCACCGGTAATCTTGAATTCGTCGTCCCAGCGGCGGTTGGCGTAGCGCTGTCCGATGATGCTCGGTCCTGCCCACTTACGGACAGTGAGACGCTCGAATTTCATCATAGAATGAGGGAGCATGGTCTCGTACCAATCCACGGGATTCATCTCACGCGTCTCTATACCAATGTCGTTGTAGGGTGTCAGATAGTTCCAGCCCTTCACGTCACGTGTCAGTATGTGGTAGGCCAGGAAGCGGTGCAGCGGATTCTTCTCGTTGGTGATGTGTGCGAAGTCATGATAGTCCTTGTCCTTATCCTCAGGATATTGCACGTCGTATATTTCACAAGCCTTTTGGTAAAGCTGTTCCAAGGTTGTAATGCTATATTTCTCGCGTAACACCGAGTCGGTGGGTGCGAAGATGGTGA
This sequence comes from Prevotella sp., assembly GCA_016283605.1. Classification (GTDB taxonomy): domain Bacteria; phylum Bacteroidota; class Bacteroidia; order Bacteroidales; family Bacteroidaceae; genus Prevotella. The sequence continues at coordinate 2,286 of JAEENF010000131.1, forward strand.
AACCTATGCGCTTCTCGTCGGGCACGGTAGCCGTCTCTTTATTTACATGCGACTGATAGCGTATGCGGGGGTAGTTGGCTTTCACCATCTCCCACTCCTCGTCACGGTACTGATAAAGAACATTGGCAAAACCTGCCGCGCGCAGTGCCGAAGCGAAGAGACTTATATTGGGATTCAACTCCAACATATCGAGAATCATGCGGTTCGAACTCTCCAGCACTTCGGTGACGGGCTGTACGAAGCCATTCTCCACAGAGTCGTCACGCAACTCAAATATAATGTGTGACGTGCCATTGAGGAACACTACCGAATTACCGTCTTCGTCGTTGCCGTGACTCACCTCAATATAGCGTCGGTTCATGTTTGATGTGGGCAATACACCGTCGTTCATGTCTGCCGTGGTCAGCATATCTTTTACCAAGTGGGTGCGTACCAGCGTGTCGCAGTCTTCAAACGATAGCTGGTCGAAGCTTGTCAGTCCTTTCTTGGTAAGGTAGTTCTGCATGGCTTTGTTCGTAGGGGCAAAGCAGGTGTACTCACCGTAGGTGGAGAGCAGTTTCATCATGCCAGTACGCTGTACCAGGGCAGTAAACTCGCTATACTCACTGTGGCTAGTAAGATACTCGCTCATCATCTGACCCTTGAAGGTATAGTAGTTGGAACTATCCGGTTCGTCGGAGCAGGATGTAAGGAGTAAGGGAGAGAAGGAGAGAAGGAGTAAGTAGATTACTCCTGCCATGAACAACTTCACCCATTTTTTATTGTTTATCTTAGTAATCATAATTATTCATCATTAATTATTAATTATTCACTCTTCACTATGCTGCTGTTCTCACCGCTGCCAAAGGCAGGGTTCTGCTTCAGATTCTTGTTCACTTTCAGTTCGTCAGTGTGGTAGGGCCAGAAGATTGCGTCCAGGCGGGAGAGTTTGCTCGATATGGCCGTACCACCGTCGCTACCTTTACGGGCTGCCTGACCAACAAGGAAGGACGTATTTCCGTCACGCATCGAGCGACGTACCAGGTCGTACCAGCGCTTGCCTTCGAACATCAGTTCGCGTTGACGTTCTTCGAGCACGAGGGTGCGCATGAGCGACTTCGACGAGTACTTGTCCCAGTCCAACTCCTTATCACCGGCTTCCTTACTACAGTTGCTGCGTTTATTGATGGCATTGATTATGGCAAAGGCCTGTTTCAGCAGTTTTTCGGCATCGGCCTTATCAGCATCGTTGTCACCTTCGGGAGCCAGTTCTACCAATGCCTCGGCTTTCATCAGCATAATGTCACTGAGGCGATAAACAATCCAGTTTGAATGGTTCTTTTTCTCAGTGTATAGCTTACCGTATTCAGCTTTTATATCAGCCTTTGTCATGTCTACTGCTGTCGAATTTGTCGTATACTTATTGATGCCGTAGGTGTTCGACTGTCCACTGATCGGTTGCATGTTCTCATAAAAACGGGTATCATACTTTGACAGAAATACCGTGAACGACTCGTCGCTGATATCCGTTCCGATGAAGTCTGCAGGACGTGCCAGACCGGGGAATGTCGTGGCATTGCCGTAGAGCGAACTTACTGCATCGTTTGCCAACATTTCATCGTCGTTCATGAAAATAAGTTCGAAAATGCTCTCTGAACTGTTGCCTTGGCCGAAGATCTGATCGAAGGCATAACCGTACATACTTCCTGTTGCATCGTTGTCATTGATGAGCGGATAGCCGTCAATGAGATCATTCGCGTTTGCCGTCACCGCATTCTTCTGGTTCTTCTTCGACTCATACTCTTCCAACTTGGCATTGATAATCTGGTCGGCATAGTTAATGGCAGCCTGGTAGTCTCCGTTCCACAGATGGAGGTCACAAAGCATGGCATGAATGGCATCCTGCGTGATACGTCCCCGCTGGTAATATGTCTGTGTCAAGGGATATCGTTTTACAGCCATCGACTGTACCTTCTCCAGATCCTCAATGAGTGCTTCCAAAACGTCCTTAAACGGTGTTGCCGGCAATTCTATCGTCTGATTGTCGTCCAGGAAGGGCTCTGTGGTGTAGGGTACGTCGCGGAACGTGCGTATCAGGTAGAAATACATCAAGTCGCGCAATGCCGACACCTCGGCAATGGTGGTGTTTAGCTTGCTCTGCGTATAGGCAGGGTCCTTCTCGGCCACTTGTGGTGCATATTTCTGCACAATATTACAGCGGTTGATCACATTATAGAAGTCACCCCACTTGGCATAGGTGTTGCTGGCGTTGATGTTCTCCTTGAAAATATTGGCTATCTGAATGTTGTTCTCGTAGTTCTTACCACCGGTGATGTTGTCGGAACGGAACTCTCCCCACACCATCATTCGTTCGATAACAGCACTCGACTGCATCGAGGAATAGCACCCTGCTACGATACCTTCTACATCAGCCTCCTGATCCCAGTACTTGTCGAGTACAATAATTTCCTTCGGCTCTATTTCAAGGAAGTCGGAGCAGGAAGAGAATACAGGTAAAAGGGTAAAAAGGTAAATAAAAAATCTATTTCTCATAATTATAGTCTTTTACTTTTCTACTTTTTTTCTGTTAGAAGTCAACGGTAATACCCAGTGTATACGACTTGGAACGGGGTGTCTGGCCGACATCGGCAGCAGCACCATAGCCGCCATATGCAACTTCAGGGTCTACCCCCTTGTACTTAGTAAGTACGAACAGGTTGTTAGCACTGGCATACAGGCTTAGTCGCTTTATTCCCAGCAGTCGCTTAATCGCCTTCGGGTCAAATGAGTACGACAACTGCAGATAGTTCAGTCTGAGGAATGAACCATCCTCAACGAAACGGTCACTGACCAGTGTATTGTAGTTCGTTGAAGCACCGTACATAGCTCTGGGGATTTCGGTCTGGTTACCCTCTTTACGCCAGCGCCAGTTTACGGCCTTGCTCTGATTGTTGTTCGTTATCATGGCCTCGTTGTCCAAGCGGGCCAGGTTCAGGATCTTGTTGCCTATGCGGTAGTTAAACTGCGTGTTCAACTTCCAGCGGTTGTAGTTCAGCGTAAATCCGAAACCTCCGGTAAGCTTTGGCAGCGACGATCCAAGATAGACAATGTCGAGGGCATTGATCTGTCCGTCGTAATTCACATCGTCGTAGATGGCGTCGCCGCCCTGGAATTCATAGTTCCTTCCCGTACCATCGTGCGTGTAGTTATACACCATGCGGACTGGCTTGTTCTCGTCGTCGACCACAATCTCGCCCTCGGGGCTCAGCACGTAGGGTGCGGTATGTCCGTCGGCCACAAACTGCAGACGCTCCTCGTTGGTCATATCGACGAAGGTTTCGTACTGGTACTCGTAAACGCCCTTGAAGCGGAATCCGTAGATGGCACCGAAGGGGTTGTAGAGTTGTACGCGCTGCAACACCTCGCGGTTGTCGTAATGGAACTCACTGTTAAGCGACGACAGCACTGTTTCGTCCATCGAGAGTATCTCGTTGGAATTGTTGCCGAGCGTGAAGTTGAGGTCGGCCGTAAACTTACCGGCCCTAATCAGCTGGTTGGTGTTGAGGTTGAGCTCCCAGCCTATGTTGCGCATGGAGCCTACATTACGGAATGACAAGGTATAGAATCCTGTGCTGGAGGGGATGCTGACATTCTCCATGAGCATGTCGCGACGTGTGGAGTGGTACCACTCGCCCTGTAGGGTGATGCGGTCGTCGAACAGGCCCAGGTCGAAACCAAGATCCCATGTGGTGGTGGTTTCCCAACGCAGGTCGGTCAGACGGATGTTTTCGGGTTTCATGGCGCCCATGTTGATATACTTGTTGTCACGGCTGTAGATACTCTCATACAGATAGTCACGGCTGGGCTGGTTACCCACACGGCCCCACGAGGGTCGTATCGACAGCATCGACAGCCAGGGCTTCTGCTTTTCGTAGGTGCCTGCCAACCGTTGGAACCAGGGTTCGTCGACAATGTTCCAGCGCAGTGATACGGCAGGGAAGTAACCCCACCGGCGGTCGGGGCCGAATTTCGTGGTACCGTCGGCACGGAGTGAGAAGTCGAACATGTAACGGCCCTTGTAGGCGTAGTGGGTCGAGAAGGTGTAGTACATCGAGCGCCACTCGCTATAGTTGGAGCCCATGCCCGTAACGCGCCCACCACCGATGGGCGTGGTGATGCCGCCCGAAGCCAGTTTCTCGGCATTGGTAGACTGACCGTTGGACGATCCGCTGGTGAGCTCGAAACGGGCCATGGCCATGAGGGAGTGGTCGCGGTTGCGGAAGTGGGGTATGTAGGTCAGCGTCTGCTTCGTGTTGAATGCCACACTCTTGGTGCTGGCAGTATAGGATTTGTTGACGCCGTTGTTCCACGACACGGTGACAAGCTCTTGGGGATAGAACTGGTCGACGTATTCGTTGAAGATGTTCATATACACGCGACTCTGCCAGTTCAACTGGTGGTGCTCTTCGTCCATACCCAGCAGACGATAGTTCAACTCCAGTTCTGGTGTGATATCGTACGTGCGGTCGTCGTATTTTGCCAGTCTGGCTACGGCCACGGGATTGGGGTACGACTTCTGGTTGCCGTCGAACACTGAGTTGGCCGATTGCAGCATAGTGTAGTAGTGGCCGGTATTCTGACCTTGCAGGGCGTTTCCTACGGGATATTGCTCATAGATACTCATGTTTGGCATCTTCTTATAGGCAATGGTCAGCAGGTCCTGATCGTCAGGCCGGTAGTTTTTCTTGTTGTCGGTATAGGTCAGCGCAAAGTTGGTGGAGATCTTGATACGCTCACTGACATAGTAGTCGAGCGCCACACGGGTAGAGAAGCGGTTGAGCCGCTGTTCGATGATGGAGCCAGTCTCATGATCGTATCCGCCCGAGATGCGGAAGGTGGCCTTCTCACCGCCACCGGTGACCGACAGGTAGTGGTTCTGGCGCAGGCCGAACTGCGTGATGGCGTCCACCCAGTCGGTATTGTTGTTATACTGTTCGAATTCCGAGAATGTCGGGTCGTAGTTCAACTCGCGAATATTCGAGGCTGCATCGTTCTGCTGGGGATTGAAGTAGCTCTCCTTCAGCAGCATGGTGTAGTCGTCGCCGCTCAGCATCTCGTAGCCCTTGGGCTGGTAGGTTCCAGTCAGTCGTAGCGAGTAAGTCACCTTGGGGGCTCCGCGCGAACCACGCTTGGTGGTAATCTCAATCACGCCGTTGGCACCCTGCGAACCGTAGATAGCCGTTGCGGCGGCATCTTTTAGCACGGTGATGCTGGCAATATCCTCGGGATTCACGTTCAACAACTGTGCAAACTGCTCGTCGTTGGCGTTGGATGCGTCAAAGTTGGCCATGTCTACGTTCCATGTGTTGCCGTTGACCACGATAAGGGGGTTCGAACTCGACAGTGTGGAGATGGACGATGCACCGCGCAGGCGCATGGTGGTTCCTGCTCCCAGATTACCCGAGTTGGTCACGATGTCTAGTCCGGCTATACGTCCTTGTAGGGCTTCGTCGACGGTGGTCATTCCCAATCCCTCAAAGGCCTTCATGTCGATGGTCTGTGTGGCATACGATATCTCTCGCTCAGGAATGGCCAGACCACCGCTGTTCAGGCGTTTCTTCGACTTCACCGTCACTTCCTGCAGGGTGGTTGCCGACTGCATGGTGACCTTATAGCTGTTGCGGTCGATGGCCATTGTCAGCGTCTTGTAGCCTACATAGCTGAACCTCAGTTTGTCCTTGGGATTACGTATTTTCAGGGTGAAGTTACCGTTAAGATCGGTGGTGGTAGCCTCGATAATACGTTCGTTGCCGTCAATCTCGCATACCGATGCGCCCATCAGCTCGCCCATATCGTCGCGCACCGAGCCGTGCACGTTGGTAATCTGTGCATTGACGTTGAGGCTGAATAGCAGCGAACAGATAATAAAAATTAAATATGTCAGTTTCTTCATATTGCAATCCTTTCTCACTCTTAACTATTCACTATTCACTTTCCAGCAACGCTGTCACTTCCTGCTTCCAGTTGGTCTGCTGACTGGCATCGTAGATCAGCGGACCGTCGATGCAGTGTACCACCACGTCGCTGGCGTTGTAGATCATCTCGCCATGGTTGGTGTTGTTGCGTGGCACATTGAGCCAGTATTCGCGTCCCATCAGATTGTATGTATCCTTGCTGGTGGTTACCACGTGACGTGTGTTACCCGTCTGGTCGGTAATGCTCATGCCGTAGTCGTCGGCCGTCACACGGACATTGTAGAATCGCTTGTTCTTTGCGTTCAGGGTCGACGTCTCATACTTCGTGCCGTTCACGGGGTTGCCACTCACATAGATGGAGTTGTCCTGTATGTGGTACTTCACGAAGTTCATGATGCGTTCACTCACAATCTTCCGGGCCTGACGCAACAGGGTGGCGTCCTTCGCTATAGAGCGCCATACACCGTTGGTGTCGGATAGTGCCTCGTAGTCTTCCCATGTCGGCAGGTAGTCTTTATCCTGCATGGCCTTGATGTCATTGTCGGAGGGTACATATACCGTGTAGTTGTAGGCATCGAACAACGAACAGTTATAGTCGGCACATGTGTAGCTGCCCATGCGATTCTTCAGCAGGGTGTTCGCGCCACCGCCCTTGGTCAGCAGGTCGAAGAATGCCGAGCAGTTCTCGCGGCCGTTCAGCAGAGCGTAGAGCGACCTGCGGCCGCCCATAGGCAGCTGGCTTTCAACCACATAGCTCTTACCGTTACCTGTCTCTGTCTGGTCGTAGATGGTTGTCACTTTTATGGGGGTGCCAGTCTCTATCTGCAGTCCGCCCTCAATGGTCATGGTGCCTGCCTGTCCAGCATTGGCCACGCGCAGTGTGCTGCCGCCCTTGGTGATGTAATACTGGTGTCCGCTCTCTAGGGAGTCTACGATAATCAGGTTGTCCAACAGGTCGCGCAGACGGTTCTTTACCTGTTCGTCGGTAGCGTCCACCACTTCGCCTTCCATCTTTGTGCCGCTTTCCACATCGTAGTTAAAGCGGTGGGCTCCGACGGTCTTGCGCACATCGTCCCAGTAGAATTCATAGAGTATCGACGACGGGTTGCCATAGGTACCGGGGTCCACGTAGGTCAGCATGGCGTCGTTGGTGGGTATAATAAAACTGTAGTACGAGTCCATTGAGTTCAGGTAGGGTTTGAAATCCAGGTTTGTGATGGCCCAATAGATAATGTTCATCGTGTTCTCATGCACCAATGCGGGGAACGCCACCGAACTGTACGTTGCCGGAGTGAACACGCGGTTGAGCAGGTATACCACACCGTTACACCCCATGAAGCATGAGTCTACGTCGGCGGTAGTAATGCCGATGGGCACCTTGTTGGTGTTGTCTACAATATTGCTGAACTTCGACGGGACACTCTCAATAAACGAGCGTACAAAATCAATGTCGAGCATCTCCACCAGCACCTGCATGGGCACATTCTCCCACGAGCCGTACATGTCCTGCAGACTCTTGCCGTCGTGGTTCCACCAATAGTCCAAGGCTTCGTTCGTGGGTACCAGCAGGGCACCGGCGTCGTAGTGTAGATCACGACCGTTGGATGCGTACATATACTGGTTCCATCCTGGGTCGAAGGCCAACTGCGCGTCTACGCTACGTCCATCAGGGTCGGTATTCAGCTCACCACCTTCTGAGTCGGGGTAATCCTTGACGTTGCTGTTCGACGAGAAGTACTTCAGTACATACACTTTTTCCTCGTTGTTGTACAGACGATTGTACTCTTTCGTGGCAGCCTCGTCGTAGAATGGTGCCGCGAAACGGTCTATCAGCGAGGCAAATCGCGACATATTAGGGTGTGCGTGTACGATTTCCGCCATGTTGTTGGCAGCGGTCGGCAGTCCGTTCACCTTGTGAATATATCCGTTCTTACAGGTAATATCTCGCTCAGTCACCTTGTGGCCGTTCACCCAGGCGTCACCCGTCGACGTCGACACACCGTTGGTCAGCGTCGTCAGATCCTGGTCGGTAATCTTGTTCGTACGCATGAATACCGGCAGAAAATGTATCATTGGCTTCGCTGTGTTATCACGCAGCAATACGATGGGTTTGCCAGCCTCACGGTGTCGGGCCCAATAGGGTGTGTTGGGCATCGCCGCAGGACTGATGGTCGTCACCGAATCGAATACCGACGTTGCGGTTGGCCTACGCATACACTGACCCTTCAAGGGCTTCGGGCCGCTCACACTGCTTAACAGCTCAATAAGGTAAGCATTGTTCACCATGCTGCTGTTGAAAATCAGTTTCTTCTGAGCCTCTGACAGCGCCTCGTAGTTTCTCACGCCCCACGAATTGGTCTTAAAGAACGCGTCGTAGATGCTGTCGCTGGCCACAAAGAGCGTCTTCGAACCCGTCTGGCTCAGCACTTCCTTCTGGTTCAAGTCGTTGATGAGGCGCATCGTGTAGGTGTAGCCTCCCTCTTCGCCCAACCGTTCGTAGATGGAATTGCCTAGCCATGACGGTTGCTCCATCAGCTCGTCTTTCTCGCTACATGCCGTCAGACCTGCCCCCAGGGCACAGCCTACCAGACAACACGCTGCCAGATTGCTTAGCTTTTTAGTCATTTTCATGTTTTATTATTTTTTATTTTATAATCATTTTCACACTAGCTTTCTCGTTGCCGTTCTGAGCCTGCAGGATGTATAGTCCAGGCGTAATGCCTGATGGGATCTCGTAGCTGCCATTGCGTAGCAGGCTTTGCTGATAGACCACCGCACCGCTGCTGTTTACCAGACGTACAGGCACCTGCCACTGTGTGGCAGCTGTAATGTTTATCTCTATGGTCTCGCCACGGGCAACCACCGTACGACTGGGGCTCACGCTAAATGTTACAGCCTTGTTGGCATTGTTCTCCTCTCCCAAGTCAATAGTTTCAATGCCTGTAGCGGGTTTGGTAAAGTCAGGGTCGCGCAATGTCGTGGGGTAGGCATACCATTTTATCTGCGCCTTGGCGGGCTGGTAAACGTTGGTGCCCATTTTCAGACGGTAGTCAAAATGTGTCTTCCGGGTTTCTTCACCTTTATAAATATAGTCGGTGTTGCACACTACCAGTATCACCACGTTGTTGGCCGGCGACTCCTGCAGTTGCATCAGCACTTCGCCTTCACCCTCCAAGGGTTGCGACAAATATATCTTGCCGCGTTTGGTGCGGTAGCACAGCATCGACGTCATATTCTTACCCAACGGCTTTACGTAGACGCTGATCACGTCGTCCTTCCCACCGCTCACGTGCAAAGGTATCTGGTTGGCTCCGCTCCATCCTGGCGTAGTACGCCATTCGGGCTTCCACCAGCCGACGCTGTCCACCTCGTCACACTTGTACATATTGGCATAGGGGGTAGCCTTCCATGGCTCCACCTTCTTCCAATAGGGACTCCACTCCTGTTCGAGCGATACCAGCCAGTTGTCGTCTAGAAGCTTGCGGCAAGCCTTCGACCACTGTCCTACGTCGACCATTGCCTGACGTACGCGGTATTCCAGTATCATATGGCGCATCTGTTGCTCGCCTAACGAATCGGCCATACCTTCCAGCACGCGCTCCTTGCAGTAACGCCATATCCAGGGAATAGCTCCGCGACCCATAATCTCGCTCAGGAAGTGGGGAAACAATTCACCGTATTGCACGCCGCCCAGCAGTTTGCGCCACGTGCATATCTGACCGTTGTTGCCATACATGTTCACACCCTCTGCTGCCGGACCACCGAAACTGTCGTCGAGCAACCAACCCGAATAGCACTCTATGGGCATAAACGGGGCTATCATATTGCCCGCACTCAGCCATCCCATGCTCTCAGGCGTCTTACCGCTCTTTTCCAGCTCGGCCTCGCCCTGTAGCCACGTATTACCTCCTTCATGGAACCACGAGCTCTGCTTGCAGCCCTCCAGATCGGCAAAAGTGGCGTGTATGCCTTCGTGCACACAGGCATTCTGCTGTGCCACGGCATCATTATATGTACATTTCGGATCGAACGAGGCAATGGGATAGTAACTCAGCAGCACCATCGGCCATGACTCGCCTTTGTACCACGTAGCACTCTGCCAGCCGCCAAGGGCGGTGTTTGGCTCACCGTCAGTGCCTATGCCACTGCCGTAGCCGTATATTTGGCTGTAGTATCCGTTGCGGGCACGCTTATCGGGAGGCCATCCGAATACGTCGCGGAAGTACTTAAAGTCTTCGTCCATCTTCTTCACCAGCAGCACCATGGCCGTGTCGGTAATAGCTTTGTTGGCCGTAGGGCCTACAGCCACGCTCCACCACTCACCGTGTTTCTCGCGGGCTACAGTCATACCTTCGGGCAGACGACCTTTCGTAGGAGCCGACAGGGTAGGATACTCCCAACGGAAGTCGTAGTTCAGTGTCGGCTGATAGGCAGGCCACTGGTAGTAGTCTGTGGGATCCACATGCCCCATCAGTTGCAGTTCACGCAGTCCACATGCGCGTATACCTCTTATATAAATACGTATGCGCGCAGTAGCAATAGTAACACTCGTCGTCGACAGCTGGCGCTCACCAGGGGCTGCCAAATTGTCGCCGCGTTGCCAAGCATTGCCGTCCCACCAACTCACGTAAGCCTCGGTGGGTAACAGTATATTGTCGTCATTGTTAGCCCAGTGGGCACGTACTTCCAGGATGCTCTGGCGCTGGGGCCACGCCATCTCGACGTAGGCCTCCTCGCCCCAATGGTTCTCACCTTGGTCATTACTCCAGTATTTCACGCTCATAGCATAGCGGTTGTCGTTCAGAGGTTTAAGATCTTGACTGCTATTGTTCACTGATGCGTTGACAACTGCCTTCAGTGCAAGGTTGGTCACCGTCTGTCCGACAGCCGTTACAGCCATCAGCAGCACCAAGAAAGTGGTCGATACTCTTGCAGACAATTTATGATGTCTCATCGGTTTGTTAGTTTTTTCTTTTAGTAGGGTATTGAATTTGCTACAAAGTTAGGTCTTTTTATTTTTCCCTGCAAGTAAAATCACAATTAATTTTGAAAAAAGTAATGTTTTTCACCCCCAAATATAACTATTGTCCAAAAAGCTAAAAAAATCGTCTAAAGCACGATTATTTTGCTCGTTTTCCTTGTTTTTTCCCACAAAAAATCCTACTTTTGCACTATCCAGACTCGGATACTACTTTTATTATTATCTATATTATTAATTAAACTGTTTATGGTATGATTATTACTCGTATGAAGAATCTGCTTCTTGCAGTCGTTTGTCTCTTGACAGGCGTCCAGGCACAGGCTCAGTTCAAGGGTGAGATTACGCAGTATCCCACTACTGACTACTCAGCCAAAGCTGCCGAGTTTAAGTTGTCTGAGGTAGCTACCACGCTTGGCACCGATGCTGCCACCCTGTCTGCTGCTATCAAGACTTACATTGAGGCTGAAACGCCCGACCCCATTCTGTTTTATGCAGTTGTCGGTGATCAGGACACTCCTTGGACTGCTGCCACCGAGGCTGATGCCCATGGTTTCTGGGTTAATGCCGAGGGTGTACCTGTAGGCTGGGGCGACAACGCCAAGTTCTTTATCAGCCCCAACATCGAGGGTGCTGCCGACGACATTTTCGCCTTCTATTGTGGCCAGATGCCTGAGAAGATGCAGGCTGGCGACAAGGGTACAGCCACTATCAAACTGAAGTTCAACGACAAGGAGGCTACCTTTGCACTGACGCTTAACGTTATTGACAAGCCCGCCTTCGATGTGCCCGATCCTACCCTGAAATGGGCAGATCTGACCATCGTGGGCCAGCAGGAGAAGGTTATCGAACAGTATCCTCGTGGCGACTACAGCGGCGACGAGGTGAAGGTCAGCGTCAAGGATGCACTCACACTGCTGGGCATTACCAATAAGGAAGGCATGGCCGAAAATATTGGCAAAGTACTCTATACTACCTGGTACAACACCGCTGACGTTGAGCAGGGTGGCGGCATGAAGAAAGACTCGCTGACCAATACTCCTACTGGTGAGGGACACGGTTTCTGGTTCCGTCCTGTTGACAATGCCCAGGGCGAGAAAGACGGTGAGGTGTCTGCTGCAGGTTGGGGCGACGTCGACAAGTTCTACCTCAACAACTTCACCTACAATGCTGTTGACGATACCCTGGCAGTTACGCTGGGTCAATATCCCGGTTCTTGTAAGGACAACGAGACTTGGTTTGCCAACGTTTATATTGTCTATGGCACTCAAGCTTATCTCATCAAGTATACATTGAAACTAATCGAGAAGGAGCAGGGCAACGGTCTGGCCGACTACGAGAAGGTGGGCGAAGGCTCAACCGTCGTTGAGGCAGAGCCCAACAGCACCTACACAGCCAAACAGGTCAGCATCGACGTTGAGACCATCGCTGCCGCACTGGGCTGCGAGACAAGCGCACTGGGCGTCATCGTGCTCGACGACAAGGACAACTTCGGAAGCTCTACTGCCAACAACGGCGGATGGTGGCTCAGTAGCGCTGGCACAACCGTGGCATGGGGCGCAGGATCGGTATTCTTCATCGAGCCGCCTACCGCCAACGACTGGAGCGTGGTCAACGTGGGACAGTTCCCCGACGCACTCAACGTGGGCGACGAGGTGAGCGCCACGCTCAACTTCGTCAACGGAACCAAGTACTATCCCTTCACTATCACGCTCAAGATCGTCGAGCCGCAGAAGCAGGAGTTCAACTTCGAGAGCGTAGCATCGCGCACCTTCGCCGTGCAGCAGCTGCTCAACAATGAGTACACCATGAGCGAAATCGGCAACATCGCCGTTGAAGACATCGAGGCACTCCTGGGCACCAGCGCACCCGTGCTCTATGCACTCCTTCCCGACTCCGTAGCCGCCATCAAGGGCGATTACACCAAGGAGTGGAACTGCGACCCGAATCCCGGATTCTGGATGTCAAAGGAAGGCCACAAGACGACATGGGGCAATAGTTCGTACATGGGCGTTGTCTATGCCGACGGTAAGTTCCAGGGTTGTCAGATGCCCAACCAGCCCGCTGTTGGCGACGTTTGGAAAGCTCCGCTCTTCCTGGTCAACGAGGAAACCAACAAGATGATCACCGTCAACATCCAGATTAGCTTCGTAGAGACCCTCGAGCAGAAGGAAAAGGTTGGCGAGGAGACAGTATGGCTGCCTGTTCAAGAGGGTATGTCTGTCGACATCGACCTGGCTAAGGCTGCTCAGGCTCTCGGTGTCACCACTGATGACCTGCTGAAGGCCGAGAACAAGTACCTCCGCGGTATGGCCAACGGTACTTATGGTGAGGGTAAGAGCTGCGAGGACGGTCTGAGCTTCGGCAACGATGGCAACTACGACGGCTATGGCAACATCTTCTTCACCATCAAGAAGGATGGAGACAAGTTTATCGTAGAGACCGCTAGCAACGATCCTGTTGCTGAGGACTTCCTCGTCGACGCACAGTTCTGCTTCGAGGTTAGCAACAAGCAGTACGTCTACTACGTTAAGCTCGCTTCTAAGGCACAGTACGAGAAACGTGAGACTGGTATCAGCACCATCAAGACCGATGTCAAGGACGCGCGCATCTTCGATATCCAGGGCCGTCAGGTCAAGGTCGCTAAGAAGGGCCTTTACATTATCAATGGCAAGAAGGTTGTGATTAAGTAAGAATAAAGCTTAAGATTGTTTTGAAATAAAACAAATATTGTATAAAAGCGATGGGCTGAGATTGTTCAGCCCATCGTTTTTTTTCTCTATTTAAAGACTTCCACTTCCATAAATCCGTCTAGTATGCCTGTGTTTATCAATATTACAGAATATGGAAGAGACTAATTTCTCTTCCATCCTTCTTCCATATTTTGGGACACCTTTGGTTCATTTAGATAGTTCCTTTGAGTCATTCGGATAGTCCTTTTGAACTGTTCAGATAATCTCTTATAGGGATAAGGAGCTATTCGAACGAGTCAATAAGTCCATCTTAATGGATGATAAGTGCCACTTCTTTTCTGATAATGACGGGTTATTACGCAATAATGGCTGGTTATTGCGCAAGAACGCTAGGTTATTCGACCAACTCGCCTATTCCCCAAATTAAAGACTAGAAAAATCGATGACTAAATAATATGGAAGACTTATGGAAGAGAAATAGGTCTCTTCCATATGCATAGTTAGCATAAACAAAGGGGGAATAGAAGATTCATGGAAGATGGAAAATAAAAAATGAATAAATGGAGAAATTTAAAGGCAGCACTTATGGTGCTGCCCGAGATTGATTATTAAGGTCTTTTTTCTACTAATTTATTACTAACTTTCTATCAACTATTATTTCATCTTAAATCTTTCCACTGCGGAGGGTTGACACCGAGGAGATGGCGCACGAAGAAATCCTGACGCTTGTGGTCGCCAAAAGCCTCACCCATTGTATGACGAGCTCCAGGAATGACAACAAGTTCAAAATCCTTTCCTGCCTTTTCCAAGGCGTTTACCACCTGCATTGTAGATGCTGGATCCACATTATCGTCCATCTCGCCAACCACAAGCATTAACGGTCGTTCAAGTCTCCAAGCATTTTCAACGTTGGAGCAGGCAACATAACTGCTGTCTACAGGATACGACATCCACTGCTCGTTCCACCATATTTTGTCCATGCGGTTGTCGTGACAGCCACAGGCGGCATAGGCAGCCTTGTAGAAATCGCCGTGGAAGAGTACGGCGGCAAGGGCGTTCTGTCCTCCGGCAGAGCAGCCATAAATACCAACACGGTCGGCATCGATATAGGAATACTTCTGGGTAGCGGCCTTAATCCACGCTTTGCGGTCGGGGAAACCGGCATCCTTGAGGTTCTTGTAGCAAACGGCCTCAAAATCCTTTGAACGCCACGAGGTGGTCATGGCATCGAGCTGTACGACAATGAATCCGAGCTCAGCAAGTTCGGCCATACCCCAGTACCACTCACGCCACGACTTGGGAACGTACTGGTCGCCAGGACCTGAGTAGATATACTCGATGATAGGATACTTCTTTGTAGGGTCGAAATTAGAGGGACGCAGGATGATGCCCCACATGGGGGTAATGCCGTCGCGACCGGGGGCTACGAATACTTCTGGGGCGCGCCAGCCGGATGCTAAAAGGTCGGTGATGTCAGCCGTCTCGAGGGTCTTAAGGATGCGTCCGTCCTTGGCGGAGCGTAGCACGCTGACGGGGGGATTAGTAACCGTCGAGTAGGTGTCAATCAGGTAGGTAAAGTCATCGGTGAACGTAGCGCTATGGTGGCCTTCCTCGGGCGTGAGGCAGGTCAACTGCTTACCATCGATACGAATCTTATAGTAATGTATCAAGTACGGATCTTCCTGCTTGTTCATACCACAGGCAGAGAAGTAGATGACGCCCTGCTTCTCGTCGACATGCTGGATTTCGCGTACGTTCCACTCGCCCTTTGTGATTTGACGCACCAAGCGGCTCTCCTGGCTCTCGCGCCCACGGTCGTAAAGATAGATATGGTTATAGTTGTCGCGCTCGCTAGTCCATAGGATGTGGCGACTATCTTCAAGGTCGATACGACGTTGACGTGTGTAGTTGACGTAGCGTGGGTCCGTCTCTTCGATAAGGATGCGAACATTGGCCTGCAAGTCCATCTCCAGCACGCGATAAGTCTTGTGACCACGCTCGTTGAACTCAAAGGTGATAGTCTGCCCATTCTTGTCCCACCGAGGCATCGTCACCTCATACTGATGGGCAAAAAGTGTGGTGGCAGGCTCTACGACACGCCCCGTAGCCACCTCGATGATGACGGGCACACGATAATTCAGCGAATCACCGGGCTTAGCATACTCCTGTTTATGAAGAATGGGTTCGGTGCGACCCTTGGGTGACGACTCAATATAGTAGACGTAATGCTTCGGGGCGGGCTTTATGCGCACGGTAGCATAGTAGCGCCCGTCGGGTGAGAACGAGCCCCACGATGAATAGTAGTTGTCTGGGGTTCCGTTTGTGGTCAGCACACGACCACTGAACCACAGATTGTTATCCTTATGGTAGATGCTGTCCTTGCCGTCAGGTGTGCGCTGGACGCCGTCCTTCTCGTCGGGCACTTCCATCCAGTGGCGCTCGGGTTTGCCGTCGGAGGGTCGTGGTGGCTGTGGCAGCTCAGGATTTTCGGGAAGTAGAGTGACGGTGCGTTTGTCGGCATCGACCTCCTTGTAGACCTCCTTATTGCCGTTCCATACGGAGTACCAGAAGCGATGCGTGCTCGGGACAAGATGCACACGCACACCGCTATTTTTGGTCTTGCCCGAATAAGTGGTACGCAGACTGTTGGCGCGACGATAATCGTCGAGAGTGCCCTGAGCGCTTATAGTGAGAAATGAGAAGTGAAAAGTGAAAAACAGGACTATGCCGACCACCTTCACTGCATGCATCTTATTGCTATTGATAATCATAATATTCCTAATTATATATGACAATGTCTCTGAGTTCACCCCACGAGGTGTTGTCGTTGTAGGTGGTCTGATAGACGCCGACGGCAAGCTTGGGACTGGTCACATCAACAGGCGAGCCAGGCATATTGTTCCAAGTCTGCCCATCACGACTGGTGCGTGCGAAGAGTTTGTTGCCACGACGCTCGAACTGAATGATACGGTCGAATTCGTAACCTCTGTAGTTGGGATACTGCGGGCGACCATGACGCGAAAGGATGGTGAACATATTGCCGCAGTTGTAGAGCGGGAAGGCGCCGAGCTGGTAAAATACCGACTCTTCCATAGTTCCTCCCTGCTGAGGGGAGGGAATAGATACCAGAATGCCGACTTCGTTGTAGCCCTTGACGGCATGCTGTTGCAAACCTTCCATATCGGCAATGGTGGCCATGATAACGAAATCGCCTTCTATCTCTTTCAACTGTTGGGCACCATCTTCCCACGGATGGTCGTTGAAAGAACCACCCTTGGCCGAGAGGTGCAGTGAAGACTGCTGAACGACGGGCTTCATCGTGGTTGGCAGCGTGAAACGGCTGTCGGGATCGCTCTCATCGAAAGGTTCATCACCCAAGCTTTGAACTTTGAACTGCTCTGAACTTTGAACCTCATACGACGAACGGATGTCGGCAGCAGAGAGAGCGTAGGGCATGATGTTCAGACTACTGATATAGCCTCGGAAATTGTTGGCACCACTGCCGTCGGCACCGATGCTGACAGGGCCGTCAGGCCGGACCATCATAAAATTGTTCTGCTCATGAATCAGTTGGCCGTCGAGATAGACGCGCTCCATCCATCCGTCGAAAGTGACAGTCCACTGATGCCATGAGCCGATGGCCTTCTGGATGGCCTCGGGGGCTCCATAGCTCTCAAACGAGCCATTGTGACAGATGAGACCCGTACGCGGATCGCTGCCCAAACGGAACTCGGTTGTGGCCAGATCGGCATGCGACGGCGACAGCGAGGCCACGGTGGCCACTGCCCCACCCTCGGTCTGCAACAGCCAGGCACTGATGGTATAAGGCGCGTTATAGCAGAACTCCTGAGGCAGGGGCGCGTTGCTGGTCAAACGCTGCGAACCGTTGAAGAAGAGGGCCCAGCGACCATCTTTCACGCGAGCGTGGATGGGCTTGTTGGCCTTGAAGCCATTCAGCTCCGTCACATCAAAGGGCGCCTGACGTTGCTTTGCCTCATGAGACATATCAAAGCCAATGACGGCAGCGGTACGTTGCAGAGGACTCACGTCTTTTTTATGCATGCCTGGATAAGCATCATTGGTCTCGGTGGGGTCGGGAGGCAACAAAGGCGCCTGCTTCCAAACCTTTACATTCCAGATGGCAGGCATGTGGCCGTTCTTCTGTGTATCGGCAATGGTGATGCGGATGTAGCGCGCTTTGACATTGCCACGGTCGATCATAGGCGAGCCTTGCATCGTGCTCTGCATACGGTCGGCAAAGAGCGTCCATGTCTGTCCATCTACAGAGGTTTCTACCTTATACTGATAGAAGAAGGTGGCGTATTCAAATTGCGTCCAGATCTCATTGAAGCGCTGCTTGCTGCCCAGGTCGATCTGGAGCCACTCGTCGTGATGACGACCACCATTCTGTCCCCAGTTGGTGGCGGAAGCCTTCCATAGCGTGGCGTTGTTGTCATCGACGGCATATTCAGGCCGGAACCACTCGTCGTAGTACGAGGAAGCCGTCACTTTGGCCTGATAGGCAAGATTGACAGTACCCTTTTCAGTCGCTAGAGGGGCTCCGTGGGTGGGCTCGACGGGAAGGATATCGCCATTGGCATCAAACTTCATCTCATCGATGGCTATCTGACGGTTGAAGCCGTGAACGGAACGCGGAAGGTTATGACGATGGTAGACAATGTAGTAACGGCCGTCTTCAACGAGAACGCTGTGGTGGCCAGGACCGTGGATGGAGCCATCACCATTGGTTTTCAGAATGCAGCCCTTATATTCGAAGGGACCCATAGGGCCTGTTTTCGATATGGCATACTGCACGCGGTAGGTGTCGTCGTGACACGAGCCGGATGAGTAGGTGAAATAGTAGATGCCGTTACGCTTGAAAACATAGGGCGCCTCGAAGATATCCTTCAGCTCATCGTTGGGTATGAGTTTCTTTTCAGAAAAGAACGTGTCGGCTGCAATGGGGAAGGGGTCGTTTTCATTCCAGAACCGGGCGTCGTGGAATTGAGAATTGAGAATTGAGAATTGAGAATTTGCTACCGCCTTGTTTAGTTTAGCCACTCCACAGCCGAAGCCTTTATAGATACCCCAGGTGGTGAAATAGAGATACTCTGAGCCGTCATCGTCGCGGAACAGCTGCGGGTCGAGAGTGATGGCATTGTGGACGTAGCGGTCGGGCACCATGATGGCGTCTTCACGGCCTAGGATGTTGTTCCACGGCCCGATGGGCGACGTGCTTTGGCCAATGCTGATGACGCACGGCTCGCAATAGAAATAGCGGTAGGTGCCGTCGGGCTGCTGAACGACATCAGGTGCCCATACCACCTCGGTGGTGGGCCAGTTCATGACGATATTCTTCCAGTTGCGGAAGTCGTAGGACACCCACACCTGTGCAGGACCGTAGCCGTTGCCCGTGCCATCGGTAGTAGCATAGAGGTAATAGGTGTCGCCAAACTTACGGATGGTGGGGTCGGCAAAGTAGCCGGGAACAAAAGGATTTCCCGCTGAGGGTGTGTTCCATTGGGTGTATCCGGTCTGCCCCTCTGCGACCACCGTTGCAGAGAGAAGCAGAACGCACAAGAAATGCTTTACCATGATCACTATATGTTTACTTGATAATCACCTTGCGACCGTTGATGATGTTGATGCCACGCTGGGGCTGGGTGAGACGCTGACCCTGCAGATTATACGTGGGACACTGAACGCCGGACATCGAACGCTCTATGGTGTCGATTCCTGTGGTGGGATCGGCATAGTTGACAGAGCGGAGCGTATAGTCAGCCGCAGTGTCACCCACAGTGACGTGGAAGATGAAGTTGGCGTTGGCAAATGTCTTGGCATTCTTACGGTAACGCAGGGTCTGACGGATGGTGTACTGCGAGCCCTCGGTGCTCTTGGCCGGATACTGGCCGATGGTGAACGAAAGCTGTGAGGGAGCGAACTCAGAGAACAAATAACCGTCGTTGTAACCCGACACTTTGCCATCGGCACTAAACCAGTGGCCATAGCCATTGGCGGTGCTGCCAGACTGAGCCAGCGAACCGTCGGGATTGGCAGCATAGAGACAGATTTTGCCGTTTTGCGGACCACGCTCGTCCCATTGTTGCATCTTGTCGTTAATGGCGGTAGGCTGCATCTGGAAAGCAGTGCCCAGGGCAGCGGCATTGCGCCCGCTGATGTTGACAGTCACACCCGTGTAGCCATACTGGCTATTGTCGAGTGGGAAGTGGACATCGTATTCGTAGGTGATGTCGGCAATGGCACGGCCATCAATAGTGGCATCGGCATACACAGTGGCACTGCCCCCAATATCGGTACCTTCGAGCGTGAAGCGGTAAGGCCACATATCGTCATCGGCAATCTTGTCGTCCCAACGGTGACAGATATAGTCCTTCAATGCCGGGGCTACGACAGCCCACAGGCGACGGACACCTTCGGGCAAGGTGATGGCATACGATTCGGTCTTTGTACCACGTCCCTGACAGTAAACCCTGTCTTCAGAGAAATACTGGGTGGTGCCGTTGTCCATCAGGACTACGAAGCCCATGCGGAAGCCTCGCCAGGTGGCATTGCCTTGTGAAGAGGTCTGATAACGGCGCTTGCCGTTGGCATCGGACTCAAGGCGCACATATTTCGACTCTCCGTCGAGATACTCTCCAGGGTCGTTGTCCAGCAATTCAGCACCAGGATTCAGTGCCGTGAGATTAAATTTCACTTCCGTACCAGCGGCAGGTACTTGTAGGGGAATGACGTTGTAGCCCGTGCCCTGTGGACAGCTTGAAAGTGCCACTTGATACGCATCGTCGTTGGTGAGGATGCAGTTGTAGACGAAGTTGCCTATATGCGAGTCACTACGATAGGGACTGCAGACTGTCATATCCCATGTGACGGCGTGGCATGCGAAGTCGAAATGCAGCTTATAGAGATCGCTGACCGAGAGGTTCTTACACTTCATCAGTGCCATATTGAAATCGGATGCCTTGCCCTGTTGCTGACCCTCCATTGGCGTGTTCCACACCTGTGCAACGGTGGTGATGTCGTCGTATTTCTCGGTGAGGTAGCTGATGAAGGGGAAAGCCTGGTAGCGGTGCCACTCATGGTTGAAGGCGTAATTGTGGCTGCGGTTGTAGATGGCCGACATATAGCTCATGTCGAAGAATTCCTGTGGAAAACTCTGCAACGACTGCCAGTTGGCGGTAGTCTCCCAAATGGTCTGGCCGATACCGTTTTGCAGGTGGAAACCGGTATTGTCGGTATCGGAGTTCTGGTGACCGCTATGCTCAGCGAAACACATATAGTGGAATGAGTGACCTACCTCGTGGGCTACGGCTGAGCCTACGGGCTTGCAGGTGGCGGGGTTGAGCCACAGGGCGTTGATGACAAAGTCGTAACCGCCGCCGTAGCAGGTCCACTCGGTGGTGTGGTTCATGAGCACCATCATCTTGTATTTAGCCACGTTAGACATCTCGGGGTCTACGAAGCCCAATTTCGTGCTTTCAAGCTCGTAGTAATCCTCGCACTGCTGAAGCAGGTAGTCCATGTCGACGTAGTAGAAGTCATCCTTTGGAAGGTCCTTGGGATTGCAAGTGTAGCCGTTGTCCCAAAAGAGTATGACATTGGCTGACTCCATGGAGCGTGTCTTCGACCACACGTACTGGCCGTCGGGGTCGCTCTCCTTATAGAGGCCTGAATTCCAGCGCCACTCCTCGGGGATATAAACTTTCTTATTTGACAATGTCTCTGCCGGTACGGGTATGCCGGCATTAACGTAGTTGATATGTTTCAGACGGTTCTTAATCCAGGTCTCCATTTTATTCAGTTCAGTGTCGAAGTTTTTGCCGGCAATAGGCCAGCGTTTGGCCTCGCGCTCCAGAGCTCCTGAGGTGCGTAGTTGCTCGACATACTTCATGCATTCGTTCCAGGCATAGGTGACTAGGGTGTCTTTGCAGGCATCCCATTGCTCCTTATATTGCAGAACAAACTCACGACATCCGAAGAGGTCGGTGAAGAAGCGTGGCATATAGGGGTAGTTGCCGTTGCGACGCAAGGGGTTGGTACCCATGACGAGCTCGGTATAGTCGGCAAAGAAGTCATGCCCATACATATTGCCCCAGTCGAAATCGTAGCCGGCATCGAAGTCCCAAAGAGGTCCCATGAACCACTTACCGTCACCGTCCTTATGCATATAAACGGAGCGGGGTGCGTCGAGTTCGACA
Organism: Prevotella sp.; assembly: GCA_016283605.1. GTDB lineage: Bacteria > Bacteroidota > Bacteroidia > Bacteroidales > Bacteroidaceae > Prevotella. Next base: position 24,127 of record JAEENF010000131.1, read on the forward strand.
TTATAAACGAACTCCTGAATTTGCAGGTACTTGATGAACGAGGGAATGTCGAGCACTTTCTCGACAGCATTGTAGTTTTGTACTTTTATGGCTTTCTCGAGTTTGCCGAAGACATTCTTGACGCTGTCGATGGTGTTCGAGGTAAAAAACTCGTCGTCGGGATATTTCACACAGACGGGCATCTGGTAGCCTTCGCTCCAGAAATTGTCGCCTGCATCAGGGCTGAGCTCAGGACCATCGTCCTTGTCGAGCTGAATCAGAATGCCGCGCTCGTCGCTGACGTTGACACGGTTCTTGTTCTGCTGTACCTGTTCGGTAAGCTGATAGACGCCGCGGTATTTGTCGTTGACATATAGTTCAACATAGCGCGTGTGGTTGGTGAAAGGCAGTCCCAAGGCCTGACCCATGGCAAACACAAAGGTGTTCATCAGGTCGGTGATGTCGCGGTAGTTAGCCAGCAGCACCCAATTCTTGGCTTTGGGCAGTCCCAACATCTCGGTTTTCTTGTCGAACTTGAGTCGGTAGGCCTTCTTGGGGTACCATAGGAAACTACTGTTGCCACGGCAACGTATGCTGGCCGCAGCACTATTGATGTTGGTATACGACTCTTTGCCGTCGAGCGATACCTTACAGGTTTTGTATTCCTCTTTCGAGATAATATCTCCACCGTCGTCAGTAGTGATGTAAAGGGGATAGACTTGGTAAGGATTCGCCGTTTGTGCAGAGATTCTCATATTCTGGGCAGCAAATAACACTGCTGCCAGCAGGAGAATGGTTTTGAGGTTGTTATTCATTATTTTTGTAATGTTTTTTATTTCTTGCATTTAATAGAAAATGTATAGGGAAACTTCAGGTTGTAGAAGCCTTCGTGAACTGTTGGGGCTCCCATGACGACCAGATAAAGGTGGCGTAACTGGTGTCCGGAGGGAACGGTAAACGTGTTGCCATTAACGGCTCCGTAGAGCGTCTCGTCATTGGTGGTGACACCCACAAAGCCGTAGCGCAGGTTCTTACCGTTAACGCGCACACGGAATGTGCGGGCACTGAGGTCTGTGCGATTGTCCAGAAGGATGGCGTTGAAGCCATAGCTCTCGAGTGTGTCGACAGGTGCCAGCATGCCCTTACCCTGCGCCTTGAGTTCGGTATCGAAAGTGCAGGCATAGCTGCGTGTCTCGTTGCGGGCGTGTTGGAAGTCGAAGTTCACCAAGTGCTGGTAGCCTTGTAACATTTCATCGCAGAAAGCCGACTGTGAGAGGCCATAAAGGCGCATATAGGTAGATGCGGGATCTTCGCCGATACGTCCCTGACGGAACAGTTCGGCAATACTTTTCCGGCCATGTAGATCGCTCCACCACTGGATGACATAGGGTGAATGGTAGATGTTCTCCATGTGGAGGAATGCCTTATGAGTGAGCTTCTTGAAGGCCTCAAAATGGTAGTTTTCGTCGGTAAGCCAGTCAGGATTCACCTGCCATAGCATCCACTGTGAGGTCATCTCGAAAAATCCTGTACCGCCCCAGCACTGACCGATGCTGTCTGCCATGATCTGTGCCTGGAAGGAGTGTCCCAGTTCGTGGGCCATACAGTTCATCTTGACATCCTGTATGCGGTTGGGGGCTACCCAAAGTGCCCCGATAAAGTTATCATAGGTACCACCGTAGGCTGTTCCGTCGAGCGAGTAGTTCACCATTACCATCATTTTGTAGCGATCAGCCTTTGAAGGGCCTGTCACCCAACCCAGCGTATCGCGGAAGAAATGGTAGAAATGTTGTACACGATAGCGCAGGTTGTCCAGGCGGAATGCCATGGGTTTGCCCTCGAGCATTGGCGGATTATTCAGGTCCTGTCCGAAGCCCTTCTCCCACATAAAGATAAGGTCAGGGGTCTCGATGCTGCGTTGTAGTGACCACTGCGAAGTGTCGGCTCTAAGATTCATACCACGCAAGTCCTCAGGTACATAAATTAACTTATCACCGTCGTTAGCCACGAGGGCCATCGAACAGCAAAAAAGCAGTGTTGTTAAGGCAGTCTTTATCATTGGTTATTGACGTTTGTGACCATTTACGCCACAAAGGTAAGTTATTTAAATGATTTCGAATGAAAAATCTGACCAAGAATATGACAAAATCGTCCAAAATAGCGCAAAATTCATTGAATTAGACAATATTTCAAACACTTTAGACTATTTTTTTATGCTGATACCTAATAAATTACTACTTTTGAACCGTGAAGAAAAAAAATGACTGAAAAATATATGAAAAAGAGAATGGTTACGGTTCTGGTGTCAGCACTGGTGTGCATAGGGCTATGGGCAGCAGGCAACCGCACGATAACGAGTGTTGAAAGTGTCAGCGTAGAGGCACCCGCAGGTTGTACTCCACGCCTACCCTATCAGTTGTGGGTGACCTATGCTGACGGCACGGCTGAATACCGGCAGGTAAAATGGCTTAATTTCTGGGAAGCGACAGAGATGGCAGAGGCTGACGTTTCCATCAATCCTGTGGGTACAGAGTATAAGGTTCGTGGATTCCTTATCGGTGACAATACGACGCCTAACGGCTTTCCCGTGACGGCACAGGTTCGTGTGACCGACAGTTCATGGCACGTGCCCTCGAACATTCCAGTGGCCGAGACGCTGCCATTGGACCAGGTGAGTATTGACGGTGACAACCGTCTGACATGGAACCGTGACCTGGATATCGATCAGCTCATCAGTCTGCCCGTGAAACAGCAACTGTATAACTATCGCGACACATACGGAATGTCTACAGAGGGCTATCCTGTGGCCGACGGCTGGGACTCGCCGACAACGAAACTGAAGGGTCACGGATCTGGCCACTATATGTCGGCCATGGCCATGGCTTTTGCCAGTTGTCAGGATCCTGCAAAGAAGGCCATCTTAAAGAAAAACATCAAAGAGATGGTTGACGTCCTGCGCGAGTGTCAGGAGAAGACCTTTGTGTGGAACGATAAGTTAGGCCGCTATTGGGAGGCTCGTGACTTTGCCCCTGAGGAGGAACTGAAACAGTTGCAGGGTACGTGGAAGGATTTCGACCGCTACAAGCAGCACTGCGAACAGTATGGCTACGGCTACCTGAACGCCATTCCAGCCCAGCACTGCGTACTGATAGAAATGTATCGCGCGTACAATAATGAAGAGTGGGTGTGGGCACCGTATTATTCGGTTCACAAACAGCTGGCAGGTCTAATTGACATTGCCACCTATATCGATGACAAGACCACAGCCCAAAAGGCACTGCTCATAGCTAAGGATATGGGGTTGTGGGTGTGGAACCGACTGCACTATCGTACCTTCGTCAAGAGCGACGGACGCCAGGACGAGCGTCGTTCACGTCCTGGCAACCGCCATGAAATGTGGAATATGTATATTGCCGGCGAAGTGGGAGGTATTGCGGAGTCACTGGCACGACTCTCGGAGATGACTGGTAACAAAGAGGAAAAAGCCCACCTGTTAGAGGCTGCTAACTATTTTGACAGTCCGGCATTCTTCAATCCATTAGCTAAGAATGTAGACGCCATCCGTACGCGCCATGCCAATCAGCATATACCTATGGTAACTGGTGCGTTGCGCTCGTTCCGTAGCAACAATAATCCGTACTACTATAATCTGGCTCAGAATTTCTGGACTATGATACAGGGGCGCTACCGCTATGCCATGGGTGGTGTGGGTAATGGTGAAATGTTTCGACAGCCTTATTCACAGATTACTTCGATGGCAAACAACGTCAGCAGTTGGGGCGGGCACATCGTCCCTGAATCGACTATTAACGAGACGTGCTGTGCCTATAACTTAGCAAAGCTCACCAAGGATCTGAACTGCTTCAATCCTGACGATGCACGCTATATGGACTACTACGAGCGCGTGCTTTACAATCAGATTATTGGATCAGTGAATCCCCGTGAGTATCAGACAGTCTACCAGTATGCCGTGGGTATCGATGCCTCGAAACCTTGGGGTAATGAGACTCCACAGTCTACCTGCTGTGGTGGTACGGGTGTCGAGAACCACGTGAAATATCAGGAGGCAGTTTACTTCGTCAACGATAATACGCTGTGGGTGGCACTATATATGCCTACGACGGCTAACTGGTCCCAGAAGGGTGTCATCATCCGTCAGGAATGCCAATGGCCTGCTGAGAAGTCGATAATTAAAGTTCTTAAGAGTCAAGTACCAGAAGCCAAGAGTAGGTTTGCCATGAAACTTCGTGTCCCTTACTGGGCTACTCAAGGATTTGATGTGAAACTGAATGGCAAAAGTATTGCCAAGCACTATCAACCATCTAGCTATGTCGAGATTCCCACACGCACATGGTCGTCGGAAGATGTAGTTGAGGTCGTGATGCCCTTCACCAAGCACCTCGATTTCGGTCCTGACAAGATGGAAACGGCTCCTGCTTACGAGGAAGATGGCAAAACGCAGTATACGCCTATGTGGACGGGAGCCTTTATGTACGGTCCACTGGTAATGGCTGCTACGGGCATCAGAAACTGGGACGAAGCTACTATTGATGTGCGTAGCGACTTGAGTGATGTGGTGCTCAATGGTGCCAAAGGCATTACGGGCTATGATGCCAACCTATATACGCTGACGTGGAACGGATGTAATTTTGTTCCTGACTATGCTTGTGACGAACACGCCACCCATTATTTCCGCATGAACATCCCTTCATCAAACAGTGTAATTGGTGGTACTCTTGCCGATATTGATAAATCGCAACTCCGTGAACTGCTTATTATCGCCAAACAGCGCGTTGACGAACAGCAGGCATGGAACGCTCTGACAGTAAAGGTACCCGAATACGCTCCTTGGGCTCCGCACGGTTTTGCACGCATGACAGAGCAGATGACGTTGACCCAGAGCTGCCTTGAAGCCTCTGACGACAAGTATACTCAAGAGGAAATTGACAAAGCGGCCGGTGCTCTGAATGCTGTTATTAACACCATGCGTCCTGGCAATCTTGCCGAACTCGAGGATATGCAAGAGCTGTTACAGGTGCTCGACGAGGTGAAGAAGAGCGACCACAAGGATGCCGCAACGCACGAGGCCATCAACTATGCCGGTATGGTCATCCGCTATGTCAGCAACGGTAGTGGCACAAGAGATATGATTAATCGTGCAACAAGACAGCTTAGTGAAGTGAAGTGACATAATGTAGTAACGATATAACAGAATAACAAAGGAATGAAAAAAATACTGACCCTTGTCATCAGCATGATAGTTACTTGTGGACAGTTGTCTGCCAAGGACTATACATTGGTTTCGCCCAATGGTAAGAATGAGGTGACCATCAGCAACGGGATCACACTGAAGGTATCGCGGCAGGGTAGAGAGGTTGTTTCCGTCAAGGCCAACCTCAACGACCGTGATTTCAAGGTGAAAAATGTGAAAATATCGAAAGTGCTGAAGCATCATGTTAAGGCACCTTTCTACCGCCAGTCTGAGTTTGATGACATCTTTCGCCAAGCCATTGTATATATCGACCGCGACCTGACAATGGAGGTACGTGCTTATGATGAGGGCGTGGCCTATAAATTCGTCAACTCAGTGAAGGGAGAAACCATTATAAAGGATGAAACGGCCGACTTTGTTTTCCCAGAAGACGCCAAAGCCTGGCTCTCGTATTCTACCAATAAAGACAACCCCTATGCTATGGCATTCCAGAACACCTACGACGAGACCATGCTTAGCAAGGCCAAGGATACGCCAGTCTTTCTGCCTGCAACGGTACAAAGTGGTGGTGTGAAAGTGACCATCCTTGAAAGCGACTTGCACTCCTATCCCGGCATGTTCCTTAAGGTCAACGGCATACAACTAAAAGCTACTTTTGCTAAGTATCCCAAGAAAATGGCCTACTACAGATGGCGCGGCATGAGCTATGTAGCTGAAACTGAGAACTATATTGCCAAGACGGCAGGAACGGACTGCTTCCCCTGGCGCGTGATGGCAATCACAGAGAAGGACACAGAAATGCCCACGAACAATCTGGTATATGCTTTGGCACGTGCCAACCAGATAGGCGACACAAGCTGGATCAAACCCGGCAAAGTGGCTTGGGACTGGTGGAACGATTGGAACTTAAAGGGTGTCGATTTTGAAGCAGGCATCAATACTCGTACGTACGAGTATTATATCGATTTTGCCGCCAAGAATCATATCGCATATGTGGTGCTTGACGAGGGATGGTATGACTCTGCCAAGGGTGACATCATGCATGCTGTCAAGGATATTGATCTCAAACATCTCATTAACTACGCCCAGCAGAAAGGTGTCGGCATTGTACTCTGGACTGTGTTCAACGTGCTCGACGAACACCTGAAGGAGGCTTGTGAAAGCTATGCTAAGATGGGAATCAAAGGTTTTAAGGTCGACTTTCTTGACCGTAACGATCAGACGGCTGTCGAGATGGGCGAGCGCATTGCCAAGACGTGTGCACATTATCATCTGTTTCTCGACTACCACGGATACTTTACTCCCACAGGTATGAATCGCACTTATCCAAATATTCTGAATTACGAGGGTGTATTCGGAATGGAAGAGTGCCGCTGGGCAAAAAAGGAAACGGATATACCTCGCTACGATGTGACCTTTCCTTATATCCGAGGGATGGCAGGCAATGTTGACTTCACACCAGGTGCCATGCGTAACGGTACGAAAAACAACTGGGTAGAATGCTACCAAAACCCAGTTTCAATGGGTACGCGCTGTCACCAGTTGGCCTGTTACGTGCTGCATGATTCTCCCTTCACTATGCTATGTGACGCGCCCACGAACTACGAGCGGGAGCAAGAATGCACAGATTTGATAACGAGTATACCAGACACATTCGATGAAACAAGGGTCTTGCAAGGTCAAATAGGAAGTTATATTGTCACTGCTCGCCGTAAAGATAACGACTGGTATGTAGGTGGACAAGCGAACTGGGACGGGAAGGGAATCGAACTGTCTCTCGACTTCTTAAATCCTAGTGAAACTTATGAAGCAACTATCGTCTCCGATGGTGTAAATGCAAATCATAATGCTGAGGACTATGATATACAAGTAAAATATGTCAAAGCATCCGACAAATTAAATATCCGTATGGCATCTGGCGGAGGATTTCTTATTATATTCAAATGCCTCCAGTCTGGTGCAATTCAGCCTGTACCTTCAGGAAAAAGTATTCCAGACTTCTACAAAAAATATTTAGAGGCATACGGTCTCTACATTACCTCATCAGAAAAAGTCCGAAACGAGGCATTGCTACAAGCACGCGACATTATGACACTCATGTTGGCTAAACGTCCTGACATCAAACAATATATGGCAAAACGAGGCTGTCACGTAATGGTCATCGGTGAGCAAGAAAAAACTTGTGACCTACCAGAATATTCACATTTATGTGATACACCAGAACATATCGCCTATTGGAACAAAAGGGCCAGAGGATTTGGCGGTGCACCAGAGGACGACTTGTCTTCGAGCTGTGGTGAAGAAAATCTCTTGGCTTTGCCTGGCGATCGTTACGAAGGAGAAAACATATTAATCCATGAATTCGCTCATCTGATTCATACAATTGGTTTATTGGGGGTAGAACCCGATTTTAATCAAAAACTTGATGAAGTAATGAATCATGCAAAAAAGAATCATTTATGGGAAAACACTTATGCACTCACTGACCGTTACGAGTATTTTGCAGAATGTGTACAATCATTCTTCAACTGCAATCGATATTCAAATCCAGCTAACGGAGTCCACAATGACATAAACAGACGAGACAAACTTAAGTCATACGATCCTATGATGTACCAACTACTATTAAATTATTTTAATGAAACAGATATTCCTATTAAAAACAAAATTCATGAATAAAAGAGCAACAACAATGGTGCTGGGGCTAATGGTGATTCTGTTGGCCTTCGCACAAGAAAAACAGACCACAGCGAACGGGTACCCCATCGATCCCATTCCGTTTACGAGTGTCAAGATAACCTCTGGCACGTTCTGGGGACAACGATTGGATGCCAGTCGTAAGGTCACTATTCCTCTTGCTTTCTCTAAATGTGAGAGCGAAGGGCGTTACAAGAACTTTGAGAACGCTGCAGCACACCTCGAAGATCCTTCAAAAGTGTTTAAGGTCAATGGCGTGGGCTATTCTTTTGATGACACCGATCCCTATAAGACGCTTGAGGGAGCTGCTTACATCCTTCAGACCTATCCAGATAAACGCCTGGAGGCTTACTGTGACTCTGTCATTGATATCATTGGGAAAGCACAAGAGCCGGACGGTTATCTCTACACTTCCCGTACCCAGAACCCAGCCGACCCTCACCACTGGGCTGGCGATCGTCGATGGGTGAAGGAGGAAGACCTGAGCCATGAACTTTACAACCTCGGTCACATGGTAGAGGGTGCCGTAGCTTATTGGCAGGCGACAGGCAAACGTAAGTTCCTGGACATTGCCAGTCGCTACGCTGATGTGGCATGTAAGGAGGTGGGGCCTCTTCCCGGGCAGATGCGCGTCGTTCCTGGCCACCAGATAGCAGAAATGGCCATGGCACGTCTCTATCTGGCTACTGGCAAGAAGAAATACCTTGACTTTGCCAAATTCCTTCTCGACCATCGCGGAAAGACAGAGATTAAGACCGAATACTCGCAAAGCCACAAACCTGTAGTTGAACAGGACGAAGCTGTAGGTCATGCTGTCCGAGCTGCCTATATGTATGCCGGTATGGCCGATGTGGCCGCTCTTACGGGTGATCAACACTATATCAAAGCTATCGATACCATTTGGGACAATATTGTCTCCAAGAAACTATATATTACAGGAGGCATTGGTGCTACAGCCAGCGGTGAGGCCTTTGGCAAGAATTATGAACTACCCAACATGAGTGCCTATTGCGAGACCTGTGCAGCCATTGGTAATGTGTATGTAAACTACCGCCTATTCCTATTACATGGTGAGTCAAAATATTACGACGTCCTGGAAAGAACACTCTACAACGGACTTATCAGTGGTGTATCACTCGAAGGTAATGGTTTCTTCTATCCTAACCCCTTGGAGTCGATGGGACAGCATCAGCGCCAAGCATGGTTCGGCTGCGCTTGTTGTCCAAGCAATATCTGCCGGTTTATTCCCTCTGTGCCCGGTTATGTCTACGCTGTTAAAGATCGTAATGTCTACGTTAATCTGTTCCTTTCAAACAAGAGCAATCTGAACGTAGCAGGCAAGAAAGTGAGTCTGAGTCAGGCAACAGAGTATCCTTGGAATGGTGATATTACTATTTCGATAGACAAGAATGCTGCAGGACAATTTGCCATGAAAATCCGTATCCCAGGCTGGTTGCGTGGTCAAGTGGTTCCCTCAGATCTCTATCAGTATTCTGACAATAAGCGTTTGGGCTACACTATAAAGGTAAACGGACAAGAGGTGGCTGCAAATTTGACTCAGGATGGCTATTATACCATTTACCGTAAATGGAAG
>JAEENF010000132.1 GCA_016283605.1 Prevotella sp.
ACCTCTTCCTTACCAAGGAAGTGCTCTACCACTGAGCTATTACAGCATTTAGAGCGGAAAACGGGGCTCAAACCCGCGACCCCCAGCTTGGAAGGCTAGTGCTCTATCGACTGAGCTATTTCCGCAATTCTCCTGTGTGGGTGCTGATGGATTCGAACCACCGAAGTCGAAAGACAGCAGATTTACAGTCTGCCCCATTTGGCCACTCTGGAAAACACCCAAGCCTTTTTGCCCGATACCGGACCTATTATTTCCCTCTGAAGAGCCTCTTGTCGGATTCGAACCAACGACCCCGAGATTACAAATCACGTGCTCTGGCCAACTGAGCTAAAGAGGCGTTTCTAAGCAGCCGCTCTCTGTTTCAGATTTACGACCTGTCGGAAAACGGCTGCAAAGTTACTACTTATTTTTGAATTACCAAAACTTTTCCTCGTTTTTTTTATCTATTCCTTAATTTTTCCTTGAATTTCTGTAGCTGAGCCCGCATAGAATCGACGCAAAGGTCGGTACTTTCCTCAAAAGTGTCTGTAGTCTTCTCCACAAAGAGCGTATTCCCAGGCACCGCCACCGTCAGGCTGACTTCCTTGTTGACGGCAGTAGCGGGCTTCACTAATTTCAACTGCACCTCTACTTTCTGTATATCCTCAAATGTTTTTTCCAACTTGGCGATCTTCTTTTCTACGAACGCCTCTAACTTCTCAGTAGCGTCGAAGTGAATCGACTGAATCTTAATTTCCATAGTTACCTCCTATTTTTAAGTTATTAATAAGGATTCAGGCTCTAGGATGAGCCTCTTTATAAACTCGTTTCAATTGCTCGAACGTGGTGTGGGTGTAGATCTCCGTCGTCGAGACGCTCTCATGACCCAACAGGTTCTTGATACCTTCAAGACCGGCACCGTGGTTCAGCATCGCTGTGGCAAAGGTGTGGCGAAGCACGTGCGGCGACCGTTTCTTCAGCGAAGTCACCATCGAGAGGTACTTGCGAACAATCAGATACACCTGATCGCCAGTCATCCTCTCACCTTTGTCACTCAGGAACAGCGCCTGATGCTCATCTGTGAACTGCGCGTCGCGTACAGCCATGAAATGCTGCAACTCAGCCTTCAGCTCCTCCCCGAAGGGAATGATGCGCTGCTTGTTCCTTTTACCCGTCACTTTCAGCTGCTGGGCACCGAAGTCTATATCAGTATCGTTCAGTCCTGTCAGCTCTGAGCGTCGAAGTCCTGTCTCGTAGAATAATAATAATAAGGTACGTGCGCGTACATTATTATAATTATCATCCCACTCCAGGTCGTCGAGAAGCCTGTCCATTTCTCCTTCACGCAGGAATTGCGGCAGGGGTTTCGACTTCTTAGGACCAGTCACGCAGTGTACCGGGTCGCGGCTCACCAGCTTCCGTTTAAGGGAAAAGCGATAAAAGGAACGCAGTGCACTCAATTTCTTGTTGATCGTCGAGGCATTGTTTCCTTTATCCATCAGGCTCTCCATCCAGTCACGGATCAGGTCGGTATCCACCGAAGCCAGCGAGAGTCCGTTATCCCTAAAAGCTATATACGATTCAAACTCCTCGAGAGCCTCCTCGTATGTCTGCACAGTCAGCGGAGATGTATTCCGCTCGTAGCGCAGGTAGTTCAGAAACTGGTCAATCATTGCCTAAACTTACGTTTTCGGCTACGAATTTACGGAAAATATTCGAAACTACCAAATTTTTTAGGAACTTTTATTATTCCTCAGTTGCGCGCAGCTTCTGTACATAGACAGCGTGTTCCATCTTAAGGCGCTTAAGTACAGAAGGTTTGTCGAACTGCTGACGGCGACGGAGCTCTTTTACCACGCCTGTCTTTTCAAACTTTCTCTTAAACTTTTTGAGGGCCTTTTCGATGTTCTCGCCTTCTTTTACTGGTACAATAATCATTTGTTTTGCTTTTAAATATTTTATGTTAAACTTACTGCTTCGGACACAGGTGTCACGAAAAGCGGGTGCAAAATTACTACTTTTTTACGAAACCACCAAGTTTTTACCCTATTTTTATTAAAAATCGGGCAATTTTTCTGATTCATAGAACAAAAAGCCTGAGTCTAACGGAGTTACAACGTATCTGTTATGACGTCATGTGCCTCGATTTTAGTCGTAGTAAAGTGACTGTTTAGTCGGAGTAAGCTCGCTTTTTAGCCGTAGTAAAGTAAAAACGAACCGTATTCCCGCTGCCAGATTGAATAGCTCTCACTACCAGATTGAATACTTCCCTCCTATTTGTTGCGTTGCAATGTTGCAATAAGCACCTTCCACACATACAGAAACCACCTACTGGATAGTGCTTGGAACATTATGATAAATAGAATGATTATTTTTATGTATTATACTCCTTCATGCAACATTGCAACGCAACAACTGCATGAGAAATATCTAAATCTTTCGAGAAAAAGGAGAAAAACAAAAAAATAGATTATCTTTGCAGCATGAAACAGATGACTAAGATATCGCTTTTTGCATTTTCGTGTATCGTGAGCATAGGGACATTGCTGCTTTACAATCTACCCTTCTTCAACTATGTGGCTCAGGATTCTTCAGTTGGGGACTGTGGCTGTGCATCATCGCCTTGGGTCTGCTTCCCGCCTTGTATTGTCTGCTGCAGCCTGTGGTTATCGGCACAGCAAAGAAATTGGGCATCTACTGCGGCAGTGCATTGGCCATCGTGCTCGCCATCGCATCGATGAACATCGGCCAAACGTTGTGGATCAGTCAGCGCGATACCAATCCCTTGCTGTCGAAACAAGAAGGCTTAAAGTGTGTACGAAGCCAATTCATGCGCCACTTACACCACAGCCGGCACCAAGGCAATCCTTGAACCCAAAAACAGCGACGAGCTGTATGAACTCTTGCCCAACTATGCCTTCAGAACAGGGGTTGACGTATCGTGGAGGACCTATAACTGGGGAGAGCCGCCGATACATATCGATGAATATCTCACTGACTAGGGGCGCAGGCGTTGCGGAGCCAGTCAGATTCCTCTTGTGTAAGATGAGGTGAAAGCGTATCAAAGACGCGTTGGTGATAAGTGTTGAGCCAAGAAATCTCTTCTGGAAGGAGCATGTCGACAATGATGGGCGATGTATCGATAGGACATAGGGTAAGCGAGTCAAACTGAAGGAACTGGCCGAATTCCGTTTCTTTATAGGGCGTAACAAGCAACGTATTCTCGATACGCACACCAAATTTCCCTGCAAGATAGATGCCAGGCTCGTCAGTCACCGTCATCCCAGCCACCAGAGGCGCAGGCTTCCATTCCATACGGATCTGATGAGGACCTTCATGCACATTGAGGAAAGAACCCACACCGTGACCTGTGCCATGCAAATAGTTCAGTCCCTCGCGCCACAAGGCCTCACGAGCAAGGATATCGAGTTGCGTACCACTGGCACCTGTAGGGAACTTACAGAGTTCTATCTGAATATGCCCTTTCAGCACGAGGGTATAGACGCGTTTCTGTTCGTCAGTAAGAGGGCCGAGAGGGATGGTACGGGTGATGTCGGTGGTGCCGTCGAGATACTGGGCACCACTGTCGAGCAACAGGAAGCCTTCAGGTTTCAAAGGCATATCAGTCTCTGGAGTAGCCTCATAATGTACGATAGCACCATGTTCCTGATAGCCAGCAATAGTATCAAAGGAGAGACCACGATAGAGGGGCTGCTCAGAGCGGATACGCTCGAGCATCTCAGAGACAGAGAGTTCTGTGAGTGGAGAGTTTGCTGCCACTTTAGTGTGAAGCCAATAAAGGAATTTTGTCATTGCGATGCCGTCGCGCAGCATCGCCGACCTAAAACCCGCTATTTCCCTTTCATTCTTTACAGACTTCATCCGCTTGACAGGCGACTCATCCTCAATGATTTCCGTCTTGGGAAGGCCATTCTGACGTCCCTTGTTCCTTACCACTTCATAGAGTCGGTAGTTTATCTCATCTGGGTCGAGCAGGATATTGTACTCAAAGTATCGCTTCAGGCCATTCTCCACCTGTTCGTAGTCCTCCACTTTGAGATTCTCAGACTTCAGATAGGCCATAACCTCAGGCGATAGTTTCGCCTTATTGATATATAAGGTAACATCCTTCGACGAGATAAGCAGATAAGAAACGAACACTGGGTTGCAATGCACATCGGAGCCTCGCAGATTCAGAGTCCACGCGATATCATCAAGAGCCGCCATCAGCATCCCGTCGGCATGTTTCTCTCGCAGGGCCTTGCGGATACGGGCTATCTTATCGCAAACGCTCTCACCAGCGTATTCCAACGGATAGATTTCTACAGGATTCTCAGGGATTGGAGGACGATCAGTCCAAATCATTTTCAGAGGATCCAGATTGGTACGCAGGGTCATCCCCCCCTGCTTCCTCAGATCAGCAATCAGTTCCTTGACACTATTGGCAGAACAGCACGAACCGTCGATGGCCACCTCGTTAGGACTCACGGGACCTGTCCCCATGAGTTCCTGCCCCAGCCACTCGGCAATGGTGGGTGTGCCCTCTACCTTAAGTTTCATCAGCTGATACTCCGTACCCTTCAGCTGTTCCTCGGCTGCGAGGAAATATCGGGAATCCGTCCACAGAGCTGCTGAGGTCATTGTGACTACCGCCGTTCCTGCCGATCCGTTGAAGCCGCTGATCCACTCACGGGCTTTCCAGTGGTCTGCCACATACTCACTCTGATGGGGGTCCGTACTGGGAAAAATAAATGCTGCCAGATGCTCTCTATTCATCACCTCGCGCAAGGCACCAAGTCGCTGATTAATATTCATAATTTATTCATTTTGTAATTTCGACTTTACAAAGGTACAAAGTTTTTGCCATAGATTTCACAGATTAACACAGATTAAGACAAAAAAAAAGTGGGACACAAGTTTTTTTCGTATCTTTGCAGCACTTTTGAAACAACAAATAATATAATAAGATTATGGCAACATTAACAAACGAGAAGTTGACCATCGTCGGCGCAGCCGGTATGATTGGTTCAAACATGGCTCAGACCGCCTTGATGATGGGTCTGACAAGTGAGATTTGTCTTTACGACGTATTTTCTCCTGAGGGCGTAGCCGAGGAGATGCGCCAGAGTGGTTTCGACGATGTGAACATCGTGGCTACAACGGATGCAGAAGAGGCTTTCAAGGGCGCAAAGTACATCATCTCTTCTGGTGGTGCTCCCCGTAAGGCTGGTATGACCCGTGAGGACCTGCTCGCCGGCAACTGTAAGATTGCTGAGGAGCTCGGTCAGAACATCAAGAAGTTCTGCCCAGACGTGAAGCACGTGGTGATTATCTTCAACCCTGCTGACCTCACTGGTCTGGTAACACTGCTGTACTCTGGTTTGAAGCCTGGTCAGGTGACAACCCTCGCAGGTCTTGACACAACCCGTCTGCAGAGCGCACTGGCTAAGAAGTTCGGTGTGATGCAGAATCAGATCACTGGTTGTGCTACATACGGTGGTCACGGTGAGCAGATGGCCGTATTCGGAAGCCACGTAGAGGTTGCCGGTCGCAAGCTGACAGACATCATCGGCACTGCTGAATTCCCTGCTGAGGAATGGGAGCAGATGAAGATCGATGTGACCAAGGGTGGTGCCAAAATCATCGAGCTCCGCGGACGCAGCTCTTTCCAGAGCCCTGCATACCTCTCAGTTGAGATGATTCGTGCTGCTATGGGTGGTGAGCCTTTCCGTTTCCCCGTAGGAACATATGTAAAGACCGACAAGTACGACCACATCATGATGGCCATGAAGACCACTATGACTGCCGAGGGAGCTAAGTTCGAGGTTCCTCAGGGTACTGCCGAGGAGAACGCCAAGCTGGATCAGAGCTACGAGCACCTGTGCAAAATGCGCGACGAGCTGGTGACGCTGAATATCGTTCCTCCCATCTCTGAGTGGAATAAGATCAATCCAAACCTGTAATATATGGCTTTGATCAAATCATATCGCGGTCTCGCTCCCAAATGGGGGCGAGATTGCTATTTTAGCGAGAATGCGACAATCGTTGGTGATGTAACGATGGGCGACGAATGCTCTGTGTGGTTCAACGCTGTAGTTCGTGGCGATGTGGCCCCTATCACCATCGGCAACTGCACGAACGTTCAGGACGGCTCGTGTATCCACGTGACCCACGAAACGGGTCCCACACATATCGGCAACTATGTGACGATTGGTCACAACGTAACTGTTCATGCTTGCACCATCCACGATAACGCCCTTATCGGCATGGGCTCTACCCTGCTCGATGGCTGTGAGATCGGTGAAGGCAGTATAGTAGCCGCAGGCGCATTGGTGCTACAGAACACCAAGATTCCTGCTGGTGAGATTTGGGGGGGCGTGCCTGCAAAATATCTGAAGCCAGTCAGTCCTGGACAGACGGACAACGCCAAGCACTACGTCGCATACTCCAAGTTCTATTTGGAAGACAACAACATGAAATGAATGTAGTACGTTTCATTAAGGACTGGACATTACCTGTAGCAATGGGCATCGGAGCGGTGGCATACCTCATCTTCGGCCTTACGCCATCGCTGGATGGGGCTGCAAGATTCTTTGGACCTATCTTCCAGGCCATCCTGCCGCTGTTCATGTTCCTGGTGCTATTCGTCACATTCTGCAAGGTGGACTTCCGTCAGCTGCGGCCTGTAGGCTGGCACTTCTGGACGGGTGTATTCCAATTGCTGTTCATCGGCGCCCTGATGGGACTGATACTCGGTTTCCACATGCAGAGCGACAGCCTCATCCTGATGGAAGCCATTCTGATGTGTGTGATCTGTCCCTGTGCCACAGCAGCGGCTGTCGTCACCCAGAAACTCGGTGGCTCGCTGGAACAAATGACCACCTATACCTTCCTGTCAAACTTCATCACCGTCGTACTGGTACCTGTGTGTTTCCCCATGATTGAGAAGTCTGCCGACATTACTTTCTGGGCAGCTTTCATCAAGATACTGCATGAGGTATTCATCGTACTGATACTACCCATGTTCCTGGCCTATATCGTGAAACACTATCTGCATCGCCTGCACCAGAAAATCATCTCCATCCGCGATCTGAGCTATTACCTTTGGGCCTGTTCACTGATGATTGTCACAGGCACAACGGTGAAGAACATCGTGAATGCAAACACGACAATCGCCCTATTGACTGCTATCGCCATCCTGGGTCTGCTGATGTGTGTGGTACAATTTGCCGTAGGACGTTTCATCGGGCATTACTTCAATCATACCCAAGAGGCAGGACAGGCGTTAGGGCAAAAGAACACGGCCTTCGCCATCTGGCTTTCCACCACCTACCTGAATCCTCTCTCGTCAGTAGGACCAGGTTGCTACATCCTCTGGCAGAATATTATTAATAGTATTGAAATCTGGCAACATCGTAAAACAAATAAGGAGTGATTCTTCGTCACTCCTCATTTATTCCCTTCTTATTTGTTCTTCTGAAAGTGGT
This sequence comes from Prevotella sp., assembly GCA_016283605.1. Lineage (GTDB taxonomy): Bacteria > Bacteroidota > Bacteroidia > Bacteroidales > Bacteroidaceae > Prevotella. Next base: position 7,467 of record JAEENF010000132.1, read on the forward strand.
CGAGACCCTTCTGGACATTATCGATGATGGCCTGCGAGGTAAACGTAGCCCCAGTCACGGCGTCGACCTTCTTCGCTTTGGCCTCTTTTACACTCAAACCGTCCCAAGCGGTAATCAACGCCTTCTTCACCTTTGCAAGATACTTTGGCGTTTCTTGGTTCTTCAGCACCTCCACCTTCTCAATCTTATTCTTCTTGATGTAGATCTTCACAGGTACAGGACCATTATATCCCTCCACGTTCTGAGTAAGGGTTGTGGTATTAACGATAGTGACGCCATTTTCCTTGGTGATGGCTCCATCCTGTTTGCCGGCACTCATCAGCACTACGGCTGCAAATACTAACACAATGTACTTTTTCATTCTCTGTATATCTAATAAATCATTAATTCTTATGAATTGGACGGCAAAGTTACAAATAAATCAAAACAAAGTATTGGTTTTTAAGAAATATTTTATACCTTTGCAGTCCCGTTAATAACTTTTAGTGAATCTTGTGATGATTAAAAAATCTTTTTTGATTGCTCTCATAGGCATTTTTGCTATAGCGACCTATGGTGAAAAACGTGACATCCATATTCTGGCTGTCAACGATATGCATGCCCAAATAGAGGTATTTCCACTGTTAGCGGCATTAGCCGACAGTCTCCGCACGATTGACCCTTCGCTGCTGATTCTCTCAGCAGGTGACAATCGCACAGGAAACCCCATCAATGACAAATACATCATTCCCGCATACCCGATGGTGGCATTGATGAACCAAGTGGGATTCAACGCTTCAACATTAGGTAACCATGAGTTCGACGCTCAGTCACTGAAACGTCTGATAGGGCTGTCGAACTTCAGATACATCTGCGCCAACGCATTCCCATCAGACTCTTCTGGCATCAAACTCGTACCTTACCAGAGATTCGATGTGGAAGGTCTGAAGGTAGGCATTATTGGGTGCATCCAACTCAGTCCGGCCGCTGTTCCCAGCACACATCCTGACAATTTGAGAGGGATTAGCTTCAAGCCTGCTGAGGAGATTATCCCCCAGTACGAATGGCTGAGCAAAGAATGCGACGTGACGATTCTGCTGTCGCATCTGGGGTATCCTGATGACATTAAGATGGCCGAAAAGTTCCCTTGGCTCGATCTGATTATCGGTGGGCATACCCACACGCAGCTGAAGGGCAACGAAGTAAAGAACGGTGTACTCATCACCCAAAACAAGAACAAACTGCATCGTGTCACCTATATCACCCTCACCATAGAAGACGGCAAGGTAGTTAACAAGAAAGCAGAATATATTGATGTAAGAAAGTATCCCAACACCGTGAAAGTGGTAGAGGAGATGGTAAGGTTCTACAATGACAATCCCACCCTTCGCAAAGTGTTAGGCATTGCCGATACACCTTTCCAGACACGCGAGGAACTGGGATGTATGATGTGTGACGCCTTCATGGAAGAAACAGGAGCAGAGATAGGCATCGAGAATCCTGGTGGCGTACGTATCGACGCTCTGCCTCAAGGTGACATTACCGTACGCGATGTTCTGGAGATGGATCCTTTCGACAACCACGCTGTCATTCTCGAACTGACCGGCGAGGAGATTGCCCACATGATGCTCACTTACTGCCACAATACGCTTCATAGCTTCCCATACGTTGGCGGCATGAAATGCGAGATTTACCAGGAGAAAGATTTCCCCGAGAAAATCAAGAACATCAAACTGCTGACCCTCGACGGAAAGAAACTGAACATGAAGAAGAAGAAGTACAAGGTGGTGACCAACAGCTACATCCCTGCAACGAGTGAGATACCGCAAGGCTCCGCTCACACGCTGAACCTGGAGACTAGCGATATCATCATGAACTATCTGGAAAAGAAAAAAGTGGTCAGCTATCAAGGTGTGAGCCGACTGAAGATAATACCAGCTCAGTAGCTCCGGCAAGACGTTTCACATATTGTCCTGCCAACTGTCCCTGCTCCTTCATATACGACGGGTCTGACGCAAAGCGGTTCATCAACTGCTCAAACTCTGCATAGTCGTGAATCTCCTGCCCACCACACTTCTTCAGGCCCTGTGCCTCCTGGAACTTCTGGTTGTTGGGGCCGAAGAACACAGGTACATCCCAAACAGCAGCCTCTAAAAGATTATGAATGCCTACGCCAAAGCCGCCTCCGACGTATGCGACATCACCATAATGATAGATGCTCGACAGAAGTCCAAAACAGTTGATGATAAGCACCTCAGCATGCTTTAATATTTCGGAGTTCTCAGCGTTTTCTGAGCACTCGGAATAGCGGATGACCTTCCGGCCTTCGAGGAGTTTCTCAATCTGCTGCAAATGATCTTCGCCAATGACATGGGGGGCGATGATCAGTTTCCAATCCTTATGCTCATTGAAGTACTTGATAAAGATATCCTCATCAGGTGGCCAGCTGCTACCAGCCACAAAAACTTTCGGTTTGGAGTTTTCTCCTCCCTCCAGAAAAGCCTCCACGATGGGCAACTGTTTTGCCGCTTCCTTGATCTGAAGCACACGATCGAAACGGGTATCGCCCACAACAGTGACATCCTTGATGCCAATTTTCTCCAATAAGTCCTTGGAGACTTCATTCTGTACGAAGAAATGCGTAAAACAGTTCAATACACGGCCATACTGACGACCATACCACTTAAAGAACACCTGATCAGGGCGGAAAATACTCGATACACTATATACGGGAACATTTCTGTGTTTCAGAATATGCAGGTAGTTATACCAGAACTCGTACTTGATAAAGAACGCCATAACAGGACGTATCAGACGCAGGAATCTGATCGCGTTGACGGGAGTATCCAACGGCAGATAACAAATAATGTCGGCGCCCTCGTAATTTTTCCTCACCTCATAGCCTGAAGGCGAGAAGAATGTCAGCAGGATCTTGTAGTCTGGATGATCCTTTCGCAGGCGCTCCATCAGCGGTCGCCCCTGCTCAAATTCCCCTAAAGAGGCCGCATGAAACCACACATACTTCGCTTGGGGATCTACTTTATCCTTCAGCACACGGAAAGCCTCACGCTCACCACGCCACATCTTGCGCACCTTCTCGTTGAAGCGACTGTAGACAGCCACACCCAACAGGTAGAAATATATGATGAGGTTGTAAATCATCAGCCGAGCACTTCTATCGCACGTTTTGTTCTCTTGATGGTCTCCTCTTTACCCAGGAAGGCCGAGATATCGAACATTCCTGGCCCCTTACCTTCACCAACAAGCGCCAGACGCCAGGCATTCATCACATTGCCAAGTTTGTATTCCTTCTGCTCTACCCAGGCATGTACAATCTGCTCCTGATTCTCCAACGAGAAATCATCAATATCCTCCAGCACACCAATGAGCTCAGTCAACACAGCGGCAGAGTCTTCCTTCCAGCGTTTCTTCGCTGTCTTCTCATCATATGTCGTTGGAGCCTCGAAGAAGAACGAGCACAGAGGCCACAGTTCCTTGACGAACGAAACACGATCCTTCATCATCGCTGTCACTGCCGTCACACGCTCTAGCGTCTCCTCAGGACAATGCTCCTTCACGATGGGGAAGAACAAGGCGGTAATCTCTTCTACTGACTTCTTTAGGATATACTCATGATTAAACCAAATGCCCTTGTCGTAGGCAAACTTCGCACCTGCCTTCGAACATTTTGTGATATCAAACAACGGCACCAGTTCATCGAGCGTAAACAATTCCTGCTCCGTACCAGGGTTCCATCCTAGCAAAGCGAGGAAATTAATCACTGCTTCAGGGAAGTAGCCATCCTCGCGATAGCCACGACTCACCTCACCTGTCTTCGGATCATGCCATTCCAATGGGAAAACGGGGAATCCCAGACGGTCACCATCACGCTTCGAGAGCTTTCCCTTGCCATCGGGCTTCAGCAACAACGGCAGATGAGCAAACTGTGGCATCGTATCCTCCCATCCAAAGGCCTGATAGAGCAACACATGCAAGGGAGCTGAAGGCAGCCACTCTTCACCACGAATGACGTGGGAGATCTCCATCAGATGATCGTCCACGATGTTTGCCAGATGATAGGTTGGCAACTGGTCAGCACTCTTATAGAGTACTTTGTCATCAAGTATATCGCTCTTTACGCGTACCTCACCACGAATCAGGTCGTTGACCAACACTTCCTGTCCTGCCTCGATCTTAAAACGTATCACATACTGCTTTCCATCGGCTATTAGCCGCTCGACCTCCTCCCTAGGCAGTGTCAACGAGTTTCGCATCTGGCTACGCGTATGACTATCATACTGGAAATTCTGGATTTCAGTACGCTTAGCCTCCAGTTCCTCTGGGGTATCAAATGCGATATAAGCCTTATCGGCATCTAATAGTTGCTGTACATATTTCTTATAGATGTCACGACGTTCACTCTGACGGTATGGACCCTTATCACCACCGAAGCTTACGCCCTCGTCGAACTGGATACCCAGCCACTTGAACGACTCGATGATATACTCCTCCGCACCTGGCACGAAACGGTTCGAGTCCGTATCCTCAATACGGAATACAAGATCGCCGCCATGCTGACGTGCAAAAAGATAATTGTACAAGGCAGTACGCACACCGCCAATATGTAAGGCTCCCGTAGGACTGGGGGCAAAACGCACCCTAACTCTTCTTTCTGACATAAAACTACCAATTTTGCCTGCAAAGGTACAAAAAAATCTGCGAAAATCAGTGTAATCTGTGGCTTTATTTGTATCTTTGCACCAAAATAGGCACAATTATGAGTAATTTCAACCCCAAGACAGATATCTCCTGGCGTGATTTTCTCATCCGCACGGGACTAATCATCGCAAGTGTAGCCATTATTGTTTGGTTCATGCCACGCGACAGCCATAATAGTTTCAAGATAGAGAAAGGACGTCCTTGGACCCATGCGGACATGAGTGCGCCCTTCGACTTCCCCATCTATAAGAGTGACGATGTCGTGAAAGCCGAACGTGACTCGCTGATGAGACTATACGAGCCTTACTTTAATTATAATAAGGAGACCGAGTTGATACAGGTGCGACAGTTCATGAAGGATTATAACAAAGGTATCCCTGGACTGCCTGAGGATTATACCGTTCTCATCTCCAACCGTCTGCGTAACATCTATGCACAAGGCATTATGAGTAACTCCGACTACGCCAGGTTCAATAAGGATACCACCCAGATGATCCGTATTGTCAATGGAAAGATTGCCAGCAGCAACTATATCACCAAGATCTATTCTACGATAACAGCCTACGAGCAGATCTTTCAGGAGCAGGAATTGATGGCCTATCGCGATGTACTTCTGAAATGTAATCTCAATGACTATATCAGTCCAAACCTCTTATACGATAAAGATCGTAGCGAGGCCAGTCTGAGCGACCTTCAGAACAGTATACCCTTGGCAAGTGGAGTTGTGCAGCGAGGCCAGAAAATCATTGACCGCGGAGACATCATCGATTCGAAGACCTACAACATTCTCATGTCCTATCAACGTGAATTGGATCGCCGTGAGAAAAGTGATCAGCAAATCAGTGTTACCATCTTGGGACAGATACTCTACGTCACTCTATTGATGATTTGCCTCACCGTATTCCTTACCCTATTCCGTAAGGACTATTTCGAGAAACCACGCCCACTGACGATGCTCTACTCACTCATCATCGTCTTCACCATCACTGCCTCACTGATGATTAGTCATAACGTACTTCACGTCTACATCATTCCTTTCGTGATGGTACCCATCTTCATCCGCGTGTTCATGGACTCGCGTACGGCCTTTATCTCCCACGTTACGATGATCCTTATCTGCGCTTGTATGCTACAACATCCTTTGGAGTTCATCGCCGTTGAACTGGTGGCCGGTCTCGTAGCCATTTACTCCCTGCGCGAGCTATCCAGCCGTTCTCAGCTATTCTGGACCGCAGTACTCGTTACCATAGCTGCAGCACTCACCAGTCTGGCCCTCGCCTGGATCCGTGACAACAGTCTCACAAAGTTCGACATCAGCGAACTCAATTACCTCGTCATCAATGGACTGTTGTTGTTCTGTTCCTATCCCCTACTCTACCTTATCGAGAAGGCATTCGGCTTTACTTCAAATATCACGCTCATTGAGCTCTCCGACATGAATAAGGCCCTGTTACGACGCATGAGCGAGGTGGCTCCAGGCACATTCAACCACTCCATACAAGTGGCGAACCTCGCTGGCGAAATCGCCCGTAAAATTGATGCCAAAAGTCAGCTGGTACGTACAGGTGCCCTTTACCACGACATAGGAAAAATCCTCAACCCCATCTATTTCACAGAGAACCAGTCAGGTGTAAATCCCCACGAAAGCATGGACTATGTGGAAAGTGCTCAAATAATCATCAGTCACGTGACCGAAGGTCTGAAACTGGCCGACAAGTACAATCTGCCTGATATCATCCGTGAGTTCATTACCACCCACCATGGACTCGGCAAAGCCAAATACTTTTATATCCAACAGAAGAACAAATTCCCTGATGATCCTGTTGACGATCTACTTTTCACCTACCCTGGTCCTAATCCATACACGAAGGAACAAGCTATATTAATGATGGCAGACGCTGTCGAAGCCGCCTCGCGCTCACTGCCAGACTATACGGAGAAAAGCATCCGCGAACTGGTTGATCGTTTGATTGACGGTCAGGTAGCCGACGGCTGTTTCAAGGATTGTCCCATTACCTTCCGCGATATCGCCTACGCTAAGACAGTGCTCATCGAGAAGCTGAAAACCATCTACCACACCCGTGTCAGCTACCCGGAACTGAAGAAATGATGCACAAAATTGCACAAATGTGCATCTTTTTGTGCAATTTCCGTTAAACTTCGTTAACTTTGTGTGCGCAAACATCAAAGTTCTAAACATTTCGTATACCTTTGCAGCCGTTTTTTAAAGATTGTTAAGGATATGAACAAAATTAGTGCATTTGTCGCCAGCGTGATGTTGGCCACAACGACAACCGCCACAGCAGGTGGCAT
>JAEENF010000133.1 GCA_016283605.1 Prevotella sp.
AGAAATATTTCTGATGTTCGCAAATTTAAGAACACTTTTTTATGTTTTGACGAAAAAAATGAGCAACGTTTTAAAGGTAAAAAGTAAAAATCCCCCCGCAGATGTGTCAAAGCCGTTAATTATTGCGTTAGGGAGAACTTGAGGGAGAGTCTTTACTCTATATAATAAAACAATTGTGGAGAGGCATCAGACCTCTCCACAATTATTTCATTAACACAGGGTTCCTCCCCTTGTGCACATTTTTTACTATCCCACCTCTTGTCACCCGTTTTGTTACCTCGGGGAGTCTGCACGTGTTACCCCGAGGGGGCTGCAAATGTAACCTCGAAGGCCTGCAGTAACGGCCTCGACAGTCTGTCCCCTTAGATATCCAGATTATGGACGGCGCGGAGATATTCTTAGAACGGCGCATAGACAATCTCCGAACGGAGCGGAGAATTTCTCTGCACGGAGCAAAAAACGGGTCATCACTTATTGCACAAAAGAGACTTTTTGTGTAATTTTCTGTCTTTTTTCTTTCAATTTCTTTGTACTTTCAGAATAAATCCGTATATTTGTCCCCGTATCTGTCTGCGATAGTGCCGCCCTATGCGAGGGATGAGCCGTAGGACAGAACACTACATAGCGGAAAAGCGTCACACGATGCTTGTCGATTGATCGTCTGAAATTACCACAACAGCATGCATGCCAAAGACAATGCGGAGTTGATGCCACGGGTCTGCTGGCAGCCTCACACTCGTCTTCGACCTCGACGCTGGCCAACGTCACTCATCTCATCCCCTGCCGACGGATGAACCTCATCAAGGTGAACCAGCTATTCAACAAGAACCGTGTATTCGTGCCCGACGAGGACTTCGACTTTGTCTATGACTTCCTTTGCCGGCACTGTACCAAGGCAAAAATTAAAAATTACAAACCCTAAAATCAGATTTGTTTATGACGATGAAACGAACTACAAACCGGCACAGATGGCTGTACTTGTTATGTACTGCTGTCCTAATGACAGGCTTCACCGCCTGTAGCGAGAAGACCGAAGACGTTGAAGACCCCTACCAGCCCGCCGTGCCCGTCGACCCGAGCGACTATCAGGAAGTGCCGGTTTCGGGCGGCACCATCACCAAGGGCGACATAGCCATTACCTTCCCGTCGGGCTCTTTCTCGACGAAAAAGGAGGTGGCCATCACCGAAGTGAAAAAGGGAAACACCCTAGGTGAGGACGAGGCTTCGACCTTCTATCAGGTGACGATGCCGATCACCACTCATGCGCCAATCACCATCAGCATTAAGAGTGACAATACCGACAAAGACGTGCAACTCGTCATGCAATCCAAAGGATTTGCCCGCTCTGCCAACAAAATGATTGATGCCAACAATATCCTTGAGACGTCGTATTCGGGCGGTTCCTATGTTGCGAAGCTGCCCGCTGCCGACAACGAAGACGAATCAGCCACAGATTATTTCTGCGTGGGACTGGCACATGTCCCGACAGTCAGCGACGGCGGGGCACAGACCCGAGCCGCCTCGGTGGCCGAAGGACAGGTCAAGGGGGTCAAGTGGAAGCTCTATATTGACCCGAAAGGCAAAAAGGTTCCCGGCAGTTACAAGGTTTTGTCTTCGGCTGAGATTGCCAAGATGAACAACTGGATCAGGGATGCCATCACCCAGATTACGGATTTGGGCTATGAGCTGTCGAGTAAGGATACCGAGATTCCCTACTATTACATCTCTGACCCCGACAAGTGGGGCTACTTCAAGCAACACTGGTTTAAGGACTGCTTTAGCTGGATTGGCATCAGCGTTGAGAAACTGATCAACACGCCCAACGACACCTTGTCGTTCAAGAGCACTATGTTGCACGAAACGTTCCACTATTTTCAGGCAAACAACTACGACAACCGCTCTGCTGCGAAAAAATCGGGCGGAACAAAATGGGGATGGGCCATATGTAACGAAAACATTCTGTACGAGATGGGAGCAGTATGGATAGAGAAATTCATCCGCAAGGGCAAGCTCGATGCCGACTGGCTGCGCAAAGAAGTGTTCATGGGTAATATGGACAAGTTGGGATTCGAGCGCGAAGAAGAACGCTGGAGCATCGTCAATGCCAAGGATGATGCCGAGGAAAAGGCCAACAAGAAGAACGAAGCGATGCAGCAACAGGGTTACACCATGGCTCCCATGCTCTACTACTTCACCACAGATATGGATGCCTTCGGGTTCAAAGACGCCTCGGTGCTGGAGTTGCACAAGCTGTGGAAACAGAAATGGAACAGCTCGTCGTTTACCTCATACCACATCCTGAACGAATGGGTAAAGGGCCATGATTCACACTTCTTCGAAGGCGCTGGCATTGACGACTATTACCTCCAGCTGTTTGATGGTAAGCTGGTTGACGATCTGAACATTACAGGCCTTTACGGAAAAACAGACGCCAAAATCGACAAATACGGAAAATTCCCCCTGGAGGGCCAATGCTATTCGTATGGATGCAACGTCAGGCGCATCACGTTTGGCAACATGAAGAATATATCCCTCCCCGGCACCAAGCTTGTCGTGAAGCAGGAGAGTCCCAACGTGCACACCTATCTGCTGTTGGCTGTGTTGAACAGTGAGACAAAGACTTATTCTTTCGGCTACTGTAAGAGAAACAATGAAACGCTTGCCGTCGCAAAGGGAGACTCCATGGTGATTAGTGGAGCGACGCTGGATAAATACAAGAATGAAGAGGGCGATATGAAGTGCTTCCTTTATGTCATCACGACCAACATCAGCAACAAGATGCACAGCACGACCATCAACCCCTCTAAGGCCAGCATCGAATTGCGCAGTTCGGTCTCCGTCTCGCCCGACTCGCTCGCTTTTACAGCTGACGGCGGCACACAGAGCACATACATCAACTATGGCTCCTACAGCTACTACGGTGCTGAGGTGCGTAGTGCAGGCCACGGATGGTGTGGCGTAGCAGCACCTGGCGGCCCGTCGGGAGAAATCCAGGTCACCGTGCAGCCCAACACCACGAACAAGAAGCGAGAGTGCATCATCGACTGCTACGTGCAACCCAAGAGCGACTCGCCCGACAGCGAGAAGATCAAGATGCCCGTCAAAATAACCCAAGAGGCAGGCCAAGAAATTGGCGGAACATATGAAGTGGAGGTATATCTGACAGGCAAGATCAGCGGGGATTATGTCGTTAAATACAAGGACGGGGGAGAATTAACCGGTGTCACGGACTACACTATTGACTTCTACAAGGAGTTCGAAATGGAATATTCTGGAGGTGTCCTGAAGGTCCAGGTATCGGATGATGACTCAAACGACGAGACCTTGTCCTTTAGCGTCTCGAACCTCACCGGCGACTACACTGGCAGTACCGTACACGACATCAAGTATGTAAGAGAGACGGGCATCTATTTCCCCGCCAAAGGCTACGTTAAAGATGCCGACAACTACACCAAAATGACGGTGGAAATCAGCAGTCTGCCCCTTGACGTCAGTTCTGTTTACAAGGGGGACTATGGCGGTACACTTTGGTTCGATGGCAACGGGTATTCAGGCTTGGGTGGACTGTCTTCAACGTTCCATTCCGAAGAAGACACGACTGACGGCATGTTTGGCCCGGTCAACGGACACAAGTCATTAGACTGGACCAGCCATAGCGATGAGAATAATCGTCTGTTACTCAAATGCGGTTTCTGGCGCAAATTCGACGGATACTCAGCCCGTCGTCATGTAAGGTCGCAGACGAAAGCCGTTACACTGCCCACACATGCCGGGTCAAGTGTGCATTGAGCGTAATGCTAAAACAATTGAGTAGGAGGTGAGCACTAATCAGGGGTGTTCACCTCCTACTTGATTTTATGCAATTAAAAAAATTCCTACAGAAAATTTAAAAAATGCTCACACGGGGCCAGACCCCGTGTGAGCACAAATCAATTTAATTCTATAATTCAACAATATGAAAACAAAAATTCTATCAATCCTTGCCCTGCTGCTCATGACTGTGACGCAGGGGGCGTGGGCGCAGGTGACACCCAACCTCGCGGGCGAAGGCACCCAGGCCTCGCCCTATCTCATCGCCAGCACGACGGACTGGAACAACCTCTCGGCAGCTGTCAACGGCGGCGAGACATACAGCGGCAACTACTTCAAGATGACCGCCAACGTAGGCACGGTGGCGACGACAGTGGGTACGAGTACGAATGCGTTTAACGGCACATTCGACGGCAACGGCCACACGCTGAACGTGAACATCAGCAACAGCAACGTTGACACGCGCACGGCTCCCTTCGCATGGGCTGGCGGCTCGGCCGTCATCAAGAACCTGCACGAGAATCGTGGGGACTTCATTCTGATGATCCACTTTCTTAAATGAAATGGTATTACGCAGAACCGCCCACTAAAAACAAAGATCACAAACCTGATCCGTATCCCTTAACACGACAGGTCTGACACTTTGTGTGGTTTGAGTCGTAGGCGTTGTGAGAGATTAGGAACCCTAAGGCTTCGCGGCTTTAACCCTAACCCTTTAAGGCCTGAAGGGTAGGGGCACACGTTTTTGTCCGTCCGGTCGGACTGCGAGTTCGCTCCTTACGTCCTGCCAGTCCGAAGGCTTCGGACTCAGCGTTTGCATTAGGGCCAGCAAGTAGTATGTGTTTTGTCCATTACCTGTATCGACTTCTTCTGGAAAATAGAATTTCTCAAAATGTCCCTCCCTTCCTCCCGTTTTTGCTGGGAATGCCTTTGCAGAAAGGGGATTTGGTACGGGAGGGATAAACGATATCCCTCCCGTCCGTCAGTTCCAGTAAATAGAGGGTTTCCGAGCGAAAAAGGGAGGAAGGGAGGGTAAATTTGAAATCGTTAACTTAACGGAATCGTGGGGACTCTGATGATCCACTTTTTTAAATGAAATGGTATTACGTGTTAGTTGCGTTCGTAAGGCCACTCTCAATAAGAGAGAATGGTCTTAGGGTTCATTCAACACGAGTAGTTCTTTTGTTCCTTCCCTGACTTCGTCGATGATTTCCTGACAGCGGGTGCGGGGAATGCGGATGTTGGTGCCAACGGTAATCATGTCTTCGTCGGTTGGCAGACCGTTGTAATTGGCGGTTGTGGCGTGTTGCCCCAGCGTGTTGTCGTTGGTCAGGTCGTAGGCAGGCGCCAGCGTCCATTGACCGTCGCGACAGATGAAGCTGAAATTGCGGGCATGGTCGTCGTAGTTACGCGCCAAGACATTAAAGGCCATACGGCGGAACTGTTGTTCTACCTCAGCTGGCGACTGTGTCAGATAGCCCGTCAGTTGGAGCAGGCTGTGGTAATCCATCTTGGGCGGCGTGATAGGTTCGTTCAATAGTCCACTGGCTGTTACCACATGCAGTCGCTGATTCCCTTCAATATCGAAACGCCGCGAGGCAAAATACTTGCCGTCTATCAGTTTGAAGTCGGGCACGATGATGCCACACTGGCGGGCGACCTGATTGAAACGGTATTCTATCTCTCCCATATTCTTGGGATCGTAGGTGTGGCGGAACTTGACGAGCCAGTGACCTTCTGCATCCGAATAGATATGCACAAGGGGTCAGATTCTGTGTTGTAAATAGTAATTGAAAAGTATACCACTATAATAATCGAAAAGTATACAAAAAATCCTCGCGAACTTCACAGCCCACGAGGAGATAACAATCTAATTTATTAACCTTCTAAATATAACTTCAAACGCGGGCTTCGCAGCTGACGAATGATGATAAAAGAATGTGAATGCAAAGGTAGGTATTATTCCCGAAAGTTCCAAATTTTGGGGCTGTTTTTTAGTGTAAGGTTCAAGTGTCTTGTTTATGA
>JAEENF010000134.1 GCA_016283605.1 Prevotella sp.
GCAAAATCTGACAGCGTCATTTGTCATAATTGTCACTTTTTGGTCGCGCAGATATTTGGCGGTATCGGAAATTATGCGTAACTTTGTGGCTGAAAAAAGAAGCAACAACGATGAACAGTCAAATCTTGAAACTCGAAGCCCCCTACAACATCATCTATGCCGGGGGACGTATAGGCCGACACATCGCCACGATAACCGTTTGGGACGACGATGAAATGGGTATCTACAATGCCTGTCAGTATCCGATGATTGACGAAGGCGGCGAACTGGCCGCAGGCGCGCTGGCCGCTGAGGCCGAGCTGGGCGACTGCCGCGTGATCTGCAACGAGCGCGACCCTCGTGTGCAACTGCGCTGGCTGGCAGAGATGGTGAAGTACGACCTCGAGCAAGAAGAGCCCGTGGAGTTCAGCTACATCTGGGAACGACTGAGTCTGCTGGGCGTGAAGGTTATCTGGGACAAGGCTACGGACGAAAATGGCAAACTGCTCAAGGACGATAACGGCGAGACGTTCGACGAGAATTTCTACACCATCAGCCTCTCGTTCGACGGCACCCACAGCCATCTGTTGGTTCGCAGCTACACCTCGTCGGGCTTCTATTTCTACGCCCGCGGCAAGGTGGAGGATGTCTACCGCGAGCTGCACTATCAGCACATGGTGTACGAGTCGATGTTCTACGACGAGCATCTGCATATCAAATTCGAGACGCCCGACGGCTGGGAGCAGCACATCGTCGACCTGCTGAACGAACGCAAGGAGATCTACAAGCCCGCTCCTGATGAGGACAAATTAATATAATGTACGCGCGCGAGAAAGATGGATAGCAAAGAAACACGACTGGCCCCCATCCCCGTCGACTTCATCATCGAGCAGGGATTGAAGGAGCATACCGAAGCCAAGCGTCGTCCGTATCGTACGCTGATCACAGCGTGGGCTGAGCACGAAGGCATGTCCGAGCAGGGCGAGACCATCGCCAGCCAGCTGGACACGGGCAAGGAAATAAAGCGACTGAAAGACTTGCAGGACCTACCCTCCACGATCGCACCCAAGTATCGCAAGGGTGAGAAAGCCGAACAATTGGTCATGATTATCCGCGAGATAAACACAAGAGTGGAAAACGACGAGAACTGGAATTGGGCACTGGTGATGAAGGTCATGCTCGACGAGGGACTGCTGATGACAAACATCCCTAATAAGTTCGACCGTCTGATGCTCTCGATGATTCCAGGCAAAGGTGTTGATACGGTAAGAAAAAGTGGCGACTATAGCGTCATAGAAGAACGCCGTTCGTGGCACCGTTGGATCAGCAATCCAAACGATGACTGGAAAGAGGCTGCCAATAGGACGGTCTGCGAAGAAATCTACGCATACTTCAGACCATTGTTATAGACCTCATCCGCTTCCTAACGTTTCCTAAATCTTCCAAGGATTTCCAAAATAGTCCGAAAATTTCCAAATAGCTTCCCAAAGTTTTCCGAAGTCCTTCCGAAATTTTCCGAACTCAAAAACGCATAGCGTAAAGCGGGATAAAACTTGCATTCCGCGATTTTATTTTGTACCTTTGCAGTGACAAATTTAAGTTTCACCCTAAAAATTAGATTTATGAACTGTAAAAGTATTTCTATGACCAAAAACATTCTGTGTATGAACCCGACCATGAACGCACCGAAGTGCAAGGGAAGGGTTTATGAGCAGTCGCTTGGAAAGTATTTCGAGTTGACTGAAAGTGACGAATTAGCCAAGCTGGTGTCAAGCATCCGCGAGGCCAAAGACTCTGATGAGCGTCGTGAGCTGAAGGCTAACCTACCCTTCCGCTGCCCGCACTACTTCCGTTTCAAGGACGACCGCCGCTGTCAGGCCTCGATCATCCCTGAGGCATTCACCTGGCAGACCTGCGTCGACATCGACGATGCCAGTCAGGTGGAGGGTGCCATCACGCGTGCGTACCTTCTTAATACTGAGGAGGGCGAGTGGAAAGACCAGCTGCTGCACATGGACTATTCAGCCTCGGGTAAGCTGCACATCGACATCCGCATTCCGATGGGCAAGACCATCCGTGAGGCGCAGCAGGCTTACTGTCAGGCACTGGGCGTGGCCTTCGATGAGGACTGCTGCTCACCTGAGCGCATGATCTACATCACTGACAGCAAGTCGCGCCTGTACCTCAGCGAGAACTGGTATGCCGAGTTGCCTGAGGAAGAGGTGAAAGCCCGCCAGCAGGCCTACCTCGACCGCGGACTGACCATCGACGGACAAGAGCGCAAAATTGCGCCGATGTCAGCCGAAGGAAAAAATTCCCTGGGCTCCAACGAATCGAAAAGTGGATTGGTCTCCAACGAATGCAACACTACATCCGTGGACTACCCTGCCGACTACATGGGCATCCCCTACGACTACATCGTTGAGGAACTGGCCGACCAGTTGGGTGGTATTCCCGTTCACGGCTCGCGCAATGCTTTCATCTACACGATGGCCTGTCATCTGCGCTACATCTGCAACGACGATTCACGCTGGATTCAGCACGTGATGCCCAACTACGGCGAGGACCAGCAGCGTGTGAACGCGACCATCGAGAGTGCCTGCCGTCGTCAGCAGTCGAAGACGATGCCTCAGAAGATTCAGACCGCTGTGACGCTGGCACGTGCGCGTGTGAACTTTGAGAAAGGTCAGGATTCCGAGTCGTTGATGCGCCAGCCCGTGATGCCCGAGCGACTGCCGGCACCCGTACGTCATTGCATCTCGAAGGCCCCCAAGGGTTATCAGCCTGCCATCGCCACCTGCGTCTTCCCGGCTTTCGCCACCTATACGGGCGGATTGAAGGCAGAGTACTGGAACAACACCCTAACGGAGCTGACCCTCATCGACGGACTGGTGGCTGCGATGTCTATCGGTAAGTCGTGTATCAAAGAGCCGATTGACCACATTCTGAAGCCCATCGAGATGCGCGACAAGCTGGCCCGTGCGAAGGAGAAGGAGTGGGCTGACGCCACCAACCAGAAGAGCGCCAACGCCGAGAAGCCCGAGCGCCCCAAGGACATCTGTGTGCAGATCGTGGATGCCGACATGACCAATGCCGCCCTCTGTCAGCGTATGGAGGATGCTGAGCGAGCCGGCGACAAAGCCCTCTTCACCCGAATGGACGAAGTGGAGCAGCTGAAGAAAGTGTCGGGCGGTTCCATGTCGGAGGTAACTCAGATTATCCGTCGTGACTTCGATGCAGACGTCTACGGTCAGGAGCGAGTCGGCACGCAGTCCATCAAGTCACGCTCAGTGATGCGCTGGAACGTGGTGTTCTCCACCACACCAGCAACGGCCAAGAGTCTGCTTGGCGGCAACATCGACAACGGTACCGCCTCGCGCGTGAACCTTTGTACCATCGTGAAGGAAGATGTGGAGCGACGTCCTAAGTTCGGTCGCTACGACGAGACGTTCGACAAGAAGCTGGCGGTATTCCTGGCGCGTCTGGAGTCGGCCAAGGGTGTCATCATCTGTCCGCAGGCTAAACGGCTGGCAGAGACGCTGTTAGACCGAGCCGAAGAGCGTGCGCTGATGATGGGCAACGAGTCGTACACGCAGTTCTCCTATCGCGCTGTGGCCATCGCTTTCCGCAAGAGTATCCTGCTCTACATCATGTGCGGCATGAAGTGGACCAAGGAAATCGAGGACTTCATTATCTGGTCGTTCGACTATGATATGTGGTGCAAGATGTGTCTGCTGGGACAGGACATCAAGGAGAAGCTGGAGCGCGACAACCGCATCATGAAGCCGGGCGTACCCTGTATGCTGGAGCAGCTGGGCGACACGTTTACCCGTGAGGAGTACGATGTGCTGGAGCGTGCCGAGTGTCCTGAAGTCAAGCAGCGCGGCAATCTGCTGAGTCAGTGGAAGCGTCGTGAGTGGGTGGAATTCAAGGAAGACCTGAAGATCTACGTCAAGACGGAAAAGTACTACCTGAAGCACGCCGCCTGAAACATGACAGCATGACAAAAGTGACAAATGACAGTGGCAGATTCCACATGGAATCTGCCACTTTTTCTGAATACACGAGGGTAAGAAGCCCGGTACGACGTTTATTTCTGGAGGTGCTTCTTGCCGTTCTTGATGACGAAGCCCTTGTAGTCGCTGCCTACGCGCTGTCCGCGGAGGTTATAGACCGGGCCGTCGGTCGCCTCAGCATTGACACTCCTGATGCCGTCGGGGCCATCACCCTCCCAACTGATCTGCGCCGACACCTTCAGCCAGATATATCTGAACGGTGCCGAGCTGTTGCCGTTGTCGTCGGTCTTATAGACGAAGCGGAGCCAGCGGGTGAGCGTGATGGGACTCTTCTGGCCGTAAATCAGGTAGTCCACGCACTCGGCGGGTATCACGAATGTCATGCGGTGCTGGGCCGAGCCATAGTAGTTGGGGGCGAAGGTAGCATAGGCAACATATTCGTACTCCGGCTCCAGGTCATCGCCTTCGCCGGGTCCGGGAAACTGGCCGTTGTTACCGAAGTCATCATCGCCGAGATTGTAGATAGCCAGGTCGTAGTTGTCGAAACCGTCCACGTTGTTCTCATTATAATTATATGCGTAGGGCACCACGTAGCGGGCATCCTTATACGGCACGTCATCATCTCCGAGGAAGCAGTCGGCCCAGTAATTGTCGAAGAACTTGGCATCGTCCATGTTGAGAGTGTTGAACATGGTGGTCGAGAGTGCTTCCCAGTCGATGTTGAAGCCGATGGCCTTGCCCGCCGCCTTGAGGTTAATCATCGGGTATTCGAATGCGGCATCATTCGTGGGTCCAGTGACATCGGGATTATCCGGGTTGTCGGGATTATCGGGGTTATCCGGGTTTATCGGGTCTGGATAGTCGGGATGTGAGCCTGTAGGATAAGGATCGTCGCTGGTCGGGTAGTTAGTCAGGGTGAGCGTGTTTCCGCTGATCTCGGCAATCACATAGCGCCAGTTTGTACCACCCACACATTGACGCCAGGTGTTTTCACTGGGCTGTTTGTAGAGCAGGGTGATAAGATAGACGCCGTCGCCGTACTGGCTGCCGATGTTGATGGTCGGCTTGGAAGTGGTATTGAAGGTCGGTTCGATATTTGCCGCATTGTATGTCAACAGCAGGTCCCAAGTGTCGTTGGGCTTGTGTATGCCCAGCGCGAACTGGTATTCGCCAGCCTGCATCAGCGCGTTTCTTACTCTCCAGGATAAGGTCACGTTGCTGAACGCCTGCGACGTGGAGCTTCTGTAATACTGAGTGCTACCGATGGCTTCCATTCTGACCATCGAGAAGAATCCGGTGGTCAAGGCGCTACCGCCGCTGGTGGCGATGCCGATGCTGGCCACCAGGTCGCAAGTGTAGTCGACACCGTCACCGATCATGGCCGACATCGCGAAATAGCCGTTACAATGGCCGCCCCAGCCCCAGTTCACGGCATAATAACCCTGGCTGTAGCCGTGACAGATGAACGTATGGCCTTTGGTGCCGGTTTCGTCCACCTGACCGCTAAGGATAAACGGACGGCCCTCGCTCAGTTCCTTGTAGAGAAGATCGTCCCAGTCGCTCGCCTTGTATGCATCGCGATAGATATTATGTACGCCCTGGCTGTAGCCGAAGCGGTTCACCAGCACAGAGGGGATTAAAGCCGACGGGGCGCTTGAGCTCGACTGGCCGTAGTCGACCCGGAGGGCTTGTCCGGCATAGCGCACCATCCAGGCGGCATCGTTAGCAGTCAGATTCGAGTAGTCGACGCTGCGGGAGCCCAGTGATTCGAGGTAATGGCCGTTGGCATCGGTATATGCACCCATCGACGGGAGTGTCGAGGGATAGCGATGGTAGGCCAGCATCTGTGCGAGAGCAAGGGGTACGCAACCCGCGACACAGTTCTGCGGGCAGTAGGCATTGAAGGGGCTGCTCTGGCTCCACGAATAATTCATCATTGGCGTAATGTCAGATTTCGAGGCGCGCTGTACAGCCCGTGCCTGGGCGGCGGACATGTCGGCGGGAAGGTTGGCGATGCTCTCGTCGTAAAGGCTGAGCCACCACTTCATATTGTCAGGCATCTGCTCGTAGTCGAGGCTGCCCTCTTCGCCGTAAGCGAGAATCTCACGGGCGCGGCTGTCGCCTGACACAACGACGAAGCCGCCGTCGTTCTCTACATTAAAGAGGTAGAGGTGCTGATAGGGTCGAGCCTTCGCCGCACGGCGTATCTGGCCTTGTGAGGGGCTCACGATGTTCTTCCCCTGAAGGAACTGCCGGGCTTTCTGTAAAGCCTCCTGTTCGCTGATGGGCTGGGCACTGACGCCGAGCACGAGCAACGTCAAAAAGAGTAAAGCTGATTTTCTCATACTAAATAGCATTTTAGAAATTGTTAGAAATAATTATTTATGTCTCGATTTTATGCTGCAAAGATAGCAAAAATTCTCAAAACTTCCAAACATTTTGATGGAAAATGCTAAAAAGATTTTCTATGATTGGTAAAATGATAGCGACGCATTGTTAAATAATCATAAAAGTAATCACAAAGCTAAAAGCTTAAAGCTTAAAGTTCAAAGAAAATTCGTACCTTTGCACCCCGATTTGAGTCCGTTGGGGCAGAGTGAAGTGTGTACGGACGTACGCCGCCTCGCGGAGAAAACCCTTTTAATACAATAAATAAATGTACGCAATTGTAGACATTCAGGGTCAGCAGTTTAAGGTAGAACAGGGCCAGAAGCTCTTCGTTCACCACATCAAGGATGCCGAGGAAGGCAAGACTGTTGAATTTGAGAAGGTGCTGCTCGTAGATGCTGACGGTGCAGTGAAGGTAGGTGCTCCCACCGTAGACGGAGCAAAAGTAGTGTGTGAAGTTATCAACCCGCTCGTGAAGGGCGACAAGGTGATTGTGTTCAAGATGAAGCGCCGCAAGGACTCTCGCAAGCGTAACGGCCATCGTGAGCAGTTCACACAGGTTGAAGTTAAATCAGTAATCGCTTAATCAAAAGGAGGACTTAGAAATGGCTCATAAAAAAGGTGTAGGTAGTTCTAAGAACGGTCGTGAGAGCGCAGCTCAGCGACTGGGCATTAAGATTTTCGGCGGTCAGCAGTGTGTAGCTGGTAACATCATCGTTCGCCAGCGTGGTACGAAGCACAACGCAGGTAACAACGTTGCCATCGGTAAGGACGACACCCTCTACGCTCTCGTAGACGGTACCGTTAACTTCCACAAGGGCAAGTTCAACAAGAGCGTTGTCTCAGTCATTCCAAACGCTGAGGCCTAATCAGTTTTAAACAAGAAAAAAACTTATTCCAAACAAACAACAGAGTCCTTCTCTCCTATGGAGAGAGGGATTTCTGCTTTTTTATACCTTTTTCTTTTGTAGTTTGAACGATATTTTGTAATTTTGCACCTTAGAAATTGAATTCAAACAAATAAATACGTATTTAACATGTTAACACTCAAACTCATCAGTGAGCAAACTGAACGTGTGGTCCGTGGTCTGGAGAAGAAGCATTTTCCCAATGCGCAGCAGGCCATCGACGAAGTATTGGCCGTAGACAAGAAGCGCCGCGAGGCTCAGCAGGAACTCGACAAGAGCCTGAACGAGCAGAAGCAGCTGTCTGGACAGATCGGCCGGTTGATGAAAGAAGGAAAGAAAGACGAGGCCGAGCAGGTGAAGGCTCAGGTGGCCGAGCTCAAGGAGAAATCGAAACAGCTCGACGAGACGATGGCCAAGGCACAGGAGGAGATGACCACCCTGCTCTGCCAGATACCTAACATCCCCTACGACGAGGTGCCCGAAGGCAAGGCTGCTGAGGACAACCGCGTGGTGAAGTCGAGCCTGAAGGAATGTACGGAGAGCGACACCGTCGGCAACTGGGACGTGAACCCCTCGCTGGGCATCGCCAATCCCCTGCCCCACTGGGAACTCGCCAAAAAGTACAACCTCATCGACTTCGACCTGGGTGTGAAGATCACCGGTGCCGGATTCCCCGTGTATATCGGCAAGGGCGCTCAGTTGCAGCGTGCACTCATTAATTTCTTCCTGGCTGAAGCCAACAAGGCCGGCTATACGGAAATCATGCCTCCGACAGTGGTGAACCAGGCCTCAGGTTATGGTACTGGTCAGCTGCCAGACAAGGAAGGTCAGATGTACCACTGCGAGGTGGATGACTTCTATCTGATTCCTACGGCCGAGGTGCCTGTGACGAACATCTATCGCGACGTGATCCTCGACGAGAAGGATCTGCCGATCAAGAACTGCGCCTATACACAGTGCTTCCGTCGTGAGGCAGGTTCGTATGGTAAGGACGTGCGCGGACTGAACCGTCTGCATGAGTTCTCGAAGATCGAGATCGTGCGCATCGACAAGCCTGAGCACTCGAAGGAGAGCCACAAGGAGATGCTGGCCCACGTGGAGGGTCTGCTGAAGAAGCTGGAACTGCCCTATCGTATCCTGCTGTTGTGCGGTGGCGACCAGAGCTTTACGAGCGCCATCTGCTATGACTTCGAGGTATACTCTGAGGCTCAGGGTCGTTGGCTCGAGGTATCGTCGGTATCTAATTTCGACACCTATCAGGCCAACCGCCTGAAGTGCCGCTATCGTCCTGAGGGCAGCAAGAAGCCCGAGCTGTGTCACACCTTGAACGGTTCTGCCCTCGCCCTGCCGCGTATCGTGGCTGCCCTGCTGGAGAACAACCAGACTGAGAACGGTATCAAGATTCCCGCTGCCCTCGTTCCCTACATGGGCTGCGACATCATCGATTAATCAACACTAAACAGATATGAACAAAATCGTAAGAAAAGAGCAGTTCTCTGAGAAGGTATTCCTGTTTGAGATCGAGGCTCCGCTGATTGCCAAGAGCCGTAAGGCCGGTAACTTCGTCATCGTGCGCGTAGGTAAGAAAGGTGAGCGTATGCCGCTGACCATCGCCGCCGCAGACATCGAGAAAGGCACCATCACGCTGGTGGTTCAGATGGTGGGTCTGTCATCAAAGAAACTCTGTGCCCTTAACGAAGGTGACTATGTGACTGACGTCGTTGGTCCGCTGGGCAATCCCACGAAGATTGAGAAATACGGCACCGTCGTGTGTGCTGGTGGCGGACTTGGTGTAGCTCCTATGCTGCCCATCATCCAGGCCCTGAAGGCTGCCGGCAACCGTGTGCTCTCAGTAATGGCTGGTCGCTCTAAGGATCTGATTATCCTTGAAGACAAGGTTCGCGAGAGTTCTGACGAGGTAATCATCATGACTGATGACGGCTCGTACGGCGAGAAGGGCGTGGTGACCGTCGGTATGGAGAAATTCTTCGAGCAAGAACACGTCGATAAGGTGTTCGCCATCGGTCCTCCAATCATGATGAAGTTCTCAAACCTCACTGCTCAGAAGCACAATATCCCCTGCGAAGTATCGCTGAATACGATTATGGTGGACGGTACGGGTATGTGTGGTGCCTGCCGACTCACGATCGGTGGTAAGACGAAGTTCGTCTGCATCGATGGTCCTGAGTTCGACGGTGCACTCGTCGACTGGGACGAGATGTTCAAGCGTATGGGTACCTTCAAGCGTGAGGAACAGGAAGAACTCGCTCACTACGAGGAGCACCTCGATAAAAGTGAAGAGGTAAAAGTGAATAGTGAAAAATTTGCTACCGCCGATGTCGTGATGGACAGCGATCCTACAAACGATACGATTGATGTCCTGACGGATCGTGATGCTGAATGGCGTAAGGAACTCCGTGCTTCGATGAAGCCGAAGGAGCGCACACAGATTGAGCGCGTGGTGATGCCCGAGCTCGATCCCGTCTATCGTGCTACCACACGTACGGAAGAGGTGAACATCGGTCTGACCAAGGAAATGGCGATGACTGAGGCTAAGCGTTGTCTCGACTGCGCAAAGCCAAGCTGTGTTGAGGGCTGTCCTGTGAATATCAATATCCCGTCGTTCATCAAGAACATCGAGCGTGGCCAGTTCCTGGCTGCTGCCAAGGTGCTGAAGAACACCTCTGCCCTGCCCGCTGTCTGTGGTCGTGTATGTCCGCAGGAGAAGCAGTGTGAGAGCAAGTGTATCCACCTGAAGATGAACGAGCCGGCTGTAGCCATCGGCTATCTGGAGCGTTTCGCTGCTGACTTTGAGCGCGAGAGTGGAAATATCTCTCTGCCCGAGATCGCACCAGCCAACGGTATCAAGATCGCCGTCGTGGGTTCAGGCCCTGCTGGTCTTTCTTTCGCTGGCGATATGGTGAAGAAGGGTTACGACGTCTATGTCTTCGAGGCTCTGCACGAGATCGGTGGTGTGTTGAAATATGGTATCCCCGAGTTCCGTCTGCCGAATAAGATCGTCGATGTGGAAATCGAGAACCTCGCCAAGATGGGCGTTCACTTCCAGACCGACGTCATCGTTGGTAAGACAATTTCTGTCGAGCAACTTGAGGCTCAGGGCTTTAAGGGTATCTTCGTAGGCTCTGGTGCTGGTCTGCCTAACTTCATGAATATCCCTGGTGAGAACAGCATCAATATCATGTCGTCTAACGAGTATCTGACCCGTGTGAACCTGATGGATGCTGCCAACCCGAAGACCGATACCCCGCTGAATCCTGCTAAGAGCGTGCTCGTGGTGGGTGGTGGTAACACCGCTATGGACTCTTGCCGTACAGCCAAGCGTCTGGGTGCTGAGGTAACCCTCGTCTATCGCCGTTCTGAGGTTGAGATGCCAGCTCGTCTGGAGGAGGTGAAACACGCCAAGGAGGAAGGTATCAACTTCCTGACGCTGCATAATCCTATCGAGTACATCGCCGACGAGACGGGTGCCGTGAAGCAGGCCGTTCTGCAGGTGATGGAGCTCGGCGAGCCTGATGCATCAGGTCGTCGTAGTCCTGTTCCCGTTGAGGGCAAGACCGTTACGCTCGATGTGGATCAGGTGATTGTAGCAGTAGGTGTATCACCTAACCCACTCGTGCCGAAGTCCATCCAAGGTCTCGAACTGGGCCGCAAGAACACCATCGCTGTGAGCGAGGAGATGCAGTCGAGCCGACAGGAGATCTTCGCCGGTGGTGACATCGTGCGTGGTGGTGCAACGGTGATCCTCGCTATGGGCGACGGTCGTCGTGCTGCCCTGAATATGGACAAGCACCTGAGAAGTGAATAGTGAAGAGTGAAGAATTTGCTACCGCTCTAAATTCAGATATGGAGAGCCGTCGCCTGGAGAAGAGGCTGAACGAGCGTTTTGTCAAGGCGATGGCTACTTATCATCTGATAGAAGATGATGACCATATTCTCGTGGGACTATCCGGAGGCAAGGACTCGCTCCTGCTGCTGGAACTCTTGGCGAAGCGCGCAAAGATCGAGCACCCACGATTTAAGGTTGAGGCGTTGCACGTGAGGATGGAGAATATCCATTACGAAACGGACACGAGCTATCTGCAACAGTTCTGCGACAATCTGGGCGTGAGGCTCCACGTAAGAACGACGAGTTTCGAAACAATAAGGCGAAAGCAAAAGCAGCCCTGTTTCCTCTGCTCCTGGAATCGTCGCAAGCTACTCTTCAACCTCGCTCAGGAACTCGGCTGTAACAAGATTGCCCTCGGACATCATCAGGACGACCTAATACATACGGCACTGATGAACCTCACGTTTCAGGGGCGTTTTGGTACGATGCCGGCAAGACTGAAGATGCGGAAGATGCCGCTCGCGATCATCCGTCCACTCTGCATGATTGAGGAACAGGATATCAAGGCCTACGCCGAGCTGCAGGGCTATCAGAAACAACAGAAGCTCTGTCCCTACGAGACCGGCTCGCATCGCACAGACATCAAACGTCTCTACGACGCCATCGAACAGATGAATCCTGAGGCCCGTTACAGTATCTGGCGAGCTTTGGAATCAGACAACAGACTCATTGAAGAATGATTATAACAATATGAATATAAAGACTATAGCCATAATCGCTCTTGCTTTGCTTGTACCACTATCGATGCAAGCACAGAAGAAAAAGAAGGTGATCAAAAGACCCATCGCTGTGGTTCCTGAAGAGCCTGCAGAAGACCCGCGTATCACAGAGATGCGTGAACTGACTCAGCAGATTATCTTCTTTGACAGTGTGGTCGTCGAGAAGAATCATTTCCTCTCGGCCATCCGTCTGCATCCGGAATCAGGACGACTCAGTTCCTTTAAAGACTTCTTCCGAGTACAAGGAACGCCCGACGGTTATGTCTATCTCAATGAGATGGGTAACAAATGTTACTTCTCTGATGTCAGCGACGATGGCGGACTGCGACTTTTCACCAGCGACAAACTGGGCAGCGAATGGAGTTCCCCCACTCCCCTAAAAGGCATCAGCGAGGGTATCAGCGAAGCCAACTATCCCTTCATGATGGCCGATGGTACCACCTTCTACTTCGCCGCTAAAGGTGAGGAGAGCATCGGTGGCTATGACATCTTCATGACCCGTTATGATGCTGAAGACGGACGTTTCTTCAAACCCGAGAATATCGGTATGCCTTTCAATTCTGAGGCTAATGACTATATGTATGCCATCGATGAAACCAACAATATCGGCTATTTCGTCACCGACCGTCGGCAGCCAGAGGACAAAGTCTGTGTCTATATGTTTATTCCGCCAACCACACGTCGTAACTATAATGTAGAATCATTGTCCGACGAACAGTTGCGGGGCTATGCTGACATCAGCCGTATCGCTGACACCTGGGGTAACGGCAAAGAACGAAAACTGGCCTTAGAACGGCTTAATAGTCTGCAGGAGACAGGTCGTGAGGAAAACAAGCCCGAGATGACCTTTGTCATCAACGACCAGACGACCTATACCTCTGTCAGTCAGTTCCGTCATCCAGACAGCAAAGGGCTCTATGCCGAGTTGCAGGAAGCCAAGCGACAGCTTGAGGACACTCAGGTGCTGCTGGAGAAATCACGAAACTATTTTGCAAAGGCATCAGCCGACGACAAGCAGACACTCCGTCCTGAGATCCTCGATGCAGAAAAGAAACTCGAACGGCTTATCGCTGACACGAAGTCGTTGGAGAAACGCATCCGAAATGCTGAGAATAGTATTATTAACCCATAAAAACAAAAGCTTATGAGTAAGAGACATTTTCCAGAATCCGAACTGATTATCAATGCCGATGGCTCCTGTTTCCATCTGCATCTGAAACCTGAACAGCTGGCCGACAAGGTGGTTCTCGTGGGCGATCCTGCCCGTGTTGACACCGTTGCAGCCCACTTCGACACAAAGGAGTGTGAAGTCAGCAGTCGTGAGTTCCACACGATTACAGGTATGTACAAAGGAAAGCGCATCACTTGTCAAAGTCACGGTATCGGCTGCGACAACATTGATATTGTGGCCAACGAACTCGACACCCTTGCGAACATCAACTATCAGACGCGTGAGGAATTCGATGAGCACCGCACCCTGACGATGGTACGCATCGGCACCTGTGGCGGTCTGCAACCCTACACGCCGACCGGTTGTTTTATTGCTTCAGTAAAGAGCATCGGTTTCGATGGCCTGCTGAACTTCTATGCAGGACGTAATAACGTCTGCGACCTGAAGCTCGAAGAGGCCTTCAAACAGCATATGGCCTGGGATTCTATCAAGGGAGCACCATACGTGTCTGTGGCAGATGCCGATCTGATTAATCAGATTGCAGGCGACGATATGGTTCGCGGATACACGATCTCATGTGGTGGTTTCTATGGTCCTCAGGGACGTATCCTCCGTGCCGACATCGCTGATCCCAAGCAGAACGAAAAGATCGAAAGCTTCGAATATGACGGTCTGAAGATCTGTAATTTCGAGATGGAGTCATCAGCCCTCGCTGGTCTCGCTTCTCTGCTGGGCCATCGTGCAATGACCTGTTGTATGGTGATTGCCAACCGCTACGCGCAGAAGATGAACACAGAGTACAAGAACTCCATCGACACCCTCATCGAGAAAGTGTTAGACAGAATATGATTCCAAGTATTGTATTTTCCATCCTATTTATCGTCCTTGCCATCATCCTCCTGATGGGCAAGGGCGATAAGTTGGTTGCAGGCAATAACAAAACCTCTCAATTGGCAGCTGCCGGAATATTCATCGCCATTACCATAGTCGGCATTATCGTTGCCAACACCTGGGCCAAAAAGAAATGAACAGCGAAACAATCTGCGCCCTTGCAACTGCCCCAGGTGGAGCTCTCGGCATTATCCGTGTCTCAGGCTCTCAATCGCTTGAGATTCTTTCTCGCGTATTCACCAAGGACTTGTCGAAGGCTCAGCCCAACACCATCCACTACGGACACATCAAGGCCGACAAAGAGGTCGTCGACGAAGTACTGGTTTCAGTCTTCCGCGCCCCTCACAGCTACACAGGCGAAGATTCTGCTGAAATCAGTTGTCACGGCTCTCGTTATATCCTCAATAAGGTATTAGAGCTACTCATCCAGCACGGCTGTCGAATGGCGAATCCTGGTGAATTTACCCAGCGCGCCTTCCTCAATGGCAAGATGGACCTGTCGCAGGCAGAAGCTGTTGCCGATCTGATTGCCTCATCCAACAAAGCCACCCATCAGATTGCCTTAAGTCAGTTGCGAGGTAACTTTTCGTCAGAACTGGCCCGTCTGCGTGAAAAGCTGCTGAGACTCACCTCACTTCTCGAACTCGAACTCGACTTCTCCGACCATGAAGACCTCGAGTTTGCAGACCGTTCTGAGCTGCTGGCGATTGCTGAAGATATCGATGCCCGTGTTTCTCGTCTCGCCTACTCTTTCGAGACAGGTCAGGCTCTCAAACAAGGTATTCCCGTAGCCATCGTCGGCAAGACGAACGTCGGCAAGTCGACGTTGCTTAATCGTCTGCTTCACGAAGAACGTGCAATTGTCTCAGATATTCACGGCACCACCCGCGACACCATTGAAGACACCATCGACATCAACGGCGTCACTTTCCGTTTCATCGATACAGCTGGTATCCGTCAGACCAACGACACCATCGAGCAGATCGGCATCGAACGTACCTATGCGGCCATAGAAAAGGCACGTATCATCATCTGGATGATAGAAGAGAATACAAAACTGGAAGACATCCAAGACCTCTTACAACAGGCCAAGGGCAAAGAGACTATCGTGGTATGCAACAAAGTCGACAAGATGAATTCCGACACGTTCGTGCCTCCCATTACCCCTTTGTTATATATCAGCGCCAAGACCGGCTTTAATATCGACCAATTAGAGGCTAAGCTCTTCGAAGCAGCCAAGATTCCAGAGCTCAGCGACCATGATATCATCGTGACCTCTGCCCGTCAATACGATACACTCCTGCGAGCCCATCAAAATCTGGACAGAGTACTCTCCGGACTACAGACAGGCCTGAGCGGAGACCTTATTTCCGAAGACCTGAGACTCGTTCTCGATGATCTCGCCGACATTACTGGCGAAGGGCGTATCATGACCAATGAAGTGCTCGGAAACATCTTTTCTCACTTCTGCGTGGGAAAGTAGAATACGATTAACGGTCATCACTCGATATTACAAGATATGACATAAATCGTTTATTTCCAAGCAATTCCACACTCGCAATATCATCAGCGTTAATCGTTGATGATAT
>JAEENF010000135.1 GCA_016283605.1 Prevotella sp.
GCCCCTCGACTTGCATGTGTTAAGCCTGTAGCTAGCGTTCATCCTGAGCCAGGATCAAACTCTTCATTGTAAAAAGTATCTTCATTCTATTGCTAGAACATAATCTCTGTCACAGAACGACTATCCAGTATCAAGTTAAAAGCACCTTTTCAATTATAATTAATTGACGGTCTATTTACCCAAGAGCATTTCTGCTCTCGCTTCTTGTACTACTTCTGTCTATGTAAATCTTTCAAAGAACTCTTTCTTCGTGCTGAACGCTCGTTTTTGAGCGAAAGCGGATGCAAAGGTACAACAAATTTCAAGACCTTCCAAATTTTTGGGCATTTATTTTCATTCTTTAACGAAAATTATCGAATACAAAGAACAAAAAGAGGTCTACACCTTATTAAATTATATATAATTACTCAAAAATCTCTTCAATATCGTTGGCTTCCAAGGCATCCTCAACGAAGGAACAAGGATCAAATCCTTCCGGCATATCAAAGACTGCATTTTCATTATATCCAAGTTGAGCATCCTTATAAACATTCTGCATATAATAGGCAAAAATGGGCAATGCCATCGTAGCACCCTGTCCCATAGACATCGAGTCAAAATGGATATCACGATCATCACCTCCGACCCAGCATGCATTAACCAGCGTTGGAGTCAGTCCCATAAACCATGCATCACTATTGTTATTCGTCGTTCCGGTCTTTCCCGCAAGATCGCCTTTCAGATTATACTTAAAACGCAATCGACTTGCAGTACCGCCATCCACCACAGCCTTGAGCATATACAACATCTTATGAGCACTCTCTTCGCTAATCACCTCGTTCATTCGCGGCGAGAACTGGGTAATGATATTACCTTCACCATCCTCTATCTTAGTCACAAACATGTGAGACGCGCGGATGCCGTGATTAATAAAAGCAGTATAAGCACTGGCCATCTCGCCGACTGTAATCTCACAAGGTCCCAGACATAGAGCCATCGACGGATGGATATCCGGATTGTTTATACCATATTGATGGAGCAGGTCGACAAAAGCCTGCGGACTCAACCTACTCATCAGATAGGCTGATATCCAGTTGTTTGACTGCTGAAGTCCCCATTTCAAGGTAACCATCTCGCCATAGCGGGCATGACTTCCATTGCGTGGAGTCCATGGTTTTCCTGCCACCATGTAGGTCTGTTGAATATTCGGAGCAAGATCGCATGGAGAGAAACCATTCTCCATAGCCAACGAATAAAGCAACGGCTTTATCGTAGATCCCACCTGACGGCGACCTTCCATCACCATATCATAAGCAAAATGCATGAAGTCGAGACCACCGACATAGGCTTTGACATGACCATTTTGAGGACACATACTCACAAAACCAGTCCTCAAGTATGATTTGTAAAATTTTATCGAATCCAACGGAGTCATCGTTGTGTCCACCTCACCATGATAAGTAAAGATAGACATCGGCACTGGTGTACGGAATGACTTCATGATTTCATCCTCCGAGGCGCCATTTTCCCTCAGCACCCTATAACGTTCGCATTGGCGAACAGAACGCATCAAGATCTGTCGCAGCTGATCTTGCGACAAAGAACTTGAATAAGGGAAATTCCGTTTGGAACTTTTGCCTTTATCAAAGGCTGGCTGCAAGAATTTAACCACATGCTCGTAGACAGCCTGCTCCGCATATTTCTGCATTCGAGAATCAATTGTTGTATGCACACGAAGACCATCAGTATAGATGCTGTAATTCTCGCCGTTACGCTTCTTGTTTTTGTTGCACCAACCGTACAAAGGATCTGATTCCCAATTAATTGAATCAATATGATATCGTACCATATTCCACGATGCATAAAGTGCCCTCTCCGGTTTTCTGGCCGTCATATAACGACGGAGGAAATCGCGAAAATAAACAGCGATACCATCTTTATGATCAGCCACATGAAAACGCAGGTTAACAGGTTCCGCACTATATTTTTCGTAGTCAGCCTGACTGAGATAGCCAGCCTTAA
This sequence comes from Prevotella sp., assembly GCA_016283605.1. GTDB lineage: Bacteria > Bacteroidota > Bacteroidia > Bacteroidales > Bacteroidaceae > Prevotella. The sequence goes on from JAEENF010000135.1 coordinate 2,002, forward strand.
CCATCTGTCCGAGAACCACATTTCTTCGTTCACGGCTTCGCTCCGGATTACGGACAGGATTATAATAGGATGGGTTCTTGCAGAGACCGATTAATGTAGCGGCTTCGTTTACAGTGAGATCCTTCGGTTCCTTGCTGAAATACGTATTTGCAGCGGTCTTAATTCCGACGGCATTATGAAGAAAGTCAAAATAATTCAAATACATTGTAAGTATTTCGTCCTTGGTATAATTGCGTTCCAACTTGACTGCAATCACCCACTCTATCGGCTTTTGGAGCACACGTTCAAGGGTTGACTGAGCTCGCTCGGTGGTCCACACCTGCTTAGCCAACTGTTGTGTGATCGTAGATCCGCCACCGGCACTTTTCTTTCCCATCAGACCACGTTTGATAATTGCGCGTCCCAATGCATAGAAGTCAATACCAGAATGTTCATAGAAACGTACATCCTCAGTTGCCACAAGAGCATGTACAAGGTGTGGGGACAATTTCGTGTAATCAATCATCACACGATTCTCACGGTTATAGTTCCAAGTACCCATCAGTTTTCCATCGGAAGAATAAATCTGAGTGGCGAAACGGTTGATAGGGTTCTGAAGGTCTTCAATGGGCGGCATGTATCCAATCCAACCTTCGCTGATGGCATAAAAAGCAACACCCGTACCTAACACGAATAATATCAATAAAGTCCACAATAAGCCGACAAATAACTTTCTCATAAGCTAAAAAATGATTATCTTGCTGCAAAATTACGAAATTCTTCAAAAATATCGCACGGAAATCAGAAATATTGTGTAATTTTGCCGAAACAAAATGGAAATAAAGGATGGAAAAGCATAATTTTGTGACAATTGCCGACCTCACCAAGGAGAAAATCCTCTATATGATTGAGATGGCAGAACAGTTTGAGAAGCACCCGAACAGGGAATTACTGAAAGGAAAAGTTGTAGCTACGCTTTTCTTTGAGCCCTCAACCCGTACCCGTCTTAGTTTTGAAACCGCAGCCAACCGTCTCGGTGCCCGCGTCATAGGTTTTGCCGATCCGAAAATCACCAGCGGTACGAAGGGAGAGACCCTGAAGGATACAATCCTGATGGTCTCAAACTATGCCGATGTGATTGTGATGCGCCACTACATTGAAGGTGCAGCAGTATATGCCTCGGAAATAGCCCCAATTCCCATCGTCAATGCCGGTGACGGTGCGCACCAGCACCCTTCACAATGTATGCTTGACCTCTACAGCATCTACAAGACCCAAGGTACGCTGGAGAACCTAAATATATATATGGTGGGGGACTTAAAGTACGGGCGTACGGTCCACTCGTTGCTGATGGCCATGCGTCACTTTAACCCTACCTTCCATTTTGTTGCCCCCAAGGAACTTGCGATGCCAAACGAATACAAACTATATTGCAAAGAGCATGGCATTAAATACCAGGAACACACAGCTTTCAATGAGAAGATCATTGCCGATGCAGACATCCTCTATATGACCCGTGTACAAAAAGAGCGTTTTTCCGATCTGATGGAGTACGAACGGGTAAAGAACGTCTACGTGCTGAATAACGACATGCTTCGTTATGCCAAGCCAAACATGAAGATTCTTCATCCCCTGCCCCGCGTCAACGAGATCGCATATGAAGTTGACGACAACCCCCACGCCTATTACATCCAGCAGGCTGGCAACGGACTGTTTGCCCGTGAAGCCATCTTCTGTGATGTCCTCGGTATCAGTCTCGATGAAGTCAAGAACGATAAAACCATTATAAAATGAATAAGAAGGAACGTCTGGTTGCCGCCATTGAACAAGGCACCGTTATCGACCATATACCCGCCGCCAAAACCTATCAAGTGGCTAGTCTGTTAGGTCTTTTCGACCTGGACACACCGGTCACCATCGGTTTTAACTATCCCTCACAGAAAGTCGGCAACAAGGGTATCATCAAAGTCTCCGACAAGTTCTTCACCGATGATGAGATTTCGCGTCTCTCAGTAGTAGCGCCAAAGGTGATTCTCAACATCATCCACGACTACGAAGTGGTAGAAAAGAAGACTGTAGAGACCCCAGAAGAGATCAAGGGTATCGTGAAGTGCAACAATCCGAAGTGTATCACCAACAATGAACCGATGGCGACCCACTTCCATGTTACCGACGGCATCCTTACATGCCACTACTGTGAGAAAGAGCAGGACATCAGCAAGGTAGAACTAGTATAAACCCAATAAACAAAGACAATGAACAGAGACAACACAATCTTTGAGTTGATTGAGAAAGAGCATCAGCGCCAGCTGAAAGGCATTGAGCTGATTGCCAGTGAAAATTTCGTAAGTGACCAGGTGATGGAGGCTATGGGCTCCTACCTGACCAACAAGTATGCTGAGGGCTATCCCGGTCACCGTTACTATGGCGGCTGTCAGGTTGTTGACGAGGTGGAACAGTTAGCCATTGACCGTGTCTGCAAACTCTTCGGAGCAGAATACGCCAACGTGCAGCCCCACTCTGGTGCACAGGCCAATGCAGCCGTACTGTTGGCAGTTCTGAAGCCCGGCGACACCTTCATGGGTATGAACCTGGATCACGGCGGTCACCTCTCTCACGGCTCGCTCGTCAATACCAGCGGTATCCTTTACAAGCCCGTAGGCTATAATCTGAATAAGGAGACCGGTCGCGTAGACTACGACGAGATGGAACGTCTGGCTATCGAGAACAAGCCGAAGCTGATTATCGGTGGTGGTAGTGCCTATAGTCGTGAATGGGACTACAAACGTATGCGTGAGATTGCCGACAAGGTTGGAGCACTACTGATGATCGACATGGCTCACCCCGCCGGTCTGATTGCTGCCGGACTATTGGATAATCCTGTGAAGTATGCTCACATCGTAACATCTACGACCCACAAGACCCTGCGTGGTCCTCGTGGTGGTATCATCCTGATGGGCAAGGACTTCGACAACCCATGGGGTTATACCACTCCGAAGGGTATGGTGAAGAAGATGAGCCAGCTGCTGAACTCAGCCGTATTCCCCGGACAGCAGGGCGGTCCTCTGGAACATGTCATCGCCGCCAAAGCCGTTGCCTTCGGTGAGGCTCTCCAGCCCGAGTTCAAGGAGTGGGCTAAACAGGTTCAGAAGAATGCCAAGGTTCTGGCCGAGGAGCTCATCAAGCGTGGATTCACCATTGTAAGTGGTGGTACAGATAACCACTCCATGCTCGTTGACCTGCGTTCAAAATATCCTGATCTGACTGGTAAGGTAGCAGAGAATGCTCTCGTGGCCGCCGATATCACCGTGAACAAGAACATGGTGCCGTTCGACAGTCGCAGTGCCTTCCAGACTTCTGGTATCCGTCTCGGAACTCCAGCTATCACCACTCGCGGTGCCAAGGAGGATCTGATGATTCAGATTGCCGAATGGATTGAGGAGGTGCTCAACGATCCTGAGAACGAACAGGTGATTGCTTCTGTTCGCCAGCGTGTGAATGAGAAGATGAAGGACTATCCGCTCTTCGCCTATTAAATCAATAATAAACCCTCGCTTGCGAGGGTTTATTATTTTATTTCAGTTCTGCATTAAAATGATTGATGGCTTGTCGGAACAGGTGGTTACGGGTATTGCCACCGAAGATACTATGATTGCGGTTAGTATAGACCAACTGACGGAAGTCCTTGTCAGCCTGTACTAATGCCTCCACGTATTCTGCTGAGTTCTGATAATGCACATTGTCATCGGCCATGCCGTGGCAAATGAGCAGAGCACCATTCAGACTGCCTGCACGTGCTATGGGGTTCACCTCGTCATAGCCCTTAGGATTCTCCTGTGGAGTACGCATATAACGCTCTGTATAGATCGTATCATAGAATCGCCAGTTCGTGGGTGGTGCTATTGCTACACCAGCCCTAAATACAGGACGACCTTCAGACATTGACATCAGTGTATTCCATCCGCCATACGACCATCCCCAGATGCCTATACGGTTCTTATCAACAAAACTCTGATTACCGAGCCAGATAGCCGTCTCCACCTGGTCGCGCGATTCCAACTCTCCAAGACGCAGATAAGTACACTTCTCAAACTCTGCTCCACGACCACCAGTACCTCTGTTATCCACACAGACACAGATATACCCTTGTTGACAAAGGAATTGTTCGAGGATAGCCCCATTGCCGCTCATGCCGATACCCCATTGGTTGAGAACCTGTTGGTTGCCAGGTCCACCATACTGGTACATAATGACAGGATAGCGCTTTGAGGCATCGAAGTCCTTCGGCTTGACAAGCCAACCATTCAGCACGACGCCCTCGGAGGTCGTAAACTGAAAGAGTACTTTCTTTCCGAGTTCATAGGCAGCGAGTTTCTGTTTCAGTTCGTGATTATCAATCAATGTGGCGAGAATCTTACCTCCGGTCTGACAAAGTGTATACTGATTGGGATTATCCAAATCACTCCAAATGTTGATGAAGTATTTGAAGTTCTTGCTGAAGATGGCATGATTCACTCCGGCCTTCTGCGAGAGAATCTCCATTTTTCCGTTCTGATGGGCTACCATCACCTGTTGTTCCGTAGCTCCCTTAGGATTGGCGGCAAAGAAAGCATCACCAGTCACATCATCGAAACCATAGACACTCTTCACCACATATTTGTCTGTGACGATCTGACGCAAAAGCTGACCGTTGAGGTTATACAGATACAAGTGGTTAAAGCCATCACGTTCGCTGGGCAGAAGGATATACTTGTCGGTAATCTGTACATCCTCGAAAGTCTCTTCCTTCACATACTTGTCAATCTTATCCTCAATGATCAGTTTCGCTACCGTCGAAAGTGGATTCGCCATATAGATCTTCAGGTCGTCCTGATAACGGTTCAGCGTGAAGATGACTATCTTCTCCGGATCAGAAGTCGCCATGATGCGAGGGATATATCCATCAGCCTCCAATGGCAGGTCAATGGTACGTGTCTGGTGCGACTTGATATCGTATGAGAGCACCTTCACCTTGGCATTCTGCTTGCCAGGGACCGGATACTTATAGGTGTAGTCGCCAGGATAGTCTTTGTATTGTTCCATCTCTGGTGCGAGTCCCTTGAACAACTGCATGGAATACTGTGGCACATCGGTTTCGTCGTAGCGGATCCAGACGATCTGTTTTGAGTCAGCAGAGAAGACCATTGAGGAGTTCGTGGAGAATTCTTCCTCATATACCCAGTCAGGGATTCCGTTGATAATCTCATTACGCCTGCCATCCTTCGTCACCTCACTCTCAGCATTGTCATAGAGCAGTTTGACAAGGTGGATATTGTTATCACGGACGAAAGCAATCTGATTGCCGTCAGGTGAGAAGACCGGCGTCTGCTGCGGTCCTCCATCACTCAGCGGTTCCAGTTTATTGTTCTGGATCATATAAATATAGTACTCTGCTGTAAAGGAATGCCGATAGATGGGCTTTGTATTCGTCTGAATCAGCAGTCGCCGTCCGTCAGGACTCACGATATAACCTTGCACACGACTAATCTGTGCCCCACGGGCAGTCGCCACATCAAAAAGAACCCCGACCTCCTTTCCAGTCTTAAAGGAATAGGTTAAGATACGCTTTCCGTCTTCGCTGATCTGAGCATACGTTTCTCCATCGGCCATCGGATAAACCTCTGTCATCGACTCCGAACGGAACTCGCCACGCGTTATATCTCTCAAACTCAGTTTATCACCAGCCTGTAACTGCCCCATTACGAGCGCCATCACAGCAACAAGGGAGAATAATCTTTTAGCTTTCATATTATATTCATTATCATTGACCGTGCAAAGGTAGCGTTTTTTTTTCTAACTATGCACAATGAGGTTTTAAATAAAGTGAATTTGAGTATTGGAGCTAATTAAAGAAAGTCTGAATAGCTTGTGTTGTTGAGCAACTGCTCAACAGTGATGTTCTTATTGTGTTTCATAAAATGGTCAACTTTCTGTACATACATCGATCGGAAAACCTCACGACCAGTCGCATGGTTGGCCACCCACTGTATTCTACCCATATGAACATCGCGTTCTGCCTGACTCAAGGGCTTGTCAACAGGCATCGGATAAAGGCTCAGGAGATAGAAACTGATACAATCCGGGATGATATACTCGCGTTCCATCATCTTCCGCTGATCTACAGAATAACCATATTCAGGTTTCAGATAAAGATCATATTCCGCACCCAAGTATTTATCAAGGCAGATACCAATCATTCCATTTCCGACGATAACACTTTGGTCTAAGGATCCTATCTGTGCATACACTTCAGGAATCTCCAAATTAGGAATCTCCTTTTTAAGATACTTGAATGCATCCGTCAGTTCCTCATTTATGTCATTCATATTAGCATACTGCTGCTCAGCCTCATTAATCAATGCCTGAAGCGTAGAGTCCTGATAGAAACGGAGAAATTTGATATTAATCTGAGGGTCGTTTACCTTACCAATGCGGATAATATCTTCTATCAGCGTTCTTGTCTGCATGGGGTAAACAGTATTCATCTGTTGAAGTGCTGAGAAATCACTCGTCGTCAGATACAAACTCTGGATACGATCATAGCGCTCAACGGCAACTTCTGAATCATCTAGCTTCAGTTGCCATTCACAGCCGACACACACCAGCATCACGACGAAAAGGATAAAATATATCTTACGCACCTCGTGAAGTCTATTACAATTGTTTAAATTTTCTGCAAATTTACTAAAAATTATTTTCGAATCCAAATTTTAACCTAATTATTTTAAAAAAATCGAGCAAAATTGCACAATTAAGTCAATTTGTGTAAAAAACAAACGCATATTTCCGCCTTTTTGCGTACTTTTGTAGTCTACTAAGACAAAGCGTATAAAATATGAGAAAAGTTCTTTCCATAGCCCTGCTGACATTTTTTTCAGCAGCCCTGGCACAGCAGACGATTACCGTCAGCGTGAGCAATCCATCGAAGTCGGCACGTACAGACGAACCGGTAGTGATTAATCTTTCAAACTATGGCATCATTCAGTCGGCTCTGGTCACCACCGATGGTCGGGAGATACCCTGTCAGTTAGACGATCTTAACCAGGATGATGTCTACGATGAAGTCTGTTTCTTGGCAGACTTAAAAGGTATGGAAAAGAAACAGTATCAAGTGATACTCTACACAGAGGGCGAACCTCGCAGCTACCCAGCCCGTGTCTTTGCAGAGATGCTGATGCGAAACGACAAGGTGAAGGAGAAGAACAAGCACAACAACTTCATTGAATCTATCACCGCCCGTGGTGACTGTGCCTATTCCTACAACCTGCAGCACCATCACGGTGTAGACTTCGAGAGCGAATTAAATGGCATCCGAATCTACTTTGACCAGAGACAGACACTGGATCTGTACGGAAAGTTCCAGAAACGTCTAGAACTCCAAGCCACACAGTTCTACACCTCCAACGAACAAAAGGCCGCGGGCTATGGCGACGATGTACTATGGGTGGGCAACACCTTTGGTCTCGGCGCCTTCCGTGGATGGAACGGCAAAGAGCCGACCATGATTGATCCAGTTCGCTCACGTACCCAGCGTGTCATCTCTTACGGTCCGCTTCGCACCATTGTCGAAATCTTCGATCGTGGCTGGCAAGCCATAGAGGGAAAGCCCAAACTGAACATGACCCTCCGCTACACTCAGTATGCAGGTCATAGAGATACAGATGTTGATGTCTTCTTCAATCGTCCTGTCGCAGACTATCCATTCTCAACAGGTATCATCAACGTCAAGAACTCTGTAGAGTACTCTGACAAGAAAGGACTGAGAGCATGTTGGGGTACCGACTGGCCATCCAGCGACACCATCAACTTCAAACGTGAGACCGTGGGACTTGGTATCTGCATCCCTCTGAAATATGTGAAAAGCGAAGAGCCAGCCAACAAGGACAACTATGCTTTTGTCGTTGGCACAGCTGACAACCACTTACAATATAAGGTCATATATTGCTCCGACAATGAGAACTTCGGCTATCATTCCGCCAAGGAGTGGTTTGACTTCTTGAAAGGATGGAAAAAAGAGGTTGCCGACAAGCCGATTACGGTAGCATACTAAACTGCTTTCGTCCTTTCACGTAATACTGCCAGAGCAAGGAAAAGTTTCTTCGCTCTGGTATTTGTTTTGTAGCACGACCTTCTTGTATGGCTTTACGGTCAGCTTCAAAGTCCTTCCGCCAGTGCTTAAAAGCCCTTCTTGCCTTAAAGACGGCCTTGAAATCACCTACATTACGCTTTAAGATCAACATCTCCCAGGCAGCCAGATAGTCGAGCCACCAACGCCAGCGCATGACGGACTTCAAGTCCTCTTCAGGCAGGCACTTATAGAGCATCGTCAGATTATTGCGGAAATTCAGGAAGGTCTTCATCGGATTACCCTTGGGTAATGTGCCACCTCCCACATGATAGATATAGCTCTCTGGCAGACAGACAATCCTCCGACCTCTGATACGCAGTCGCCAACACAAGTCGATCTCTTCATTATGTGCAAAGAAACGGCCATCAAGTCCCCCGACAGCCCAATAGTCCTTTGAGCGTATCATCAATGCTGCGCCCGTCGCCCAAAACACATCCGTCTGATAGTCATACTGGCCACCATCACGCTCCACCGTTTCAAAGAGGCGTCCACGACAGAAAGGATATCCATATCTGTCGAGGAATCCCCCACTCGCTCCTGCATATTCAAACATGTCCTTGTCGAAAATACTCAGCAATTTAGGCTGGCAAGCAGCAATATCCTGATGGGAGTCCAACAGCTCTATCATGGGTGTCAGCCAATGATGTGTCACCTCGATATCCGAATTCAGCAAAAGATAGTATTCTGCATCAATCTGATGCAGCGCCTTATTATAGCCCTCGGCAAATCCCCAGTTTATTCCCAACTCAATCAGTCGGACCCCTGGGAAATGTGCACGAAGCATAGACAATGAGCCATCCGTCGATGCATTGTCTGCCACATATACCGTTGCCTCATCCTTAGAATACTGCAACACTGAGGGCAGGTACTCACTGAGCATCTTACTGCCGTTCCAGTTCAATATGACGATAGCGACCTTTTCCATACGCGCGTACATTATTTATATTATCTCACACTTCAAGGCTTGTCTATCAGGTGTCAGTTCTCCAAGTCTGACCCTTACAATATGGTTGTCGAGTGTGGCATCAGCCTTTTGTGCCGGTAACTCCACACGAATATAATTTTTGGTAAAGCCATGCATCGCCTTCCCCCGGGGTGCCTTTTCAAAAAGCACCTCTGCCTCATGAGCTATATGCTTCATATAAAAGGTTTCTGTCTTCTGGTCCGACAATTCGAGCAGACGTTTCGAACGCAATTTCTTATCCTTGTCACTCACCACGTAGGGAATGCTCAATGCCGATGTGCCTGGCCGTTCAGAATAGGGAAACACATGGAGCTGCGTCACGTCAAGCGCTTTCAGGAACTCGTATGTCTCCTCGAAACATTCTGGCGTCTCTCCACGACAACCCACCATGACATCGACACCGATGAAAGCATCCGGCATCACAGCCTTGATTCTGTGAATTTTATCAGCAAACAACTGAGCATCATAATGTCTGTGCATCAGTTTTAATACTGTATCACTGCCACTCTGTAGTGGTATATGAAAATGCGGCATGAATGCCCTGCTCTGCGCACAATAGTCAATCAATTCATCCGACAGCAGATCGGGTTCAAGTGAACTGATCCTATAACGGCAGATGCCTTCCACAGCATCGAGGGCTTTCACAAGATCCAAGAACTGCTCACCCGTTGTCTTGCCAAAGTCACCAATATTCACACCCGTCAGTACAATCTCTTTTCCTCCCTCTTGCGCTGCTTCCTCGGCCTGCATTACTAATGATGCAATAGTCGGATTCCTCGAAAAACCTCTCGCATATGGGATTGTACAATATGTACAGAAATAGTCACAACCGTCCTGAACCTTCAGGAAATAGCGCGTTCTGTTGCCACGCGAACAGGATGGTGCAAAAGTTTTTATATCTTTAGTCTTGACAGAAAAGAACTTCTGGCTGTCCTTCCCTGTCCATGCATCTGACAGAAACTGTATCAAATTTGCTTTCTCATTTGAACCTAACACAAGGTCAACCCCATCTATTTTGCTCACCTCCTCAGCTTCTAGCTGTGCATAACATCCCGTTACCACAACAAAGGCATCAGGATGCTGTCGCACCATTCTTCGGATTGCCTGACGACACTTCTGATCGGCCACCTCAGTCACAGAACAGGTATTGACCAGACAGATGTCCGCCGTCTCCCCTCTCTGAACTGTTCGGACACCCAACTCCTGAAGCATCTTTCCAAAGGTGGAAGTCTCGGAAAAGTTCAACTTACATCCAAGCGTAAAATATGCAGCCGTTTTGCCCTGAAAGGCCGAAGTGTCTATCATCTTATACTATCCCTTTTATTTAATATGTTTGCGAGCACAAAGGTACTACTTTTTTCTCAAAATCATCAATTTTTAGCAATATTTCGTGTTTGTGCAAATTTGCATGAAATTTTAACATTTCATAATCAATTGATTTACAGCGATTTGCGAAAAAGTTACAAAAACTACCTAAAAAAAAACAAAAAAAATGATACAACCTATTAAAAAAATGCATAACTTTGCAGCGTTTTAATAAACAAATGATTGTTTTACAGATTTAAAAGCATTAGAAAAATGAAGAAATTAGTATTTATGTTCGTAGCTGTTGCAGCTATCTCTTTCGCATCTTGTGGCAATCAGGCTCAGCAGGCTCCTGCTCAGGACACTGACTCTATCGAGGAGGTTGTTGATAGCGTAGTTGACAGCGTTGCTGTTGATTCTGCTGCTGCTGATTCTACAGTTGCTGAGTAATTAGTTGCATTTACGAACTAATTGAGAGAAAAGAAGACCGCGGGACGAGAGTCCAGCGGTCTTTCTATTTTAGGGAGAGGAAATACATCCACTCCCTTTTTTCGTTCGTTTGATCATACAAAAATCCCGAGGGGGAAACCCTCGGGACACTGTTGTCATAATAAATAATGATGCCTTACAGCAGTGATTAATTATTAATTGTTTTGATTTAAAATAGACTTGATTAAGCCTCAGCGGGTGCCTCCTCTACGGGAGCAGCATCGAGAGCCTCGAGAACCTCTGCCTCATCAGCAGCCTCCTCAGCCTCAGCGGCAGCAGCCTTAGCATCAGCAGCAGCGCGGATAGCTTCCTCAGCGTCGGCAGCAGCCTTCAGCTCAGCGGCGTTCTCAGCAACCACCTTCACAGGAATCTCAACGATCACCTCCTTGTGGTAGTGAACGAGAGCCACGTAGTCGCCAATCTTTTTGGCATCCTTCATGGTGATGATCTTACGATCAACCTCCTTACCCAACTTAGCGAGAGCCTCAGCCACCTGAGCAGCACCTACAGAACCGTAGAGCTGGCCAGTAGCGCTCACCTTGGCAGCAATCTCGAGAGCCACACCATTGAGCACAGCAGCCTTCTCCTCAGCAGCGGCCTTCTGGGCTGCCAACTTATGAGCCTGCTGCTTCAGGTTCTCAGCAAGAATCTTCTTGGCCATCGGCGATGCAATCACGCCCTTACCCTGAGGGATGAGGTAGTTACGACCGTAGCCAGACTTTACATTCACAATATCGTTCTTAAAACCCAGACCGATAATATCTTCTTTCAGAATAATTTCCATACTTGCGTCCTCCTTGTTTTACTTCATCAAATCGGTTACGTAAGGCAGCAGAGCAATCTGGCGGGCACGCTTCACGGCCTGAGCCACACGACGCTGATACTTCAGAGATGTTCCAGTGATACGACGGGGAAGAATCTTACCCTGTTCGTTGAGGAACTTCTTAAGGAACTCGGGATCCTTATAATCAATGTACTTAATACCACTCTTCTTGAAGCGGCAGTACTTCTTCTTCTTCGTGTCGATAGAAGGAGCGTTCAAATAACGGATTTCTGTCTCCTGTGCCATAATTAAGCCTCCTCTGTTTTTGCGCCAAGCTTGTTGCGACGCTTCTCAGCGTACTCTACAGCATACTTGTCGAGTTTAACTGTCTGGAAACGAATCACTTTCTCATCACGACGGAAAGCTGTCTCCAAAGTCTTGATCACTTCTGGCTCAGCCTTGAACTCTACCAGGCAGTAGAAACCTGTAGACTTCTTCTGAATAGCATAAGCCATCTTCTTCAATCCCCAGGCCTCTTCACTAATAATCTCTGCACCTTTATCGGTGAGGACTTTCTTGAATTTTGCGGCCGTTTCCTTCATCTGTTCATCAGATAAAACGGGAGTTAAAATGAAAACGGTTTCGTATTGATTCATACTGAATTAATAATGTTTATAAATGTTATTTTGCAAAATGCGGGTGCAAAGGTACTAATTTTAGTTGAGAGTGGATTGTGGATAGCGGATAGTTACTACCACTTTTAATATTATTTAATACTTTTCACCTGATTTTGCGAGCTTTACATGCAAAACCACACCTATTATAATAAGTAAGAGTCCCAGAAGCAGCACAAGATTATTTGATGTCCACCCCACTAGGAAACCGACCAGCAAAAGAAGGGCGCCAGTAGAAACCAGCGCCACTCCTGAAAATCGTTTCATACTATTCATTATCATCCGGAGTAATGAGTTTGTAGCCCTTACCGTGGATATTGATGATCTCAATCTTCGGGTCATCTTTCAAATGCTTACGTAACTTGGTGATATAGACATCCATCGAACGGGCATTGAAATAGTTATCGTCAATCCAAATGGTCTTCAATGCGAAGTCGCGCTGCAAAATCTCATTGGCATGACTACAGAGCAGGGCCAACAACTCATTTTCCTTGGTGGTCAACTTACGCTGCTCCTCACCGATGCAGAGCAGTTGTTTCTGCGTATCAAAGGTGAACTGTCCGATATGATATACCGTAGATTCCTTGCTCTTCTTACCCTTGGTGCGACGCATAATAGCTTCAATACGGAATACGAGTTCTTCCATAGAGAAAGGCTTGGTAATATAGTCATCAGCACCGATCTTAAAGCCTTCCAAGATGTCCTCCTTCAATGTTTTAGCAGTCAGGAAGATGATGGGCACGTCGACATTCGACGAGCGAATCTCCTGTGCCATCGTGAATCCGTCTTTCTTCGGCATCATCACGTCGAGCACACAGATGTCAAACTTGTTCTTCAGGAAGGCTTTGTAGCCAGCCTCACCGTCAGCACAGAGTTCTGTTGCATAGCCCTTGGCCTGCAGATACTCACGAAGCAGCATTCCGAGGTTCTCATCGTCCTCGCAAAGCAAGATTTTCAGTTTGTCGTCCATAATCGTTATTATTTAAATTGTTAATACTATGACTTATCTTCCTTTAAGGTCGGCAATGTAATAGTAAACGTAGTACCCTTGCCGAGTTCACTCTCACACTTAATCTCACCCTCATGGAGATTGATGATTTTCTTCACATACGCCAGTCCGAGACCGAACCCCTTAACGTCATGCACATTACCCGTATGCACACGATAGAACTTATCAAAGATCTTCCTGACGTTCTCCTTCTTGATGCCCAGTCCCGTATCACGAATCGAGAAACACAAATGGCCCTTATCATTCCACGTTCTTATATAAAGATCCAACGGTTGGTCGGGCTTGCGATACTTCACGGCATTATCCATCAGATTAGTGATAGCGTTCTGGAAATGTACCTCATCGACGAAAATGGCAGAATCCACTGCCTCGATCTCTGTATAGATTTTACCGCCAGTATGTTCCACACGCAATGAGAAACTGGAAGCGATAGACTCAAGCAATTCGTTGAGATCCAGCTCCTTCTTTTTAAACGACGCCGTCTGTTTGTCGAACATTGACATCTGCAGAACCTTTTCTACGAGGAAACGCAAGCGCTTCGACTCGTCATTGATCACACTACCCAAATGCTTCAGCATGGAGGGTGATTTACTAACCGACTCATCATTCAACATCTGTGCGGCCAAAGAGATACTGGAGATTGGAGTCTTCAGTTCGTGTGTCATGTTATTGATAAAATCATTCTTAATCTCCGAGTAACGTTTCTGGCGGAAGATTACCACGATTGTGAAGACAAACGTAATCAACAGCACAACCGTGAAGATCATCGAGGGAATCATAAAACGCACGCTAGAGAATATATACGAATTCATGTCAGGGAAGTGAATTTTCACCACCCCCATCTTTGGCGACGGGTCATTACGGAACAATGTCTGCGAATAAACATATTCCCTACCCTCATCGGTAAAGTCCGGACAACGGTACACCTCACGACCATCACTCGTCTCAACTGTAAAATGATAAGGTATATTGATACCGTTATTCAACAATTCTGCACGGATATCCTGATCAAGGAGTTTGAAGTTGACACGTTCCTTCAAAGGCTTGTCTGAAGCGGTATAGAGGATGTTATAGACTACTTCATCAAGCAAGGCCTTCTGGTAGACATATCTGTTACGTACGATTTCCTGCAACGACTTCGAGGCCTCCGAGATACTACTCTTATCTGTACGCAGAATCATCGCCTTAGGAACATTAGCGGGTTTGATGGCAAACGTTTTCAGTTCAAATGAGGAATAGACCGTTCCATCATCTGCAGCTACAGCAAACTGATGTGACTGTTTGACCGTGCCATCCAGGCCATCAACCGTTATTGAGTCCTGCTGAAAAGCCCGACGCTCAGTCTCTTTCACATCCTTTTCCAAATATCGAAGGGTCTCGTTCATTTCCAGATTACGCGAGGCTTGATAAAGACTTCGATTCACAGACTCATCAAACTGTTCCTTCTTCATCTTTGCCATTTGCTCCATATAGGAGATCTGCAAAAAGAGAAGACCCAGGAATGAGAGTCCCATGATCGTCGCTATAATCCAAATTGTACTTTTCTTCATTACTGTTTTATCTAATTGTCAGCAAAGGTAGACATTATATCTGAGACAGACTCTTAATTTGTTAATTATTTCTGTTAAATTTAACAATGTTAACCAAAAATAATTGATTTAATTCAATATAAACAAATAGAGCTTTGCACAAGAATGCAAAGCTCAATCTTTTCTCAAAATATGTACAACTTTATTTCGAAATTGTAGAGAATGTCAACTTCTCATAACCTTCAAAGTCATCAAACTGAATCTGGAACTTAGCATACAGATAGTGATTACCACCTGTATTATGTGTCGATTTGATGGACTTACTTTTGGCCAGAGCATTCAGAATCTGATTGTAGATGACCTTGTCATTGTTGTCGTCAGGAATCTGAATGGCCATCGAAGTTACAATACCACCCTCAATCTTATAAGTGTAGTCACCTGCCGCATAAAGTTGGAAGTTTTCGGTCTCGAGAATCGTTTCCAACTCACCAACTTTGCCTTCCAACTCTTCTTTCGTCAGATTAACATAGTTAATGGGTTCCTGATTCTCATCCAACTTAATATAAGTGGTATCAATGTCGTCCTTACTATTGGCGGCATTCTCTGTTGCATTCAATGTCATTGTACCGAGGAAGAACATCATTCCTACGAGTACCATTTTCTTCATCTCTTTCATCTCTCTTCATATTAATTCGAGTGCAAAGATAGTAATTATAAAGATACGCACCAACGGTTTATGGCTTAATAATTTATAAATAAATGCATTTTTATGTACTTTTTGACAAAAATCAACCACTTTGTGGTGTCACTTTGCCACAAAGTGGTTGATTTTTCCGTTCAAATGATTATTTCAACGGACGGATGACGAAAGTAAAGTCATAGTCCTTATAGGGTAATTGATACTCCTGACGTGGCCAAGCACCCCACGAGTTCACACAACCGAGACCAAATTGTCGTTGTTGGATATGCACTTGTGTCAAAGGACGCTCTTCCAAGTCACCAGAATGGTGTCCCCACTTCTTGTCCTTATGAGGTCCGTCGTCAAGATCTGACAACAGATAATTCAATGCACTGGCCTCCATCGGAGCGTTTGAATAGAACTCAAGCCCCCTGCCCTTTTGATCCTTTACCCGGAACCAGCGCACATCGGTATGGTTACCCGACTCCTGCGGACGGACATAAGGATAATACTCATCAGCTACATTATTCTGATAGACGCCTATGAATTCGCTCGAATTTCTATCGCAATAGTTCTCCACCGGTCCACGGCCGTAATATTCAACGACATTATAGCCCTTAGGCATCTGCAACTGCATGCCGTAACGGAACAAATTGGCTATCTTCGCCTCCTTGTCGGTCTCCATCTGTTGACGGATAATCACCTCGCCTTCTACGGTTAGTGTATAGGTCATCTTGAGAGTGGCCTTCACATCGGGCATATCATAGGATACTTTCACTTGATTATCTTCCACTTCAAACTCCTTCATTCTCATCTGAGGACTTTTCCACACCCCGAAACGCTGCTGCAAACCTGCGCCATAGTCATTATCCGTCGGCGCACGCCAGAACTCTGGTGTTATGGACTCGCGGTCAACGAGCATCGGTGCACCGTCAACATCCAGATAGTCAATCCATCCGCCCCGTTTACCGATGGTCAGTGTGGTACCGGCTGCATCCAGTTTCACATAGCTCTCCGTTTCTTCTTTCTGCACATCAGCCTCTACAGCTTTAATCTCCGGGAACTGATAGGGATTCAATACAAACTGTTGACGAGCCATCACCTGACCTTTGTCTATCAGCGGCTGTGTCTCCTTCGTCTTAAATTGGAAAATGACGAAGAGTTCCTGATCACCATGATGACCAAGCATACGTTCTATAACCTGTTTCATGGCATCAATGGTGATGACCTTACGTTCCTGCGGTGCAATTCCATCGACAGCTATGGTACCACCATGTCCGAAGCTCATACCCTCAGGACGATTTCCTTCGTGATGGTGTCCCCCTGCAGCACCGCCGACAAACCACTCCAACTCCAGATCATCAAGTGTCTTAAAGAAATTCTCGTTAAACACCTCTATTTTGCCTTCTTTCAAGCCCTTGTCAGCCACCCAGACATTCTGATAGAAATAGCGTACCTCGTTGGCGTGGGGATTTAGACGACGGTCAGGGGCGATGATACCGTTACAGTTGAAATTATAGTCTGAGGCTGGATAACGTCCGTAGTCACCACCATAAGTAAAAATCTCCTTGCCAGTGATTGGACTCTTGTCACGCAGACCTTGATCAACGAAATCCCAGATATAACCACCTTGATACTTCCCGTTCTGGCGGATAATATCCCAATACTCCTTGAATCCACCCATCGAGTTACCCATAGCATGGGCATACTCACACTGGATCAACGGACGAGGATTGTCGGTCTTCGAATATTTCTCGCAGTCCTCATAACCCATATACATCGGACAGAAGATATCGGTCTTACCGGCATGTCCGGCCTGTTCATACTGACAAGGACGGGTTTTGTCATAAGCCTTCACCCAATCATAGGCTTTCTCGAAATTCACACCATAGCCGGATTCGTTGCCCAGACTCCACACGATGATGCTCGGATGGTTCTTATGGCTCATCATATTACCCTCCTGACGTTCAATGTGTGCCTTCTCAAAGGCAGGATTCTTGGCCAGTGTACCCTCTCTGTAGCCCATACCATGACTCTCCAGGTTCGACTCTGCCGTCAGATATATGCCATACTCATCGCAGAGATCATACCACCGGGGATCGTCGGGATAATGACACGTACGCACGGCATTAATATTCAACTGCTTCATGATTCTGATGTCCTGAATCATACGATCCACACCGACAATGTATCCACCGTCGGGATCGAGTTCATGTCGGTCGGCGCCCTTAATCAAAATAGGCTGTCCATTCACCAACAACTGTCCACCTTTGATCTCTATATGGCGGAAACCCACACGCTGCTTTATCACCTCCAATACCTTATCGTTCTTCTTTAAATATATATATAAGGTATAAAGGTTGGGCGTTTCCGCCGTCCAAGGCTTCACGTTTGGAAGTTGGGAACTGAAAGTGTAGAGTGTAGAGTTATTGCTACCAACGGGGCGCAAGACCTCTCCGTTCTCAACTCTACACTCTACGCTACACCCCTTTCCTGCCACGTCGACCTTCGCCTCCAACAGGCCCTTGCCATCCTGATAGTCCTGAGTGATGAAGATATCTTGGATATGCACCTTCGGCGTAGCATAGAGATACACCTCACGGGCAATACCCGTGAAACGCCAGAAATCCTGATCTTCGAGGTACGAGCCGTCGCACCAGCGCATAACCTGCATGGCAATGAGGTTCTTACCCGGCTTCAGATACTTTGTTATATTGAACTCTGCTGCCACCTTAGAGTCCTCCGAATAGCCTACATATTTGCCGTTCACCCAAAGGGTGAGGTTACTCGTGGCCGAACCTACATGGAAAAACACCTCCTGCCCTTTCCAGCTTACAGGAAGTTCAAAGGTTTTACGATAAGAACCGGTGTAATTGTTAGTCTCACCGATATAGGGTGGATTACTCTTGAATGTCGTACCCCAAGCATAGCCGATATTCTTGTAGATCTTGTCGCCATAACCATTCAGTTCAAAGAGACCAGGCACGGGAAAGTCCGTCCACTGCGAATCGTCATACTTCAAACCGAAAAAGTCCTTCGGTGCATTCTGATGATCCTTCACGAAGTTGAATTTCCACAAACCCTCCATCGAGAGATAACGGTCTGACTGCGTCTTGTCGCCATTGGCCTTTTCCTGGCTCTCAAAGGCAAAGAAACTGGAATGCCGCGTTTCACGGTTCACCTGATTCACTAAGGGGTCTTTCCACACGGGAGTCTTCTCGGCGGCAAAGGCCATTGTCGATGCCACACAAACAATTGATAACAGCAGTTTTCTCATTTTTCTTTGTTTTTAAGCTTTGCACAAATTTGTTGCAAAGATACGAAATTCAGACGAAAACGCCAAGACTTTCAAATGAATTTCGTAACTTTGCAGCAAAAAGATGAAAAAAGATGAGAAAAGAAGAACGATACGAGAAGATACTGGCCTATTTTAGGCAGGAAATGCCAAACGCAGCTACGGAACTGGAGTTTGTCAGCGTATTCCAGTTGTTGGTGGCAGTGATTCTAAGTGCACAATGTACGGACAAACGCATCAATCAAGTGACACCAGAGCTGTTCAGACATTTTCCTGACGCCCAAACAATGGCTCAGGCAGAACCTGAGGAAGTCTATGAATTAATCCGCAGCGTATCGTATCCAAACGCGAAGGCGGAGCATCTGGTAAAGATGTCGAGGGAGCTGACGGCAAAACACGACGGTAAAGTACCTCAAGACATGAATGCCCTGCTGGACCTGCCCGGCGTAGGCCGGAAAACGGCCAACGTCATCCTAAGTGTGGCTTTCGGCAAGGCTGCGATGGCCGTTGACACGCATATCTATAGGGTAGCTCATCGGCTGGGGTTAGTATCGAAACAAGACAATACACCCTACAAGGTGGAGTTGGCGCTGACAAAGCATATCCCAGAGGCCGACATTCCTCATGCCCACCACTGGCTGCTATTGCACGGTCGATATGTCTGCACTGCACGAAAGCCACACTGTGAGAAATGTCCGCTGGAGCCGTTCTGTCCGAAACAGCTCGAAGGCTCAAGACTGGAATAACAGAAAGAATAAAATAAGGACGTCATTTCTGACGTCCTTGTCCTTGGTTCTGATTCTGACCTTGTCCCTGTCCTTGTCTTGGCCCTCGCATACCACCTCCAACTCTCGGTGGCTGGAAGCCCCTACCCCAATTACGGAACATGCCACGATGGAAACGGTCTTCAGCTTTGATGACATCCCAGACCTTCGAGGCTGGAATGACCCCAAAGAACTTATTGTGATAGGTCTGCTGGATAGCCTTCAACTCGAGTTCTACCTGATCGCGCTTTTGAATAAGTTTCTTACAGGCTTCCTCACTAGCAGGCTTAATCATACCTTCTGCCTGCATCTGAGAATAGAGCACACGCTGCTTTTTCTGCATTTCACGATACAGGGGGAAGAAGGCTGCCGCCTCCTGAGGTGTCAGACATGCCTCTTTCGTGATAAAGGCCTCCATGTCTGCCTGGAATTTTTCAGGAGAGAACTTCTGCTGCGGTTCTTCGGCGTTTACCCCGACCGCAAACAAAAGGAACAGACAATTAACAATAAGTTTCTTCATTTCTCTTTTCCATTTTTAATAGTCAGACGACAGACAGGCATAGATATCCTGATTGTCAATCATCAGATAGTCGGCAGCCTCATCGAAAGAATAGTCCATCGACTGTGGTTCTGCCACTGTTGCGACAGGAGCAGCGGTGGGACTGTCAGAATGAGACTGATAAGCCACAACGCTGATAAACAGAGCACATACACTGGCTGCCGCATACAATACAGGACGGAGCCAGACGACCTTAGCCGACTTCTTTTTCTTGTTTTCCTTCAATGGGACGACAACAGTAGAAGCGGATTCGTCAACCTTTGCCATAATCTGACTAGTCAACGTGTCGAAGTAACCCTCCGGAACCCTGAAAGGATTCTGCTTGCTAACTTTTTCTATAATCATTTCTTCTTTCATACCCTTTTGACGTATATTGTTTGAAAAGGTTTAATCATGTGATTTAAAAAATTCAGATATCTTTTTGACGGCGATATGATAAGAGGCTTTCAGGCTACCCTCGGAGGTGTTGAGAAGCTTACTCATCTCGCTATATTTCATCTCATCATAATAGCGCAGGGTAAAGACAGTGCGCTGAACCTCAGGCAGGCTGGCGATGGCTTCCTGTAACTGCGCCTCGGTCTCGTCGCCATCGAAATATTCATCGGCCATCAGCGTATTTGCTACAGACGACTCGCTGTCATCGGCACTGACGACAGCTATATTCTTCTGTTTTCGGACAAAGTCAAGACTCTCATTGATAGCAATGCGCGACAGCCATGTGAGCACTTTAGAATCACCATGAAAAGAGGAAAGACCGTTCCATGCCTTGATGAAAGTATTCTGTAACACATCGTTGGAGTCTTCATGAGTCAGTACGATACGACGAACCTGCCAGTACAACTGTTCACTATACTGCCGTGCGAGCATCTCGAATCCCTTACGCTGGGTTTCGGGCTTCATCAGAAGTTCCTTGATCTGGTTGTCATCATACTTATTCATACTCACTATTCTTCATCATTCATTAAGGTAAGAAGGTCTTCATCTCCCGGCTGATGACCTGATCGTAGCCGTAGATATCGGGCCAGGTGACCACAGTACCGGTTTCTGGACTGGGATAGGCCGTATAATATACAATGTATACGGGTACACGGGGCGACACCTCATGATAAGAGATCAGACGGAGCGGACGCGGGTCTTCAGCATGTTCATGTTGCCAGATGACACCCCGTTCCGTTTCCGGACGGATATCCATTGAAAGACGTAACTTGTCCTTGGTCCAATCATCGGCATCCGGTAAAAGGAAACAAGCCAACTCAAAGGGTTTCTGTACACGAATACAGCCATGCGACAAGGTTCGGCGGTCCCGATTGAAAGCTCCACGATTGTTGGTGTCGTGCAAATAAATCGAGAAATTGTTGGGAAAGCGGAAAACGATACGTCCGAGGGAGTTACCTGCGCCACCCCTCTGACCGATACGCAGTGAACCGGACAACATTTGTCCTTCGGTCACCTCTGTAGGATTTAGAGTGTCACCTGAGTTACGGTCAACAATATAGTAACGGTTACGGGCAAAATAGGCTGAATCTCCACTATGATGCGCCACATCAGACTTCACGATGTTATAAGGTATAATCCAATCTGGATTAACTTG
>JAEENF010000136.1 GCA_016283605.1 Prevotella sp.
TTCTGAAGGACGTGAAGGGTCTGCACATCCGTTTCCTGCCTGAGCAGGAGCAGGAGCAGAACATCTCGAGCCGACAGTTCCTGAAGCAGGCCGAGTTCATCAACGTGGACAGCCTCCTGCCGAAGGAGGAGGACGGCACCACGGGTAATGACTCAGGAAACGGCGGATCGCAGAGTGGCAACGGTGGCAGCCAGAGTGGTAACGAAGGCGGCTCACAGAGCGGCGACCAGAACCAAGGCGACCAGAACCAGGCGACTAGCTTCGCGCTGACCATCACCAAGTCAGGTAGTGGCACCTCGACTGTGAAGAACGACAGCGAGGAGACCATCAACAGTGGCGACAGCCTCGAGAGTGGTGCGAATGTGTATATCGCAGTAACGCCTGCTGAGGGTCAGATCCCTAGCGCTACGCTGAATGGCTCGAACGTCAGCCTGACTGAGAACGATGGCGAGTACGTGGGTACGTTCCAGATGCCGGCACAGGCCTCGACGCTGGTGATTAACTCGGGCTCAGATTCCGAGGAAGGCGATCAAAACTAATTATAATGCATAATTGATAATGCATAATGCATAATAAGGTTTGCCTATGAAGAAGAATCGGATTATTGAGATTGCGGTGAAGATGATAGTAGCTGCGCTCACGGCGTTCGTCACAGCGATTACGACCACGAGTTGTATGGGCTACGGCCCCTTCTAATCAAAAGCCTCTCGCAAAGTAGCGAGAGGCTTTATTGGGTTAACACTTGAATCACAGGCCCTGTGATTCACCTCCTGCCTTAGAAAACCTGCCCCACGGGCTGGCCGATGGTACCGTAATAGATAATTATTTCTTCATATCTTATCCGAAAACAAACCAAAGGGATTCATAAAACTGCATGATGAGGATGTAGAGCACAAACAGCTCGGCACCCTTGCTAATGCCGAATGAAAGCGTCTCGAGAACGGCGGAAAGCGAGTTGATGCGTCCTGACATCACGCCGAAGGAGATACTCATCAGCACGATGCCGAAGGCGATGATGGGCACGAGGCTGCGACTGAATGCCGAAGGGAAGAGCGAGCCCGTGATGGAAAGCAGGAAGGCATTAGGTGTGACCGTCAGCAGCAGGATGACTGCCACATAGAGGATCAGGAGGAGCAATGCCGACCGCAGCGCCACCTTCTCACGATAACTCTGCTGCATGGCCAGGAGTCCAGACTTCTGCAGACTGCCCCAGGCAATCAGCGAGAGTAAAAGCCACACCAGCAATGGCGAGGCCATGATGCCGACGAAACTGCCGAAGAACCATCGGATGCCCTCGCTGGAGAGCAACGAGCGCACCCCCTCGGTCATCGTGGCCGAGAGCAGCCACGACACGAGGATGAGGATCAGCTCTGCCAACAGCAACACACACCCCAGCCACGCCGCCAGACGACGATCAATCTTCATCGGCTACGAGATTGTCGATATCGATGATATGCAACTCGATGGCACGGACCACCAGACGCGTGGCATTGACATTACCCGTGGACTCAGGGAAGAGTTTGCGCACAAGGTCGTTCTGCCGTTTCTCCAGACTCTTCACGCCGAAGGGCATGCCGCGAAGGCCAGTGATCTGATCCTTCGTATAGCCCAGCGCCAGATGACGGAGGAAACGCTCGTCGTACTCATCGATCTCGTAGTTGACGAGAGCCTCCTGTTTGGCCAGCTGTCCATTGACGGAATACTTGAAACGCTCGACAATCTTCTCGAGGATGGGCTCGTTGAAGACCAGCGTCTTACCCTCCATCACGGCGTTCACATCGCCACGCGTCAACAGCTCACCCGTCTTGAGGATGATGCCGTCGGCACCAGCGTCGAGCACGTCGACCCAGAGTTTCTCGTTCAGGATCTCACCTGTGAAGATAAGCACTTTGATGTCGGGGTGCATCTCCTTGGTACTGCGGCAGATCTCCACACCAACGGTGGTAGAACCACCAAGACCCAGGTCGAGCAACAGCAGGTCGGGCTTCTGCTGCTTCAGCAGTTTCCAGTAGGCTGGCTCAGAGTCAGCCGTGCCGATGACCTCGGCCTCAGGGATGTCATTACGGATGATGCCCAGCGTGCCTTTGAGTTCGAGGGGCACGTCCTCGACGATAATCACTTTGAAGTTTTGCATACGCTTGGTAGTATTATTTTTATATTCGTTATTCCATCGGTATTCTCTGCCCAGATGCCACAGAGGCGGCGGTTGGTGGCCTCACCATGATCACGGACGATCTGACGGCAGAGGAGATAGGGGATGTGGTCGGTCTGGGGATTGAAGAGGTTCTGCGCCTCCTCGTCAGAGAGATGCATGCGGGGCATGGGGACGGTGACCTCGAGATACTTGTCGTCCTTCCGGCTGATGGTCTTCTCTGCCCCACCCTGCTTGCGGAGAATCTCGAAAAGGAAGGCGATGAGGTTCTTGTCGCCCAGGATGCCATTGTCGAGCTGCTGCAGATGCAGACGCACGCCCTCCACCTGGTTCATGGCCTGCTGGGAGAGCAAGCCGTAGAGCTCGCGGTAGTAACTGACCACCTCGGAGACCGACTCCATGTCGCCCTGGTCCAGGAGCTGCTGGATGCGCGAGGGATAGTACATCGTCTCGTGTTTCAAGGTGGAGAGACAGTTGTCGAGCACGGCATTCGAGACGTGGAGGTTATTGTTCTCCAGCTCTGCCCGTCGCAGTTCGTCGTCGGCCATCTCCAGGTTCGTCTGCAACTTCCTTTCAACGTAGAAACGGTTATAGAGACGGTGGCGATAGTATAAGAAGTAATAAGCCGGCAGGATGGCGAAAAGCAGGATGACGAGCAGGATGACGGCGATGCGCTTATTGGTCTGTGACTCCTGCATCTGACGGCAGTAGTCTGCCAGAGTGTTATCTGCCGACATCTCCTTATAGAGCTGCGTATAGATCTTGTTGTTGTAGGAATAGAGCTGCCACTCGTGGAGGGCCAGCGCTGCGACGGCTATCTCATTGCGCATATCGAGGATGACGGCATAGTTCACGTCGAGTGAGTCGTGGAACCACTCAATCTCAGGGGCCACCAACGAAGGATCGCCCAGACGCTGCAGGAACTTCGAGCCATGAGGTTGTATCTTCTTGTAATGCAGGTTCAGGTACTCGCGGCAGGAGTCGGTGAAAAGCAGGGTGCGTTCGAAGGTGCCGTTGATATTGGAGAAATAAGCGGAGTCGGCATAGATGGCGGCTCGGCCCAGATCGTCGAAAGTCTGGGCGTGAAGCGTGAAGAGCGAAGCATGAAGCGTGAAGAGCAGCAGGAGGATGCGGAGGGCACCCTTGGGCAGACGGAAAAAGAGACGCGACCCCCTGCCCTTCTCGCTCTCGGCAGCGATGCTGCAGACAGAGAAGATCTGCGAGATCTTGCGGTACTTCTCGATGATACCCTTGCAGTTCAACAGGCCGAAGCCGTGACCGCTGACACCCTCGTCGTGAATGGGCTTCGTATCGAAGAGATGAGCCAGCTGTTCTTCAGTCATTCCTGCCCCAGTATCTGCGACAGAGATCTCCACATAGTCGTCAGTCTCTGTGGCGGACACGTCGACACGTCCCTGCTGGGGTGTAAACTTTCGGGCATTATCCACCAGCGTGTTCAGCATGAACAGCGTCAGGATACGGTCGGCCTTCACCTGGGCATCGGTCTTTTCCACCTCGAGGGTGATGCCTTTCATCTCCAGACTCTTGCGACCTTTAGCCACAATATCAAACAACGGCTGGAGAGGGAAGGTCTCAATCTTCAGGTTCAGCTCGCCCTGCCGTAGCTGTATCCAATGGGTCAGGATATCGTTATAGGAATTGATCTGCGTGGTCAGTTCACGGATGTAATCGTCGTCGCCACCTTTATGGACGGCATAGATAATACGGTCGATGAAGGGCGTGATGCTATTGACGAGCGAGATCTTTGCACGTTGTTCCAGATGGCGGCGCTCGTTGTTCTCCACACGCAGACGCTCCATCGCCACCTCGTCCTGACGCTGTTCGATGAGGTCGTCGAGGCCGTGATCGACGCGTTGTTTCTTGTGCAGATGGTTGAAGAGCCACAACGAGAAGAGCAGGAGGACAATGGCGATGCCCACCGCGATAAGCATCCAGTTGAGCTGGCTGGCAGCCGACTCCAACAGAAGCGCACGGGCTTCGAGCTGACGGTCCTGACGCGTCTCCGTCATCAGGTCGATATAGCTGTTACGGTTCTCGTCGCTCTTAGCCTTATCATCCATCGCGGAATAGGCCACGCTAAGCTGTTCGCGGATGGAAGCCACCAGATCGGGTGCCTGATAGATGATGGTATCAGAGAGTGCCTGCTCCAGGTTGAAGAGTGTCGACTCGTTGTCGCCGGTCTGACGGTAACAGGATGCCAGCGTACGATAGGCACCAGCAATCTGATAGACGTCGCCATAGGCTTCGAAGAGACTGAGTGAACTCTCTGCAAGCCATCCAGGGAGCATATCGTCTTCAATACCCTCTGGGTTCAGGAACTTCATCGCCGGCAGATTGTCGGCTATCAGCTGGCGACGGTAATCGGGATCCATCAGGTGTTCTGAGAGTGCCTCAAGGGCGTTGGCGGCAAAATAAGGATAATCGCCCTGACGCGCAATCATGAAGCAACGCAACAGGTGATCAAACTCCTGTTGGTTGATCTCCTCCTGCGTACCTTCAGTAAGGATACCACCAGCACCGATATTATAGAGGTAATTGAGATACTGAGCCGTATCACGCTGTACTTCGTTGGGGTCAATAGTCTCCAAGGCATCGATAGACTGTCGCTCAAGACCAACGTAATAATAGTAGGTGGAGTTGACGATGGCATATTCCGTCTCGGCATAGATCATACGTCGACGATCTTCATCGGAGAGCAATTCACGTTCTTCGTTAATACGGTTCAAGACACGGTCAGCCCGTTCACGGTATTCATGGAACTCACGGTTGCTGGAACGACGCTGACAGAGGCGCATCTGCTGGATATAACACACAAAGAGTTCTATCTGATTGTCAGTAGTTTGAGGAATATCGTTCAAGTAATCCTCCGCCTGCTTATATTGCATCTTAACGATATCCACAAAGGCCAGATTATTCAGGGCCTCAGCCCTACCCTTATCATAGTGTTCAGACAAGTCGTAGGCACGTTGGGCATAGTACTCTGTAGAGTCAATATTCCGATAATGATAGGCGTAAGAATGAGAATTCAACTTGTCCACCGCTGGCCTATCAGAGTGCGAACAGGCTGATATGAGAATGGTTGATAGTATGAATAGCCAAAATTTCATGTTAGTCAAGAAAATCCCCCTCGCCGACTACTCTTGCGGCGAGAGGGACATGATATTTGTGCGTTAAGCGCGGGCCTTTGCGCAGTAGCCGAGAGCCTCACGGCACTTGTCTGTCACATACTGCCAATCGCCGGCCTTCACCTTATCTGACGGGAACAGCTTAGAGCCCATGC
>JAEENF010000137.1 GCA_016283605.1 Prevotella sp.
AGCGCGATACAGATTAGTTTTTTCATTTGTTTTCTTGAACGGTGTTAGTTTGCTATTAATATCAATATCTGCTGCAAAGATACATGATTTCCCTGAATCCGCCAAAAAATCGCTCAGTTTTTTGCAAAACCGAGGGCGAGGACACTGACGGTGACGCCTTCGGACAGACAGAGCGCCTTGGCGCAGGCGATGATGGTGGCACCGGTGGTGACGACGTCGTCGACGACGAGGAGATGCCGGTTGCGGATGCGCTCGCCATCGGTGAGCTCGAAGACCTTCTCGACGTTCTCGTTGCGTTCCCAGCGTCCGCGACTGGTCTGGCTGCCTTCGAAGACGGTGCGTCGCACCACCTTATTGTATATAGGGAGACCAGAGATCTCACTGATGCCTCGGGCGATCTCCATGCTCTGGTTGTAGCCTCGCTGTCGCTGACGCTTACGGGCCAGCGGTACGGGCACGATGGCGTCGATGCCCTCGAAGAAGCCGCTGCCCTGGACCTCACGGGCCAGCATGCGTCCCATCACCACGCCGATTTCGGGGTGATTCTTGTATTTCAGCTGATAGATGATGGCGGCGGTCTCGGCGTGGGCCTCGTAGTAGAAGAGGGCAGAGGCCCGTTGTATCGGAATCTGACCCCAGAAGGTCTTGGCGAGGATGTTCTCGTAGGGGTCGCGATGGTAGCCGGTACGTGGCAGATGGAGGTTGCACTTGCCGCAGAGCACCTCTTCGGTGATGGAGAGGCGACTGTCGCACACCACACAGAGACGTGGTGAGATGAGATCGAGCAAACGCGTCCAGAAACTAATCTTCATCGTCTTCGGTGTTCATGTCGTCGTCGACATTCAGACACTGACGGATGATGTCGAAGGTAAATCCACGTCCGAGGGCAAAGCGTACGAGCTTCTGGGTACGCTCATAGTCGTTCTCTGCACGGATGCTCCTGACCTTCTGTTTCAGCAGGGGGCGCAGGACGGCAAGGTATTCACTGTCGTCGACTTCGCCGAGGACGCGTTCCTGGATGTCGTCATCGATGTGTTTCAGCCACAGCCCCTGCTGAACCTTACGGCGACCCCATTTGTTGTAACGGATCTTGTCCTTGACGAAGGCACGGGCATAGCGTTCGTCATCGACGTAGCGTTCCTTGATGAGACGGGCCACGATGCGGTCTTGTGTCGCAGCGTCAATGTCCCAGCGTTTCATCTTGTCACGCATCTCCTGCTGACAGTGCTCGGCCTGGGCACAGAGGGCTGCAAGCTGCAGGTAGGCGTCTTGTTCGGTCTTTTCTTTCATATCTTCATAGCTTTAAGGAATCGTTGTTTGCCAAACTGGTCCTGACGGAGTTCGGTATGTCGGAATCCCATGTCGGTAAGCATTGCTTCTGTCTCATGGGCATAGAGGGGGTTCAGTTCGAAGTAGAGCAGACCTTCGGGCTCAAGGGCTGACAAGGCGTATCGTGCGATGGCGCGATAGAAGAGTAGGGGGTCATCGTCAGGAACAAACAGCGCCTGATGGGGTTCGTGGTCGAGGACATGAGGTTCCATCGCTGATTTCTCCTTGTCGCAGACGTAGGGGGGATTGCTGACGATGAGAGAAAGTGAAGAGTGCAGAGTGAAGAATGAAGAATCGGCTTCGCCGTGACGCGTCAGGCGTGAAGCATCGAGGATGTCGCGATGCTCGAAGGCGACATGGGCATTGAGGGCAGCGGCATTCGCAACGGCGATACGCAGGGCATCGTCGGAGATGTCCCAGGCAGTCACTTTCGCATCGGGCATTTCCAAGGCCAGCGTGATGGCGATGCAGCCACTGCCAGTCCCGATATCGAGAATGTTTGCACCGGATTCACACGGAATGATCCAGCGGCAGAGTTCTTCGGTCTCTGGACGGGGGATGAGCACCCCTGGCTCCACATGGAACTGTCTTCCACAGAATTCTGCTATGCCAACGACATACTGCACCGGCTCGCCTTTCTCCAGACGAACAACGATTTTTTCCAGTTCTTTTTGGTCATCTGTGGATAATTGTGTAACTTTGCCGCAAATAATATCCACCAGAGAAAGACCGAAGCGTACGTCAAGCACCCAGCGGACGATGGCTTTCGCCTCGCCAGCATCGTAAAAGGGTGTTAGTCTGTGCCAGAGGTCTTCGTATGTCATAGTGGGTGCAAAGATACGAAAAAATAAAAAAGTAAAAAAATAAAAAGGCAAAAAAGTGATGACAAACGACGAGAGATACATGCGACGGTGCATTCAGCTGGCCAGGAACGGACAGCAGAATGCAAAGCCCAATCCTATGGTGGGGGCAGTGATTGTTAGTGCTGACGGACGGATTATTGGCGAGGGTTATCATGTGCGTTGTGGCGAGGGACATGCCGAGGTGAACGCCTTTGCCGCAGTACGTCCTGAGGACGAGACGCTGTTGAAGGATTCGACGATATATGTCAGTCTGGAACCCTGTTCACACTATGGTAAGACACCTCCCTGTGCCGACCTTATTATTAAGAAAGGTGTACG
>JAEENF010000138.1 GCA_016283605.1 Prevotella sp.
GATTCTCCCACTCGTGTGAGCCCTGTGCGATGGGCTTGTTGTCCTCGTCGATGAGGACGGCCTTGATGCGGGTAGAGCCAAACTCGATACCGAGAATGGCTTTACCTGCTTCGATTGTTTGTTTTGCAGTCATATCTTACTTCAGTGCTTTGTTCAACATATAGTAAACCTCGTTGTTGCGGAGGGTCTGCTTGAAGTCGGCGATATTCGTCTGCTTGTTGATGCGGACGTATTCAATGCCGAGCATCTCAGCGAAATCTTCCCAGTACTCCTCGTTGATGTCGTAGGAGAAAGCTGAGTGGTGAGTACCACCGGCGAGGATCCAGGCGGCAGCACCAATCTCGAAGGTGGGCTGGGGAATCCAGAGTGCAGAAGCAACGGGCAACTTAGGCATGGGCTTCGGCTCGATGCACTCCACCTCCTGAGAAATCAGACGGAAGCGGTTGCCCAGGTCAACGACTGTAGCCTTGATACCACGACCTGTCTTTGAGGTGAACACGAGACGGGCGGTCTGTTGCTTGCGGATACCGATTCCGAGGAAGTGTACCTCGAGTTTGGGTTTGTCAGAAGCGATGAGCGGACAGATCTCGAGCATATGGCTCTGCAGACAAGATGAGCGGTCGCCGGCGAAATTCAGCGTGTAGTCCTCGAGGAAGGAACAACCTGTAGGCATGCCCTGCTGGATGACCCAGAGTGTGCGATAGAGACATGCGGTCTTCCAGTCGCCCTCGGCACCGAAACCGTAACCCTCTTCCATCAGACGCTGTGAAGCGAGGCCAGGAATCTGGTCGAAGCCGACGAAGTTGGAATTATTGATGTCGGCATCACCGAGGTCGTCGAAGTTGGTGGTGAAGGCAGTGGCGCCCTCATCCTTCAGCACGCGGCGCAGGGCGATCTCAGCTTTGGCAGCGTTCTTCACCTTCTCCCAATAAATGGCTTCACCGCTCTCATCGATCTTAATCGTGTATAGCTTCTTGTACTCCTCAACGAGCTCATCAGCCTCCTTATCGGTGACCTTCTTGAAATACTCCATCAGAGAGCTGACGGGATAGTAGTCGACATGATAGCCCAGACGTTGCTCGAACTCCACGCGGTCGCCATCAGTAACGGCGACGTTGTTCATGTTCATACCGAACATCAGACAGCGTACGTTGTGAGCATCAGCGACACCAGCAGCTACGCGAGCCCAAACGGCAATCTGCTTCTGGGCCTTCTCGTCCTTCCAGTAACCGCAGACCACCTTACGGGCGATGCGCATACGGGTGCAGATGTGTCCGAACTCGATGTCGCCGTGAGCACTCTGGTTCAAGTTCATGAAGTCCATGTCAATCTCGCTCCAGGGGATCTCGGCATTGTACTGAGTGTGGAAATGAAGCAGGGGTTTCTGCAGCTGCTGCAGGCCCTTGATCCACATCTTAGCGGGGGAGAAGGTGTGCATCCAGGTGATGATACCCACGCACTTCTCATCGTTGTTGGCAGCCAGCATGATCTGCTCAACTTCCTTTGAACTGTTGGCTGTGCCCTTATATACAATCTTCACAGGGATGTTGCCGCTCTTGTTCAGACCGTCGACCATCTCCTTTGAGTGACCGTCGACAGCTACGACTGCGTCACCTCCATAGAGCAACTGTGCACCAGTTACCCACCATATTTCAAAATTCTCAAATGCTTTCATTTTTTACCTTTTTACTTTTTTACTTTTTCTTCTGTCCATAATATGCATTAGGACCATGTTTGCGCATATAGTGCTTTTCGACGAGCAATGGATTCATTGTCGTCTGCGGGTTTACCGTCAATGAGATAAATGCCATTTTAGCACATTCTTCCATCACCTTAGCGTTGTATACGGCATTGGCGGGCGAGGTTCCCCATGCGAAGGGACCATGATTCTTAACCAACACTGCTGGAGTATGGTCAGGGTTGATCTTACGGATGTTCAGAATCTCGTCAACGATGACATTTCCGGTCTCCAGTTCGTACTGTCCTTTGACCTCAGCCTCGGTCATGTCTCGTGTGCAAGGGATATCCTTATAGAAATAGTCGGCATGAGTGGTACCGATATTGGGGATATCCTTACCTGCTTGCGCGAATGCTGTGGCATAGGTCGAATGGGTGTGCACGACGCCTTGTATATTAGGGAAGGCCTTATATAATACAAGGTGTGTAGGGGTATCGCTCGACGGATTCAGTTCTCCGTCTACAACTTCGCCAGACTCGAGGTCTACCACCACCATATCGCTGGCTTTCATGACGTCGTAGTCGACGCCAGAGGGTTTGATGACTACCAGACCGTGCTCACGGTCGATGCCGCTGACATTTCCCCATGTAAATATCACGAGATTATGCTTTACCAGGTCCAGATTCGCCTGGAATACTTTTTCTTTCAGTTCTTCGAGCATTGTTCTATAATTTAAAAGTCGGATCTTCCTTGTAGGCCCTCTTGTTGAAGCGATATAGGAAGGCACCACGTTTTGACCCTGTTTTGTCGATGAGTTCAGTCTTCTCAATGAAGTCCATATCCTTGATGCGTTTGCGGAAGTTGCGCTTGTCGACTTCTTCGCCACTGACGGCCTCATAGAGCTTTTGGAGCTGTGTGAGGGTGAATAGGCTGGGAAGCAGTCGGAAACTGATGGGTTCGTTGGAAATCTTTTGCCGCATCATCTTTCTGGCTCGTTGAATCATCTCGTTGTGGTCGGAATAAAGAGTGGGCACCTCATCGAAGTTTACCCATTCCAACCCATATTCCTGACGCAGGCAATCATCGTAGTCTTTCACGTTGATAAGTGCGTAGTAGGCAATAGATACCACGCGCTCGCCTGGGTCACGGTCTACGTTACCAAAAGCACCAACTTGCCGCATATAGAGGTTCCGAAGTCCGGTGAGGTCGAAGAGCACACGGTTTGCAGCATCATCGACGCTCTCGTCGCTGCGAACGAAACCTCCGTAGAGACTCCATTCGCCGCGACCAGGATCCATCTGCCGTCGTCCGATCAGAATCTTCAGCTTTCCTTCGTCGAAGCCGAAGATGATACAGTCTACCGACAACCAGACTTTAGAGTGTTCACCATAAAAACTTGTCATTTCCTTAATCGTTGATTACCAGAAATAGATGTAGAATGCTACGGTGAAGCCCAGGATGATTACTGTATGAATGACATCCCAATGGTTCCAGCTGGCACGTGTGGCTGCGCGCTGCTCAGGTGTAGAAGTACCGAATACCAGACCCTGAATCTTCTTCTCATCAGGTGCTTCAGTAATCAGTGATACGAAGATAACGATGAGACAGCATACAATCAGCATCACGCCGCAGAAGAACAGCCAGTTGAAGTCGTAGAACACAGCCTTGAACCAACTGTCACCCGCATCTGTTGCATTACTGTAGTAGACCTTTGCTCCCAGACGTGTCAGACCGATGATAATACCTGAGAGCAATCCCCACATACCACCTTTGGCAGAGGCACGTTTCCAAGTGATACCCAGCAGGAAGGCGGCAGCAATACCAGGAGCCAAGACAGACTGAACGTCCTGCAAGTAGTTATAAAGCACATTACCTACTGAGCGCATAATGGGAATCCAAAGAATACCGAGAATCACGATCACTACGGTAGCCGTTTGTCCGATACGTACGAGACTCTTCTCTGAGGTCTCGGGTTTCAGACGCTTCCAGAAGTCGATGGTGAATAGCATAGCTGAAGAGTTGAACAGTGATGCCAACGATGACATCAGCGCAGCAAGGATACCGCAGACTACGAGACCTTTCACACCTGCAGGCAGGATTTTTGCCACGAGGGTGGGGAAGGCTGCATCGGCATTAGGCGTACCGTCGGCAAGAAGAGGCAGGAAACCGCCGTCGCCAGCATACTTCTGATGCAGTGCGAAAGCAATCATACCAGGAATCAGGAACAGGAATACGGGCAACAGTTTCAGGTAAGCACCGAAGATCGTACCACGACGGGCTTCCGTCTCGTTCTTACCAGAGAGTACACGCTGTACAATATACTGGTCAGTACACCAGTACCAGAAACCGATGACAGCAGAACCAATCAGGGCACCAAGCCAAGGATACTGTGGGTCGCTGTTCGAACGCATCAGGTGAATCATCGTACCTGTAGCACCTTCGTAGTTGGGCTTTACATCACAAAGTTGCAGCATCTGATCCCAGCTGCCCAATGCCTTCATACCCAGGACGAGGATGATCAGCGAACCCAACAGCAGGATAGGCGTCTGCAGCACAGAAGTGTAGAGCACGCTCTTCATACCGCCGAAGATGGTGTAAACAGCAGTGATGAGCACAAGTCCGATAGCGGCAATCCAGAAGAAGTCGATACCCCAGAGCTCTTCGATGCCGAAGACCTGCTGGAACACCAGACCGCCTGCATATACCGTTACGGCCACCTTGGTCAGCACATAGCTGATGAGTGAGATAACCGAGAGAATAGTACGGCTCTGGGTGTTATAACGACGCTCCAGGAACTCCGGCATGGTGTAAACCATCGAACGGGAATAGAAGGGCACGAACACCCATCCAAGAATCAGGATCATCCATCCCTGGATCTCCCAATGGGCCATAGCCATACCTGACGAAGCACCTGCACCTGCGAGTCCGATGAGGTGTTCTGAACCGATGTTCGATGCAAAGATTGATGCACCGATAGCAATCCAAGTGGCGTCTTTACCGCCTAAGAAATAGTCTGCTGAGTTGTCGTTTTTCTGAGAGACGACCCATAATACAATGCCGATCAGCGCACAACAGAAGACGCCAATGACAATCCAGTCTAATAATGCCATATTGATTTACGTTTTTAGAATATTACGATGTTAGTTTTATTTCACAGAGAATTTGTAAGCAGCGTGGCTGAAGTACTTCTCTCCAGGATTCAACACGGGTTGTACCCACTGTGGCTTGTTGGGAGAGTCGGGATACTTCTGGCTCTCAAGACATACGCTGACATGCTGAGGATATGGTCCGTGCTTGTGCTCGATGTTCAGCTCGTTGCCAACACCTTGGAAGTTTCCGCTGTATACCTGTACACCGGGCTCATTGGTAAACATCTCCATGAAGATACCGGTTTTCGGAGAATAGAGGCTGGCGCAGACCTGTGTGTCGTCGCCCTTACCGTCCTTGAATGTGTTCAGACACCAGTTGTGGTCGTAACCACCGGCATTCTGAATCTGGTCAAACTCGGACTTGATGCTGTCACCGATGGCGTGAGGCGTACGGAAGTCCATTGGTGTTCCCTCTACCGACTTGATCTCACCCGTTGGAATGTAAAGTGTGTCGCTGGGGGTGAAGTTGTCGGCATTCACGTAAAGTACCATATCATAGCCGGGCTGTGTGAAGTCACCGCTCAGGTTATAATAGTTGTGATTAGTCTGGTTGATAATTGTCGGCTTGTCGGTCTCTGCTTCCCATGTGATGTCGAGGACGTTGTCAGAGGTGACCTTATAGGTTGTAATGGCCATCACCTTGCCGGGGAAACCGTTTTCGCCATCAGCTGCGACAATCGTCAGTTTCAGGATAGAGTCTCCAACCTGTTCTGCATCGTAAACCTGATTCATCCAGCCTGTGGTGCCACCACCGTGCAGACAGTTAGGACCGTCGTTCTGCTTCAACTGGAATTCAACGTCGTTCAGCGTAAACTTGCCGTCCTTGATACGATTAGCATAACGGCCTACACTGGAACCGTAGTCAGTGGGGGAGTTGAGGGTATCAGCATACTGGGCAATGTTGTCGAAACCGAGAACAACGTCCGTAGGCTTACCGTCCTTGTCAGGAACGACGAGTGATACCACGCGACCGCCATAATTGGTGATGCATACCTCCATACCGTTAGCGTTCTTCAGGGTGAAGAGCTTCACGGGTTTGTTCTGAAGGGTTGTGTCGAACTTGGCTGGGTCAAGACCCGATACCGTGAGTACAGGAGCCTGCTGGTTACCTGCACATGCTACAAACATCAGCGCTGCTGCGCCAAGGCTCAAAAAACTACTTTTCAGTACTTTCATTTTTGTTAGCTTTAAGTTGTTATACGTTGTGATTGCAATTTGGCTGTAAATTTACAACTTATTTCCGAACCGACCAACAAAAATGACATAAAAATTGACGGTAAAGTGTAATTTTTACACCTTACCGCCAGAATTTAACCTTTATAAACACAAATTGTGCTTTCTTAGGTCACTTTTTAGCAGAGTTTGCGTGAACCGTCGCCGATGACAACATCATAGACTTTCGGCTCATGACCATACTTCTCGTTGAACTTTTTCTTAGCATCCTCAACGAACTTCTTATAGAGGTCGTTGCGGACGAGGTTGATGGTACAACCACCAAAGCCGCCACCCATGATTCGCGAACCGGTGACGCCATTCTCTTTGGCGATGTCATTCAGGAAATCGAGTTCCTCACAGGATACCTCGTAGTCCTTCGACAGACCTTCGTGGGTCTTGTACATCATCTCACCGACTTTCTCGTAGTCGCCTTCGTTCAGCGCATCGCAGACAGCCAGCACACGGTCCTTCTCACCGAGTACGAACTTGGCGCGCTTGTAGTCCTCAGCGCCAACTTCCTCCTTGACTTCCTCCAACTGCTCCCAAGTGCAGTCGCGCAGGGTCTCAAACTTACCCTCCGGATGCTTGGCGGCAATGTGTTTCACCACATTCTCACAACTGTTACGACGGTCGTTGTAGGGTGAACCGGCCAACTGGTGCTTGACCACAGAGTCGAGCAGCACGAGACGATAGCCGTCGGGCTTGAAGGGGAAGTACTCGAACTCACGACTGCGACAGTCGAGGCGCATCAGACAACCTGCCTTGCCGAAGACAGAGGCGAACTGGTCCATGATACCGCATTTCACGCCACAGTAATTGTGCTCTGTAGCCTGACCGGCGAGAACCATATCCCACTGGCTGATCTTATTGTCGGCAAAGATGTCGTTCAGACCACAGGCAATACAGCTTTCCATAGCGGCTGAAGACGACATACCTGCGCCCAGGGGAACATCACCTGCAAAGGCGATATTAAATCCTTTAATGGGCGCGCCCAATTTCTTCATTTCCAAAGCGATACCGTAAATATAACGAGCCCAACTTGCACGTGGTCCGTCAGGATCGGAAAGCTTGAAGTCTACGCGGTCCTTCAGGTCGATGGCATAGGCCATCACAGTGTCCTCAGTATCGTTGGCACGCATCTCGGCCATAATACCTTTATCAACAGCTCCAGGAAACACAAAACCACCATTATAGTCGGTGTGCTCACCGATAAGGTTGATACGTCCAGGAGAAGCATATACGTTGCCGGTCTTTCCATCAAAGTGCTTGATGAAACGGCTTCTTACAAATTCAATATCCATCATGATAATTCGTAATTAATAATTAATAATGCATAATTAGTCTACCTTGATGTCTGTATTCACATTCTTGCAACCGATAAGCGCATAGAACAGGATATAGGCCAACATGGCGATAACCAGCCAATAGCTGAAAATCGGTCCGGCTGACTTCGCAATAGCCTCCTGGATCAACGGCATGATACCACCGCCGACAACCATCGTCATGAAGATACCGGATGCTGCCTCAGTGTATTTGCCGAGGCCCTCAACGGAGAGGTTGAAGATACCACCCCACATAATAGAGGTACAGAGACCGCAGGCGGGGATGATAAAGCTCTTGGCCGGCACATCATGTCCATTGAAACCGATGGTGACTGTCTCTGGCATGAAGATGGCGATCAACAGTAATGCGATTGCAACAGCGCTGACTGTCGACAGCTGTAACTTCGTAGAAACCTTACCGGAGATGGCGCTGGAGCATGCACGTCCGATCATCATCAGGAGCCAGTAGGCTGCTGCCAGCGTACCACCGACGGCTGCTGCACCCTCGAAACCGAGGTCGGTGACGTAGAAGTTCAACTCCATGGGGATACCGATTTCGATACCGACATAGAAGAAGATGGCAATCACGCCCAGCACACAATGGCGGAAAGCCAATGGACTGCGCTCATACTTGGGTTGTACCTTACCGAGTGTAGGCTCAGGGATGCTCACACGGCTGATAATGACAAACGAGATGGCAAAGACGGCCATACCGATAAAGAGTAGGGGAGCCACGTCGCTCATGCTCGTGTCTTTCGTGACGGTACCTACGAGGATACCAGCCAATAGCGGGGTCAGCGTACCGGTGAGTGAGTTCATCGTACCACCGATCTGGATGAGCTGGTTACCTTTGTTTCCACCACCACCAAGCAGGTTCAGCATCGGGTTCACCACGGTGTTCAGCATGCAGACGCAGAAACCGCAGATAAAAGCGCCCAACAGATAGATAATCAGGTTGAGGGCCACAGGAATGCTGTCGTATGTAAAGACGTATGTGCCGGCTCCCACGAGGCTCGAGAGATACTGGAACACCAGACCCACGATACCGACAATCAGTGCCGTCAGCGCTGTCTTCTTATAGCCATACTTGACCAACATCTTTCCTGCCGGAATACCCATGAAGAGATAGGCGGCAAAGTTCATCAGGTTACCCCATGCTTTTGCAAAGGGATACTCGAATCCCCAGATATTGCCGAATGGTGCACCCATGTTCGTGACGAAACTGATCATCGCGAAGATGAAGCACATGGTGATAATGGCAACCAACTTGCCATTGTTCTTGGTCTCAGTCATAATGTCCTGTTTATGTTGTTGTGGTTGATTACTCTACGACACCAAAGCGATAGATCGTCTTCTGCTTGTAGCGCTGACCTGGATTCAGGATGACGCTGGGGAAGTAAGGACGGTTGGGGGTGTCGGGGAAGTGCTGAGCCTCGAAGCATACAGCAGAACGGAACGGGAACGTACATCCGTTAGCGCCCTTGTAGCCAGTGGCGTAGTTGGCGGTGTAAAGCTGCATACCGGGTTCGGTGGTGAAGACTTCCATCGTACGTCCGCTCTTCGGTTCTGTCACCTTGGCGGCAAAACTCAGTTCGCCCTCTTCGCGCTTGTTCAGCACGTAGTTGTGGTCGAAGCCCTTACCGAACTTGATCTGCTCGTGGTCAGCCTCGATGTCCTGTCCGAAGGGTTTCGGCTTGCGGAAGTCGAACGGTGTACCTTCAACCTTCAGGATCTCACCTGTAGGAATGGCGGTAGCGTCAGTAGGCAGATAGAAGTCTGCATTGATCTCACAGATCTGATCCAGGATGTCGGGTGTGGGATCAGCGGTACCGGCCAGTGAGAAGAAGGCGTGATGCGTCAGGTTCACGATGGTCTTCTTGTTCGTGGTAGCCAGATATTCGATCACCAGTTCGTTCAGATCGGTGAAGGTGAATTCTACCGTCACGTCCAATTCGCCGGTATAGCCTTCCTCACCGTATGATGAGATGCGGTGCAGGGCGAGAGCACGGGGACCCATCTGACGGGCGTCCCAAACCTTGGCGTTGAAACCTACAGCACCTCCGTGAAGGTGGTTGGGGCCGTCGTTGAGTGCCACCTGGTAGTCCTTGCCGTTCAGGGTGAACTGACCTTTGCAGATACGGTTACCCCAACGACCGATAAGGGTCGAGAGGTAAGGCTCCTTACCGCTGGTGAGCTGTTGGATACTGTCGTGACCTTGGATCACGTTTGCTACGTTGCCATTCTTGTCGGGGACCATAATCGCACAGATTGCACCTCCATAGTTAGAGATGGCGACTTCGTAACCCTTACGGTTCCTGAGAATGTACAAATCGGTTTTCTTACCATTAATCGTGGCCTGGAAGTTCTCCCGCTTCAGACCACACAGATTCGCTGTTTCTGTTGTATTAGCCATAATTGATATGTTTTTAGTTACAAAACTATCTGTCTGCAAAGTAACAGAAAAAAATCCAAACAGACAAAGGAAACAACGAAAAAAATGTTGAAGGATGTCTTAAAAAAAACTAAATGCAATTTTTGAAGAAGTCAGCAACGACGTAACTGCTGCCTCCTACGAAGATGAAATCGTCTGATGCACAGGACTTTCTGGCATTTTGCCAGGCTTCTGCGACGCTGGGGAAGCTTTCTCCGTGAAGACCGTGCTGTTCACCGATAATTTTGAGCACATTCTCCGAAACGGCACGTTTGGTGTCTGCCTTGGTGAAGTGATAGATGGCGTCTTTGGGCAGTAATTCCATGATACCGTCCATGTCTTTATCGTCTACGAGACCGAAGATGATGTGCTTCTTTCTGCACTCCACCTGACTCAGTTGCCGACTGATATACTGCCATCCTCCGACGTTGTGACCTGTGTCACAGATTACCTTCGGCGATTCAGATACCGTCTGCCAACGGCCTCTCAGTCCGGTAATCTCACAGACAGACTTAAAGCCCTTGGCCACTTCCTGTCCTTTGGCCTCCGAATTGTCATCGTCGGCAAAGCGGTACATAT
The DNA here is from genome assembly GCA_016283605.1 of Prevotella sp. Classification (GTDB taxonomy): domain Bacteria; phylum Bacteroidota; class Bacteroidia; order Bacteroidales; family Bacteroidaceae; genus Prevotella. Next base: position 10,375 of record JAEENF010000138.1, read on the forward strand.
AGCCTTCGTCTTCCAGAATCCTGCAGGCGGTCAGGATGGTGTTGGCGTTTTTCTCCTGACAGAAACCTTGCAATTCACCATATACCAGTCCGTAGTGCGCTGTGGTATAGCGGATGCCTAAGTTCGACTCTCCTACGCTGATCACCTCGGGGTGGTCTTCGGCGAAGGTGACAGGTGCGCCGGTCTCTTGGGCGACAGCCTCAAACACCATGCGTGTCTCTGGTGTCGTCTCGCCGATGACCACGGGTACACCTTTTTTCATAATACCGGCTTTCTCCATCGCGATCTGTTCCAGCGAGCTGCCCAGCAGTTTGGTGTGGTCCAGACTGATGTTGGTGATCACGGAGAGTATCGGGGTGATGATGTTCGTGCAGTCCAGTCGTCCGCCGAGTCCTACTTCGATGACGGCGATGTCTACCTCCATATCCTTGAAGTATTTGAAGGCCATCGCTGTGGTCACCTCGAAGAACGAGGGATGCAGGGGTTCGAAGAAACTCTTCTCCTTCTCCACAAAGCTGACGACGTAGTTTTCGTCGATGGGATGTCCGTTGACGCGGATACGTTCCGAGAAGTCAACGAGGTGTGGCGACGTATAGAGACCTGTCTTGTAACCGCACTCCTGCAGGATGGCGGCGATGGTGTGGGCACATGAGCCTTTGCCGTTGGTGCCGGCCACGTGGATGGTCTTGTACGCCTGATGAGGGTGTCCGAAGTGCTCATCCAGCTTCAGCGTATTGTCCAGTCCTTCCTTATACCCCGATGCGCCTTGCTTCTCGAACATCGGCATCTGGTTGAACAGGTAGTTGCAGGTCTCTCTATATGTCATTGCTTAGTTGAAATAGTTCTTGAAACGTTGGAAGATCGAGTCGCGGGTCTGCTTGTCGCCCTTGAAGTTGTCGCTGTTCTTGAAACGTTCGATGGCCTCCTTCTCTTCGCGACTCAGGGTCTTCGGCACATAGACGCTGATGTTCACCACCAGGTCGCCCTTGCCCGAGCCGTAGCCCTGTACTGCGGGCAGGCCTTTTCCTCTCAGTCGGAGGGTCTTACCAGGCTGCGTACCGTTGTCGAGTTTCACCTTCAACTTGCCGCCGTCGATGGTGGGAATCTCCACGTCACCGCCAAGGGCTGCTGTAGGGAAGTCTAACAAGAGATTGTATATCAGGTCGTTACCATCGCGTACGAAGGTGTCGTTTTCTTCTTCCTCGATGAACACCTGGATGTCGCCTGCGATGCCGTTGTGCTTGCCGGCATTACCCTTGCCAGGTACATTCACCACCATACCTTCGGCTACACCGGCGGGGATGTTGATCTCCACCACTTCCTCGCCTTTCTCGATACCTGTGCCGCCGCAGTGCTTACACTTGTTCTTGATCACCTGGCCCTCACCGCCACAGGTGGGACAGACGCTCTGCTGCTGCATCATACCGAAGATGCTCTGTGTGGTGTGTGTGATGACACCTTGTCCGTGACAGGTAGGACACTGTTCCTTACCGCTGCCGGCCTCTGCACCGCTACCGCTACAGTGGGGACATGGGATGTCCTTACGCACCTTGAATTTCTTGGTGACGCCCTGATTGATCTCCTGCAGCGAGAGTTTCACCTTCAGCCGCAGGTCGCTGCCGCGATGCTGTTGCGGACGTCTCGGACCGCCTCCAAAGCCTCCGAAGCCGTGACCGCCGAAGATGTCGCCGAACATCGAGAAGATGTCGTCCATATTCATCGACGCACCGCCGAAGCCGCTGAAGTCGAAGCCGCCGCCCATTCCAGGACCGTTGAAGCCGAACTGGTCGTACTGCTGACGGGTCTTCGGGTCGTGCAGCACGTTATAGGCCTCGGCAGCTTCCTTGAATTTCTCTTCTGCCTCTTTGTCACCCGGATTACGGTCGGGGTGATATTTGATGGCTATCTTGCGATACGCCTTCTTGATCTCGTCCTCTGATGCGCCTTTCTCGACGCCCAGTACCTCGTAGTAGTCTCTTTTTTGTGCCATATTATCTTTGTTAACGACAACTTAGACAACTCAAACAACATTTCGGACTTTGTCCGAATAAAAGTGTTGTCCCTGTTGTCAAAGTTGTCGTCATAAATATTATTTTTTCTTATTATATTTCATTGGCCGACGGCGACTTTTGCGTGGCGGATGACTTTGTCGTTCAGTTTGTAGCCCTGTTGCAGACAGTCGATGACCTTACCCTTCTTGTCATCGCCCATTCCCGGGACCATGGCCACAGCC
>JAEENF010000139.1 GCA_016283605.1 Prevotella sp.
CGCAAAATTTTCAAGATAGCAAATACATTATTAACATTTTAAAGAAAGAAAATTATGTCAGAAATTGAAAGCAAAGTAAAGGCTATTATCGTAGACAAACTGGGTGTTGATGAGGCTGAGGTTAAGCCAGAGGCAAGTTTCACAAATGATCTGGGCGCAGATTCACTGGATACCGTAGAGCTCATCATGGAATTTGAGAAGGAATTCGGTATTTCTATCCCCGACGATAAGGCTGAGAAGATCGGTACTGTAGGTGATGCTATCGCTTATATCGAGGAGAACGCAAAATAAATTTTGATGAATAACATAATGGTTGTTTCGAGATCCGAAGCAACCATTATGCTTTAAAATTAGCTTATGGAATTAAAAAGAGTAGTTGTAACAGGTCTTGGCGCAGTGACGCCAGTCGGCAACACTCCTGATGAGATGTGGAAGAACCTGCTCAATGGAGTTAGCGGTGCAGCACCTATTACACTTTTCGATGCAAGCCTGTTTAAGACACAATTCGCTTGTGAGGTGAAGAACCTCAATATCAATGATTATATCGACCGCAAGGAGGCTCGTAAGATGGACCGCTATACCCAGCTGGCCCTGATTGCCGCCCAGCAGGCTGTCGATGACAGTAAGATGGATCTTGATACTGAAGACAAAAACCGCATTGGTGTGGTCTTTGGCGTTGGTATCGGTGGAATTAAGACCTTCGAGGACGAAGTGAAGTACTATGGTGTACATGAGGCCGATGGTCCTAAGTTCAATCCTTTCTTCATTCCGAAGATGATTGCTGACATCGCAGCAGGTCAGATTTCGATTCAGTATGGCTTCCACGGCCCCAACTATATCACTGCTTCTGCCTGTGCTTCTTCATCGAATGCACTGGCTGATGCCTTCAACCTGATTCGTCTTGGCAAGGCCAATGCCATCGTTGCTGGTGGTGCTGAGGCTGCTATCTGCGCTTGTGGCGTAGGTGGTTTCAATGCCATGCATGCCCTCTCTACCCGTAATGATGAACCAGAGAAGGCTAGCCGTCCGTTTAGTGCCAGCCGTGATGGTTTCATCATGGCCGAGGGTGCCGGTTGCCTGATTCTTGAGGAACTGGAGCACGCTAAGGCTCGTGGTGCGAAGATCTATGCAGAGATGGTTGGTGCAGGTATGAGTGCTGATGCTCATCATATCACTGCTTCTCATCCTGAGGGACTTGGTGCCAAGCTCGTGATGCAGAACGCCCTCGAGGATGCAGAGTTGAAGCCAGAGGATATCGACTATATCAATGTTCACGGCACATCTACCCACGTGGGTGATATCTCTGAGGCTAAGGCCATCAAGGAGGTGTTTGGTGATGCTGCCTTCAAACTGAATATTTCTTCCACAAAATCGATGACTGGTCACCTGCTTGGTGCAGCAGGCGCTGTTGAGGCTATGGTTACGGTGCTGGCAGTGAAGAACGATATCGTTCCTCCCACCATTAACCACGAGGATGGCGATGAGGATCCAGAGATCGACTACAATCTGAACTTCACATTCAATAAGGCTCAGAAGCGTGAGGTACGTGCTGGTCTCAGCAATACCTTCGGCTTTGGCGGTCACAATGCTTGTGTGGTATTTAAAAAATATGTGGATTAATAATTTTATTGACAGGATAAAGCTCCCTTTCCGCAAGGATAAGGAGCTTTTTTCTGCTCTCTACGAGATACTGGGTTTCTATCCTCACGACATCAAGTATTACCGTCAGGCACTGATGCACAAAAGCATTGGCAGACGCAACGAGAAGGGTAAGCCGCTCAACAATGAGCGCTTGGAATTCCTGGGCGATGCCATCCTGGATGCAGCAGTGGGTGATATCGTTTATCGTCACTATGAAGGTAAACGTGAGGGATTCTTGACAAATACCCGTAGTAAACTGGTATCACGCGAGACTTTGGGTAAACTTGCTACCGAGATGGGTCTTTCGCAGTTGATCCTCTCAGCAGGCCACAGTAATTCTCACAACAGCTACGTAGGTGGTAATGCCTTTGAAGCTCTTGTGGGTGCCATTTATCTGGACAGAGGCTACGAAGCCTGTATGTGGTTCTGGGAGAACAGGGTGCTGGGAAGATATATCAACCTCGACAAAGTGGCCTTCAAGGAAGTCAACTTCAAGTCAAAACTCTTAGAGTGGAGTCAGAAGAATAAGGTCCGCATGGACTATCGGATGCTGAAACAGAAGAAGGATGACAACGGTAGTCCTATCTTCAGTTTCATGGTGGTGCTTGAGGGCGTAGAGGGCGAGAAAGGTTCAGGCTTTTCGAAGAAAGAAGCTCAGCAGATGGCCTCGAAGGAAACCCTTCAGAAGCTGAAGCGTGAGCCACAATTCGTAGAACAGATTTTCAAAGCAAAATCAGATCGTACGAAAATGGAGGAAGAGCCTACGATGCTTGTGCCTGATCCAGAGAAGGAACAGCAGGATTTTATCATTGCAAATGATAGTGTAGAGGGTAGAACTGAGAGTATAGATTTTGCTGCCGCTCCGCAGGAGTCTTCAGCAGCGGAAGCAAACTCTAAACTCTCCACTCCAAACTCTCAGTTAGATGACGAATTCGACCTCTCTGATATCACTCATAAGGAGAAATCCCGTGAGGATATTATCGCAGAGGCTGAGGCAGCAGCTTTCGCAGAGGAATAATTATACCTTATTATATAAAAAAAACGTAAATTATTCCCCCGTTACAATGGAATTGCGTAATTTTGCACCAAAATTGCGCAATTTATATCATGAGTATTACTGGTATAGTAAGAAAAGTCTTTGAGTCTCGTCAACGGGCATTGGAGAAGCACCAGAGTGGGGGAGAGACCCTACAGAGAGAGGTGCTGAGCCGACTTATCCATGAGGCCAAAGAGACGGAATACGGACGAAATCATGCCTTCACAGCGATGAAGGGCTATGAAGATTTCGTCCACCATATTCCTGTCAATACCTATGAGGAACTGAAAGACAGTATTGATCGCATGCGTCATGGTGAGGCCGATGTGCTCTGGCCAGGAACAGTGAAATGGTATGCGAAATCCTCAGGTACTACTAATGACAAATCGAAGTTTATCCCTGTCAGTCGTGAAGGTCTGAAGCGGATGCACTATCAAGGTGGCTTCGATGCTGTGGCCATGTATCTGCAGAACAATCCCAAATCGAGAATCTTTGACGGAAGGTCCTTGATTCTTGGTGGCAGTCATGCGCCCAACTATAACGTGAAAGATTCACTGGTGGGTGACCTCAGTGCTATTCTCATCGAGAATATCAACCCGTTGGCAAACTTGGTGCGTGTGCCCAAGAAGAAGACGGCCCTGTTGAGTGATTTTGAGCTCAAGCGCGACAAGATAGCCCGTGAGGCGATGAACAAGAACGTCACCAATATCTCTGGTGTACCTTCGTGGATGCTCTCTGTGCTGACACGTATGATGGAGATCACAGGCAAGACGTATTTGGAAGAAGTTTGGCCAAATATTGAGATGTTCTTTCATGGCGGCGTAGCCTTTACTCCCTATCGCAAACAGTATGAACAACTCATCACCTCGCCCAAGATGCATTATATGGAGACCTATAATGCCAGCGAGGGATTCTTCGGACTTCAGAATGATCCATCGGACAATTCGATGCTTCTGATGCTTGACTACGATGTGTTCTATGAGTTCATACCGATGGACGGAGGTGATCCCATTCCACTTTGGGCTGTGGAGACGGGCAAGAACTATGCGATGGTCATCTCTACCTGCTGCGGACTTTGGCGCTATGAGATTGGTGACACCATTCAGTTCACCTCAACGAACCCCTATAAGTTCATCATCTCTGGCCGTACGAAACATTTCATCAACGCCTTCGGTGAGGAGTTGATTGTGGATAATGCCGAGAAGGGATTGGCTTATGCCTGTGAGCAGACGGGTGCAGAGGTATCTGAATACACTGCAGCCCCAGTCTTTATGGATGCTAATGCGAAATGCCGCCATCAGTGGCTCATAGAGTTTGCCAAGCGGCCGGAGAATCTTCAGCAGTTCGCAGAATTGCTTGACAAGCGTCTGCAGGAGATAAACAGCGACTACGAGGCCAAGCGCTATAAGGATATCACGCTCCAACCTCTCGAAATCGTTGAGGCTCGTCCTCAATTGTTTAACGATTGGCTGAAGCAGCGTGGAAAGTTAGGTGGGCAACATAAGGTGCCTCGTCTGAGCAACAATCGCGATACCATCGAACAACTGCTGACGCTGAATAAAAGGTAAAAAAGTAAAAAATGAAAGATATCATAACAATGATAAGCAGAAGATGTAAAGGCAAGGGACTTTTCTTACCTTTTTACCTTTTTACCTTTTTACTTTTAGTAGCTTGCGCCAGGATGGGGCAGCCTGATGGAGGCTGGTACGACGATGATCCTCCTAAGGTAGTTGGAGCAACACCAGCAGACCAGGCTACGAATGTCAAGACACAGAAAGTGACCATCTACTTCGATGAGTATATCAAGTTACAGGATGCCACGAATAAGGTCATCATCTCTCCCCCTCAGTTGGAGATGCCCGAAATCAAGGCTGCCGGTAAGAAGATTGTGGTAGAGCTGAAAGACACCCTCAAGGAGAATACCACCTATACCATTGACTTCAGCGATGCCATTACCGATAATAATGAAGGCAATCCGATGGGTAATTACACCTACAGTTTCTCTACAGGTGAGCGTATCGATACCTTCGAGGTGTCAGGTTATGTGCTCGATGCCAGTAACCTTGAACCTGTCAAGGGCATCCTCGTCGGTCTCTACGATGATCTGGCTGATTCTGCCTTTAAGACGAAACCACTCATGCGAGTCTCACGTACTGACGGCTCTGGACATTTTGTGGTGAAGGGTATTGCCCCAGGCACCTATCGTGCCTATGCCTTGCAGGATGCCGATGGTGACTTCCGCTTTACGCAGAAGAGTGAGATGATTGCCTTCAGTCACGATACCTTCGAGCCTAGTTCGAAGCCTGACACACGTGTAGATACCGTATGGCGTGATTCTCTTCATATCGATGCCCTGCTGCAGGTGCCTTATACCCACTTCCTGCCTGACGATATCACTTTGTTGGCGTTTACCCAGAAACAGACAGATCGTATGCTGTTGAAGACAGAACGTATAGAACCCAATAAGTTCTCGATGTACTTCACCTATGGCGATTCCCTGTTGCCTGTCATCAGGGGTTTGAACTTTAATGCTGATGACGCTTTTGTCCTCGAGGCTAACGAGAAGCAGGATACCCTTCATTACTGGTTGCGCGATACACTGTTGGTCAATACCGATTCATTGGAGATGGAGATCCAGTATCGTACGACAGACACACTTGGCGTCCTGCAGCTGAAGACGGATACCATTATGGGTACAGCTAAAGTGCCTTATGCTAAACGGTTGAAAGAAAAAGCCAAGGAGATTGAGAAGTGGCAGAAGGAACAGGAGAAGAAAAAGAAACGAGAAGAACCCTACGATTCAATCTATCCCGTCAAGCCCTTAGAACCCAAATACACGGTCTCAGCCGCACTAGCTCCAGACGCTAAGACAACTGTCGAGATGCCTGTTCCATTGTCTCATTGCGATACGTCGGCTGTTCATCTCTACTCCAAGATTGATACACTGTGGTATGAAACCGATATTGTCTTCCGACAATCTAAGGAGAATATCCGCGTCTATGAGCTTCTCGCTGAATGGCAACCAGGTTTGGAGTACAGTCTCGAAATTGACTCAGGTGCTTTCGTAGATATCTATGGGTTGGCATCCAATGCTTATAAACAAGGTATCAAGGTCAAGGCCACCGAGGAGTATAGCAGTGTGTTCCTGAACATCAGTGGTGTGAATGCGCCAGACACCTCTATCGTTGTCGAGATGCTGAGTTCGTCGGATACACCTATGAAGCAGGTTCGTGTTAAAAACGGAACGGCAGAGTTCTATTATGTAACACCTGGCACTTATTATTTCCGAGCCTTCATCGATCTGAACGGCAACGGTATATGGGATACGGGCGACTATGATGCCGACTTACAGGCAGAGCCCGTCTATTACTATTCGAGGGAGTTGGAATGTAAGGAGAAGTGGGATGTTACAGAGTCGTGGAACCTTACTGCTAAGCCTCGTTTCAAGCAGAAGCCTCAGGCGATTACCAAGCAGAAGCCCGATCAGGCTAAGAAATTAAAGAACCGCAATCTCGAGCGTGCCAAGGAACTTGGCATAGAATATCTCAAAACAAAAGGAATAAACTTAGGAAAATAAACGGCATATGAAAAGAATCTTTTTGATACTGTTCACTATTCACTGTTCACTATTCACTGCCTTTGCCCAGTGTGGCATAGAGAATACGGCTTTCAAGTCAGGTGAAGAGCTTGACTACGACCTTTACTTCAACTGGAAGTTTGTGTGGATGAAAGTCGGTACAGCATCGATGGACACGAAGATGGTGAAGTTTGAAGGAAAGGACGCCTGGAAGTCATACCTCATCACTCGAGGAAACAACAAGCTCGACAAGTATTTCATGATGCGCGATACACTGCTTAGCTATTGTAATCCCGACCTCTCGCCGCTTTACTTCAGAAAAGGCGCTCGTGAAGGAAAAAGCTACTATGTTGATGAGATATGGTATAGCTATCCTAACGGCAACTGCCAGTTGAAGAAGCATCGCATCACCACGCATGCCGAGCACCTTTGGAAGACCAGTACCTATAAGAATTGTATCTACGACATGATGTCGATATTCCTCCGTGCCCGTAATTTCGATGCTTCGAAGATCAAGAAGGGTCAGGTGATTTCTATGCCAATCAGTGATGCCCACCGTCTGTCAAATTCGTGGCTCGAATACAGAGGTAAGGAGAACTTCAAGATTAACGGCACTAAAGAGAAGTTCCGCTGTCTGGTCTTTTCTTTCTATGAGCGCGAGGAAGGCAAGTCGCATGAACTGATCCGCTTTTATGTCACCGACGACCAGAATCATATTCCCGTTCGTCTCGACATGTTCCTCAGCTTTGGCTCCGCAAAGGCTTTCCTGAATAGCTATAGGGGTGTACGCAGTCCCATGACCTCGAAACTCAAGTAGTAGTCTATGCATATCGCCATTGCAGGGAATATTGGCAGTGGAAAGTCTACGCTGACCCAACTGCTCGCCAAACACTACGGATGGGAGGCTCGCTTCGAATCCGTAGACCACAACCCCTATTTGGAGGATTACTACAAAGATATCCATCGTTGGTCCTTTAACTTGGAGGTATATTTCCTGAAAGAGCGTTTTCGTGACTTGATAGCCATCTCAAAAGCTGATCACACCATTATCCAGGATCGCACCATCTTCGAAGGTGTGCATGTCTTTATGGCCAACAATCACGATATGGGTAATCTCTCAGATCGCGACTACGAGACTTATATGGAACTTTTCGAGCAGATGATGCATCTGGTGCAGATACCTGATTTGATGATCTATCTTCGCGCCTCTGTGCCTCACCTCGTCGACAATATCCAGAAGCGTGGACGCAGTTATGAGCAGACCATACAACTGGAATATCTGCAGAAGCTCAATCGCCGTTACGACGATTTCATCTTTAACAAGTACAGAGGGCGTGTGATGATTGTAGAGAAAGACGATCTCGACTTTAAGAATAATCCCAAGGATTTGGCAAAAATCATCGATCGCATCGATTCCTCTCTCTTTGGACTCTTCTCCTTAACTCCCTAACTCCTTAACTTCTTAACTCCTTTAACTCCTAAAAATATGCATATCGCAGTAGCTGGAAACATCGGTAGTGGAAAGACCACCCTGACAAAATTACTCGCCCACCGTTATGGCTGGACACCACGTTTCGAACCCGTAGACAATAATCCCTATCTGGCAGATTTTTATGCCGACATGCCCCGTTGGTCGTTTAATCTTCAGGTCTATTTCCTCAACAAACGGTTTAAGGAGGTGGTGGAGATTTCCAAGTCCAATGATACCATCATTCAGGATCGCACCATCTTTGAAGATGCCTGTATCTTTGCGCCCAATCTGCATGGTCAAGGGATGATGAGTGATCGTGATTTCGATAACTATACAGATCTTTTCAATCTTATGATGTCGCTGGTGCGTCTTCCTGACCTGATGATTTATATCCGTTCAAGCATTCCTACATTAGTGGCACAGATTCAGAAGCGAGGCCGCGAATACGAACAGACGATGCGTCTTGATTATCTGCAGGGTCTCGAGAAACGCTATGAAGACTGGATCGCCTCTTATAAAGGCCAGTTGATTATCGTCGATGGTGACACTTGCAAGTTTGGCGACAACCCCGATGACCTGAAACAGGTCACCGATATGATCGACGCCAAACTCTATGGTCTCTTCCCCATGGAGTAAACAGATTATCTTTGCTTATTTCCTGACGATGACACTGCCGCTGGCCTGATGGGTGGCTAGGATTAACACCTCGGCTATCTGTACATGCTCAGGGGCATTGGCGGCAAAGACTGCTACCTCGGCAATGTCATCGCCTGTCAGAGGCTTTATGCCTTTATAGACTGCAGGCCTAATATAATAATTTGAGTGGGTTACAGTCTCACGCCAAACGCCACGCGGGCATAGGCATCGTAGATGTTGACTTTGCTATGATCACTCTTATAGTTGAAATTGTTGTACTGTGCCTGGATACCGATGAAGTAATTGCTCCAGTTGTAGGCTATGCCAAGTCGCAGGTCGAGGTTGATCTTGAACATGCTGTTGCTAACCTCTGGCTCAATTTCCCAATAGTCAAACTGCTGGTTCGATTCGGTGCGCATCTCAACTGGTTTATGCGTCTTTCCGTTGTCCCATCTCCTAGTATCCTTGTTCCAGTCGCCGTAGTCATCGACAGGTTCTTTTGGAGACAGGTCGTAGTTGGTTTCGTATTTGTAGGCTTTCACGCGGTTATATACGCTGACGGTAGGCATAGCCATAGCATTGACAACAAGTCCACGCAGCGGTACCCAGTTGTAGCCGTAGCCGATACCGAGGTTGGCCTGGTGTACTTTGACACGGTAGATGCCGTGACCGATAATCATAAAGAGTACGTTTTTGATGTCCGCATAGTCGAACGATGACTGGTACCATGTGGCTCCTACCAGAAAAGACCCTGCGGAGCGACGCTGGATGACCGACTGGTTGTAGGCAGCAGCCTGCGAATAGCGACGGCCGTTGAACACGTAGTATCCGTTGATATATACGGAACGAATCCATACCGGCGACGGCATTTTGACATCCGTATCATACTTTCCGGTAGTCTGTCCGTTTTCGTAGTCTGTTGCGCTGAACTTGGCATCTTGCGTGTTGAAGCGCCTAAGCCGGAAGTTGAAGCCGTACTTGGCTCCAGTCGAGCTGACAGAGTAATAGCGGCCAGCGTTCTTGGTGAGCGACTTGGCAAAGGAAAAGCCCGTACCACGATAGCCCACCCAGAAACCGACGGATGAAGCTATGGGAGGCTCGAAGCACAGATTCCAGTCTGAATGCTCGTTGGTTGCGGGAATGTCAATACTCTGGGTGTAGTCCACATCCACCGCATTCTCCTTATAGCGGAGCATCACCCTCCAGGGCTTCTCGGGCACTTCAATGTAGTGCGGATCCACCTTCGCCTTGGCTTTGGCGTCTAAGTATTGCTGTACCTGATGAAGCCGTTCCATCAAGTTCGGCTTACTTTCCTCTGTACTTACGCTGTCTAAAGGTTCTTGTCCCTGTGCTGTTACATTCAAGGAAAATAGTAGGCAGCAGATAATCATTCTTCCTATCATATTCTTAGGCTTTGACGGTTCGACCGCAAAGATAATACTTTTTTTTGGAATACCCAAGAAAAAGCAACGAAGATTAAAAAATATATGTGCAATTTCATTCCCTGCCTACGTCTCACTTGACGTAGCGGCGTCATGTCGAACGTCTTCGTAAGTGTCACCACCCTAATTCAAAATGGAATGGCTTGTCGAAGTGGCGGCGGGAATAGTAGGTGACAGAGGGATGCGTGAGATCCATCACCATCGTCCAGGCCGTGCCGAGGAATCCCTCGCGCTGAGGCTGCGATACGGCTGCGATGGCTTCGGTCAATTGTTTTTCGTTCATCACACCATGCGTCTGGTCGAACCGCTGGCAAAGTCTGTCATAACGGTCATCACCTTCTTTAAGTCCCACATTCAGTTTCTGCTCACACAAATAGTGATTGGCTAAAGCGGGCGATTCCGTTACCACTATCTTATTGTCAACATACTCTACAACTACGCTTCGGCCCGATGCATCAGCCATAGAGAAATGATAGGCAGAACCTGGGTCGGAATTCATGTCGATACCACGAAGCAGCTCCAGTGCTTCTTTTACATTGGCTGCATTTTTAAGTAGATATTGTACGGCTGAAGTGGTGGTAAGGTCAGGCTTTGGGGTATCCTGCTTGGTCACCACCTTGTCGCCAGCATCGAGCACAGCAATAGCAAGACCTTTCTCATTGATACCGTCTAGTGCCATGAACAAGCTTGCCAACGCCATGAACTGGTTTTGGAAACCTTCTGGCTTGTAATTCTCGCCAAAGCCAAAGAAATCGGTTGAGAAGGTTGTGATAGATTCATAGCCATTGTCAGGTGTGGTATGCAGAATCATGGCTGTGCCGTATGGGAAATCGAAGTTGCGGGCCATCATGACACCACCATCAGGAGTGCTAACAGTCAACGTAGAGCAGCCTACAGGCTTGAGCGGGCAGTCAATCTCGGCAGTCTTGAAATACCCTTTAGACAAGAAGTCTGTGATATAATTGGCTTGAACGTTGATATTCGCGCAGCCACCTCGTTTCATCAACTCGTCAAACCCGTCGTCGCCCGCGTATTCCATATAATACATACCTTCGTCAAGTTTCTCACACGACATGGCTCCCTTTATCAGCGAACCAAACTCCATCCAAACTAACACGCCGGCTACGACTACCAGCCCCAAAACGCTGAACAGAGCGATTTTTAATGCTTTCTTCATTGTTTATTATTGATTGATTTGATGTCTGTTAGACGCTACAAAATTACATAAAGTTGCGGAAATTACCAAATATTTGGGATATACGGCGTAAAAATGTGATGAATGGCTAATTATTACCCATTCGCTGCTGCTCGGCTTTACCAGCACCTGTTCCCTTATACTTGCTCTTCTGGGCATTGAAGGTGTAACGGATAGAGATGTCCAGGCGGTGGCTACGGCTTCGTGTTTTCTGCACAGTGTAGAAGAAACCACAATCATGAGCCATATCCTGTACGCTACGCTGGAACACATCGCTGATGCTGGCACGCAGGCACAGGGCATCATTCTTCAACCAGCACTTCTGTACTACAAAACCGAGGTTGTATGAAGGTGAGAGTATACGGAAGTTCAGTACATCACCCTTGGTCTGGATGTTGGCGTTGGCCTCCAACTGCCAGCTGTGCTTAAAGCGGAAGGTGTTGTTCAGGTCGAAGAAGAAGATGGGCTTGGTGAAGGTCACATCCGTCTTGCCTGTGGCGCTACGAGGATCGTCGTAGGTCATTGTATTCCAGAACTTCTGTCCGCCAATGGTCCAGCTGGGGCTATATACACCCCATGTGGGATTGGCCGAAAGGAAGATGGCCAGATTACGAACGGGATCGGACAAGTTAGCCTGCTTCATCAGCATGATTCCCTCGTTGTTATAGACCATAGGCACCTGTGTGATGGTGTTGTCGCGACGTTCGTAGGCGGCAAACAGGTTAATCCACTTCCAACGGGCATTGATGCTCACCTCCTGCATAGTGGCATTCTTGAGTTTCGAGTCGCCCTGCGACAGGGTATACGAGTTCAGATAGTAAATATGGTCGTTCAGTGAGCTGTACCTCGGACGCACGGTTTTCATGGTGTAGCTCAGCGAGGTCTGGATAGGGCCAAACTGCTTTGACCATGTGACACTGGGGAAGAACTCGTCCTGATAGCGCGTCATATTATTCTCGGCATCCAGGTTGTCGATGTAGTCGAAACCTACATGCTCGTAACGCAGTCCGGCACTTACGATACCAAATTTATCCAGATTGGCATTGTAAGCTACAAAAGCAGCCACGTTGTTCTCCTTAACATCCGCATCAGTAGAGGGG
>JAEENF010000140.1 GCA_016283605.1 Prevotella sp.
GCTTAACCTCAGCCTCATCAACACCCAGTTTGTCTACGATAATAGCCTTTACTTTGCTTTCAATTTCTGACATAATTTTCTTTCTTTAAAATGTTAATAATGTATTTGCTATCTTGAAAATTTTGCGGCTTTTGCCGTTTTCGGGGTGCAAAGTAACACATTTTCTTTCACTTACGCAAACTTTTTTAAGAAAAAGTGACGTCTCTTTGCACATTTAGGGGGTAATTGTGCAAAAAAATACCCTTTTTGTGTGCGTTACCAACACTAAAAATGCAAAAATAGATGAAATATATACATAAATCGTTGGTTAATTGAAAAAGTTTCTGTAGCTTTGCACCTAATAAATAATTATTTAGCTAAATGTCATTTACAGAACAAGCCAATAAGATATTCAATCAGGTGATCAAAGACTATCATCTGACAGACAATGTTGACACCCCGATCCACAACCCATATGATAGGGAAAGTATTGAGCACAATCTCTATCTGAAGTGTTGGATCGACACCGTTCAGTGGCATTATGAGGACATCATCCGCGATCCTCACATCGATCCTGTTGAGGCCTTAGCCCTGAAACGGAGAATTGACAGGAGTAATCAGGACCGTACTGACCTCGTGGAGGAGATCGATTCTTACTTCCGTCAGTACTACAGTGATGTGACGCCTCTGCCTGATGCACGTCTGAACACAGAGAGTCCTGCCTGGGCAGTAGACCGTCTGAGCATCCTCGCCCTGAAGATCTACCACATGCAGGAGCAGGTAGTCCGTCAGGATGCCTCTGCCGAGCACATCGCCAAGTGTCAGGCTAAGCTGGAGGTACTGTTAGAACAGCAGAAAGACCTCTCGCTGGCCATCGACCAGTTGCTGGAGGATATCAAGGAGGGTAAGAAATACATGAAGGTGTACCGTCAGATGAAGATGTACAACGATCCTTCCACTAATCCTATATTATATAATAATAATAAAAGGTGAAGAAAGAACATTTGCTTGTCATACGCTTCTCGGCACTGGGTGATGTTGTGATGACAGTACCTGTGATCTGGGCACTGGCTCACCAGTATCCTGATATCCGTATCACGGTACTGAGCCGAAGCTATGCCAGGACATTGTTCGCCGACCTTGCTCCCAATGTCAACTTCATGGAGGCCGACCTCAAGGTGGAGTATCATGGTATCAAAGGTCTGAATGCCCTCTACCGCCGTCTGGTAGCCAAGCAATTTACGAAGGTGGCCGACCTTCATAATGTGCTGCGTTCAGAATACCTCCGTATGCGCTTCAACCTGGGCCGCTATCGTGTGGAGCATATCAATAAGCATCGCAAAGACCGCAGACAGCTGATTTCCAACAAGAATAAGAATAAGCGTCAGCTCACCACCTCTATCAATAATTATATCGAGGTGTTCGAGCGTCTGGGTTATCCTGTCGATGTGTCACAGTTCCGCAGCATCTTCCCTGAAGAAGGTGGAAACCTAAACCTGCTGCCCAAGGAGATCGGACCTAAGAAGAACTTCGAGCAGTGGATAGGCATCGCGCCCTTTGCTGCCCACGAAGGCAAGGTCTATCCCCCACGACTGATGGAGCAGGTGATCCATCAGCTGCTGGAGAAATACCCCAAGTGTCGCATCTTCTTTTTCGGAAAGGGTCAGCAGGAGGATAAATACTTCAGTCTCTGGTGTGCCCAGTATCGTCAGTGCACCAATGTTTCGCGCTATAGTGAAAACATGTATCAGGAACTCATCGTGATGAGTCACCTCGATGTGATGCTGTCGATGGACTCTGCCAATATGCATCTGGCTTCGCTGACTGCCGTTCCTGTGGTCAGTGTCTGGGGAGCCACTCATCCCTATGCCGGATTCATGGGTTACAACCAGTCGAGCGACAATGTCATCCAGCTTGATTTGGAGTGCCGACCCTGTAGCATCTACGGCCAGAAACCCTGCCATCGCGGCGACTATGCTTGCTTAAAGAACATTCCGCCAGAGCGGATTGTTGAGAGAATAGAATCTATCATTAATAACTAAAACTTTCAAGATTATGAAAAAGTATGTATGCGACGTCTGCGGTTATATCTATGACCCAGCAGAAGGTGATGCTGATAGCGGCATCGCTCCAGGAACAGCATTTGAGGACATCCCCGAGGATTGGGTCTGCCCAGTCTGCGGCGTAGGAAAGAGCGATTTCTCAGTAGTTGAGGAATAAGAAAGAAAAAACGGAGGATACTGTTGATCCTCCGTTTTCATTTAAAATACGGCAGCACAAGCTTTCTTAATGTCTATCAGTCTTGCTAGAAGAGGCTTCTTCTGTCTGGCCACAGACATATTGTAGCGTGTCTGCATATTGATAAGCAGTTCTGGGTTAATACCAAGTGCTGCCTCCATCATCAAAGCAAAATCTGTTGTTACTGGACGTTTTCCGTTCAGAATCTCATTAAGTTGTGTAT
>JAEENF010000141.1 GCA_016283605.1 Prevotella sp.
TTGAATTAGTAATTACTTTTCTTTTTCGGCAGCAAAAATACAAAGAAAATCCGGAACTACCAAGTAATTCCGGAAAAAATATGGACGTAAACGTTTACATTTTTACTGTACGCGCTTGCGGGCATGCGTGTTGCCCTGGGCATCCTGATATTGTTCGATCAGGAGACCCCGATGATCGGCATTGTCCAACCTGCGGCCAGAGAGGTCATAGCGCTGGGCGGCAGTCTGTTGGCGCTCTATAGTCTTGATGGCATCAGCCTGTGCCGCAGTAGCCTGCCAGGCATCGAGGTAGACCTCACCCGAGGCCACGAGGATGAAGATGTTCTTGGTACCCGTAAATACGGTTGGATCCACATCGACCGTGATATCGGTCATCTCGTCTGAAGAGACATCGATCGTAGCCGAAGCTTTGGCACCCTTTCTACCGAAACGCATCTCTATAGTACCTTCTCCCTTAGCACGCAACGTGATCTTTGAAGCACCTGCAGAGCCGAAGTTCACCTTACGCAGATAGGTCCAACAGCCTTCCTTCATTCTCACCTGCATGTTCTCCGAAGCATCGTTGCCCAATGCATTAATACGGCCGTTCTTCTTGATGTTCGTGAAGTCCTCGTACTCGACACCGCCACAGGTGGCCATTGTCTCAGCCTGTACACCCTCGTAGGGATTCATACCATCACCAACGACATCGGGACCGGTCAGATCCAACTTGACTTTGCTGATGGTCGCCGTCGACTCATTGACCGTAGCCTTATTGACGCAGAGCGAGCGGAAAATACCAAGGTTGGCATCGACAGCATTCGCTGCCTTCATATTTTCCCTCAAGATAGCGTTGTGGTAGATATGATAGTAAGTACCTTTGAATTTCTGCAGGTGGGAGTGGTTGTTGTTCGTACCATTGCCTGGATGAACGCCGTAGCCCCCTTTATAGACCCAAGAATTGGGATCCATCGGATTGTCTGAAACCATATAGCACATCGTGCATGCGTCGGGTGCCGAAGCACTGATACCTTTCTCGGTCTTATAGGCATTCCAGTCGTTGGCAAACTCATTGCGGTTTGCCCAGTTGGAACAGTAGGTATAGACGTATTTTCCGCCGATGACATTCAGTTCGTTGGCCTCGAAGTGATAAGGTGCGGGAATCTTGACTGCAGACCCATCCACAGCGGTCATCGAGGGCTTGAGTTTTATAATACGGGCAGCTTCGGGCATCATCGTACTGGGACCAAGACCACCGAAAGAGATCCAGCCCACACCATTGTCGTCGATGGTCACACCCGGGTCGAAATTGGCATTCGTACCCGTCTTATTTGCACCTGGAGTATCGTAGTGGATCATCAGTTCCTTGTTAGGCGACTTCCAAGGACCTATGGGCGACTCAGCCGTCAACACACCAACACCGTGACTGCTGTTACAGAAATAGAGGAAAAACTCGTCCTTACCTGTTTCGGCATTGGTGCGCCAGATGACTGACGGTGCCCAAGAGACACCATAGCCCTTGTACCATACACTCGGCGTCCAACCGGCACAGAGCTTTTTCGTATCAATGGTGCCGTGGAAGGTCCAGTTCACCATATCGTCTGTCGAAAAGACCACAATCGACTTGATGTTACCATAGGTGTTTTCGCCTTTCTTGCCGTTGGCTATAAACTCCTGATGGTCGTTCGAACCGTAGACATACAGTCGGCCGTTATATTCGAGGGCTGTCGGATCAGCACAGAACACGCTGCCGCTGATAGGGTTACCCTCACTTGTTGCCTTAAACTCCTTTGCCAAAGTCTGCGCGTTCATCTGCAGACCAAATGCCATCATCATGGCCAGTGAAAATGTTCTTAATTGCATAGCTGATAAAAAATTTGCTGCAAAGGTAATCCTTTTCAGCAAATTTCCTATACTTTTCCCTTAAACTTTTGAATATTTTAAAGGTTACTGGATGCCGAAGTCCTGTTGTTGCTTCTCAACTTCCTCCAGTTGTTTGCGACGCTCGGCCTCGGTCATCGTCGGAGAATTCACAGGAACAGATCCCATGAGCTGTCGACGACTCACGGGACCAGTCCCCGTGAGATCCTTGTAACACATCTTGCCCTCGTAGGGGATGCTGGAGATGGTGAGGGTGTCGGCAGCCGGTGCGTGAGTACCCTCGAACGTGCTGCGGGCGATGATGCGGATCTCTCCCGCCTGATGGGTGCTGCGCACGAGGATCGGTGCACTGCCCCACTCCACCTGACGCGGATTGGCAGCGATAGAGGCATCACCAATAATACGACCCTCACCCTCGACCGTAAAGGACACATGTTCGCGGGCCAGACGACGGACGTTGCCGTTATCGTCGGTAATCTCTGCGACGACCACGAT
This sequence comes from Prevotella sp., assembly GCA_016283605.1. Classification (GTDB taxonomy): domain Bacteria; phylum Bacteroidota; class Bacteroidia; order Bacteroidales; family Bacteroidaceae; genus Prevotella. The sequence goes on from JAEENF010000141.1 coordinate 2,356, forward strand.
GAAGTCAGAACCGTCAGCCACGAGCGGCTTACCCATCTCGTCGGCATAGAGACGGATCTTCGTACTCCGGCGCGACGGCATCTTTTCAACCGTGCAGACCACCTGTCCGTCCTTGATACCCTCAGCCACGAACTTCACCGTCTGCCAGGAACGTTTATTGTAACTCTGTTCGCGGGCTTTCCAGAAATCCCAGAAGCCCTTGAAGACGACGGGGGCGTTAGGCTGGCCGTTGGGATCATGAACGACGGGGAGCGTAGCCGATTTCCAACCGTCAAGGGCGGTCAGACGGACGCTGTCGCAATTGGTGAAGACGGTGACGTCGGCGGGCGAGAACTGGGTCATCTCGTGGGCGATGGTCAGGATTGGTGACACCCTAGGTGTCTGCTGCGCCTTGAACATATCAAGGGCATATTTCGGCTGACGGAAGGCATCGTAAATACCCCCGAGGTAAGCATCAGGATGATAGCCGCGCTGATGGTCGAAAGGATGCCAGAGACAACCGCCGATGAACTGTCGCTGTCCGTGATACATCTGACCATAGGTATCAGCGAGCGAGAGTGCGGCCGCCAGCTGTGCATGCTCGCCCCAGCCACGAGCGGCGCGGTTGATGGCGTTGTGCGCATACCAGTCGTCAACATACTCACCCCACTCACGGGTGAAGATACACTTGTTGATATCGTCGTATTTGCCGTTGGCGATATTATAGGCCCAGTCATAGAGCACGTCGTAGTTGTCCTTAACACCTGCCGAGTTCAGATCAGCCGCAGCCACAGGCCGGCCTTCGAAGGGATACTCCTCACGCGTCACCTGCAACGCCTTCAGGGCGAAGTCCTCCGGATAACGGGTCTCGTTCAGGATGGGTTCCCACATCAGCACACAGGGATGGTTGCGGTCGCGACGGATGATATCGCGGGTGTTCTGATGCACCATCTCCGCCCACTTCGGGTCCTTGTTCCAGAACTGCCAGCCCGGCGTAGGTACGATGATGAAGAGTCCCAGCTCGTCGCAGGCGTCCATAAACGACGGATCCTGAGGATAGTGAGCCGCACGGACGATGGTCATACCCGCATCCTTCAGGCGCTTGGCATCGCGCCATTGCTGCGAGTTGGGCAAGGCATTGCCCACATAAGCAAAATCCTGATGACGGTTACCACCCACAAACTGATGATAGGGTTTGCCGTTCAACCAGAAGCCGTCCTTCCCACGGAACTCCGCCTTGCGGATACCCATACGGACAATACCGCCGTCGAGCGACGTTTTGCCGTCCATCACCTGTAATTCGACGGTGTAGAGGTATGGGGACTCGGGCGACCAGAGACGGGGAGTGGAAAGTGAAGAGTGAAGAGTGAAGAGTGAAGAATTTGCTACCGCACGGGATTGGCGGAGGGTCTTGATGAGACGGCCTTCGGCATCCTTGATACGGGCGACGAGAGTCACAGTCTTCTTGGTATTGTCCTGTCTCCTTGTCTCCCTGTCTCCCTGTCTCCCAATCTCCACATCGATGAAGACATCAGCCTTCTTCTCCGAGATATTCGCATAGTGCAGGAAGACGCCGCCGCCAGCTACCTGATTGCGCTCGATGGCATCAGTGATGGCCACCTCCGACTTACCAATCAGCCACACGTCACGATACATACCGCCGTGATAGGTGAAGTCCAGCTGGGTCTGTTTCTTGCCAGGAGGATAGTTGGCATCGTCGCTATTGTCGGCCTTGACGGCAATGAGACATCTGTCGCCGGCCTTCACACCTTCGGCCGTAAGGTCGATGGTGATGGGCAGATAACCACCGAGATGTTCCTTTACCAGCCGGCCGTTCACATAGACCCACTGCTTACCCATGATGGCCTCGAAGTGGACGGTAACCGTCTTACCCGTCATATCCTGAGGAACGACAAACGACTTCCGGTACCAGCACACCCCTTGGTAATTGCGGCATCCGCTGGCCTCGGAGGGTTCCAAGCGGTCGATGTGCGGGGCGCAGACGATCTCCCACTTCGTATCGTCGAAGCCTTTTGCCTCGGCACCTTTCGCGTCACCCAACATGAAGCGCCAACCTTCGTTGAAGTTATACACGATGCGACCGCTGCCCTCAAGGGGGAAGAGACCGGCTACCGACTGTGCGGTAGCAGTGAAGAGTGAAGCGTGAATAGTGAATAGTATGAATACCAAACACCTTAAACCTAAATCTGCCTTTTTCATATCAATATTATAATGTTCAATCTTCAATGTTCAATGTTCAATCTTATCAAGGTCGATCTGTTTGTAGCTGACACGCTGTCGCCGCCAGGTATAGACACAGTGGAGCTTGCCGTCGCGACCCTGGATGATGGCCGGATAGCTGTACTGATCGATGGGTGATGCCTCGAGGGTAAGCACATGCCGCCAATGGGTACCGTCATCGCTCAGGGCGATGGAGCAAGGTGTGCGCACACCCTTTGGTGTCAGCGGCAAGGTTTCAAAGTTGTTATAGATCAGCGCATGCCGACCATCCTGCAACGTGACGGCGTCGGTACCGCTCTGATTGTTCTCCACCTCGGTGAGCGTGACTGGCGTCCAGGTGTCACCGTTATCGCTGCTGAAACTCGTGGCGAGACGGGCGTTGTGAGTACGCATCAGCACCTGCAGACGACCGTCCTTCAACTTCAGGATC
>JAEENF010000142.1 GCA_016283605.1 Prevotella sp.
GACCCTTGTCGAGGAAGGTAAGACGGAGAAGGCGAAGGCGGTGCTCGACAAGTGCGAGAAGGAGATTCCCGATTTCAATGTGCCGCACGACTTCCAGGGTGGTTCTCTCGATCTGGCCAGAGCCTATCACGAGACCAAGCAGGACAAGAAGTGCGAACAGCTCATCAACAAGCTCTGGACCAAGTCCATGCAGTATCTGAAGTGGTACTGTTCACTCGAGGGCAGCCGTTTCGAGAACTCCAAGCACGACTGCATGATCCAGGTCTATATCCTCGGACAACTGCTCCAGTTGCAGGATGAGATCGACCATAAGAAGGGAGAGAAACTGGATAACGAGTTGGCTCCGATGCTTCAACTCTACCAGGCTAAAGGTGGTTCACTGAATGATTATTGAACAACCCGCCATCTACCTCCGCTGGCTTTACCCTAAGGCCTATTGGAGGATGGACCGTCATGAGAAGGCCGTCTATCTGACCTTCGATGACGGTCCCATCCCGGAGGCGACACCTTTCATCCTTGATGTCCTGAAGGACTTTGGGGTGAAGGCGACCTTCTTTATGGTGGGTGACAATGTCCGGAAATACCCGGAACTCTTTGAACGCATCAAGACCGAGGGGCATCAGGTGGGCAACCATACGCATAACCACATCGGTGGTCTGCGACACAGCATCCGCGAATACAGCTATAATGTCGAGAAGGCGAATGCCTATATCCACAGTCATTATGTGCGCCCGCCTCATGGTTGGATGCGGATGGCACAGTATGCGTGGCTCAGCAGGAAATACAAGGTGGTGATGTGGGACCTCGTGACCCGTGACTACTCCAAATGGCTCACGGCCGAGGATGTGGTGGCGAATATTAAGAAGTACGCGCGTAACGGTTCGATCATCACGTTCCATGACTCGCTGAAAAGTATCGACAAACTCCGTACAGCCTTACCCGAATCCATACAATGGCTCCGTGACCAAGGCTACGCCTTCAAAATCTTCCCCTAAAATTTCATATTTTGACTACAACATAGACAACTATGACAACATTTAACAGTGACAAACTGTCACTTGAGTCAGCTGTGCTGACTAAAAAAAGTTGTCCAAGTTGTCTAAGTTGTCGTTTATTTTTTACTTTTCACTCTTCACTTTTCACTATTTCCGGCGTAGTTGACTTTCACCGCGTAGGCTTTCTGCAATTCCCGCTTCACATCAGCAATCAGCCCCATAGGCGTCTTCTTATCAGCCTTCAGACTGATGGTCAGACGTTCCTGGTTTTCCGGTGAAAGCCCTTGACGCACTTGGTTGATATAAGGCACGATCCCCTGCAACGTCACGAGTTCATTGTCGATCTGAATGCCACCCTCACCGAGATACAGGTTGATCACAGCGCTTTTCTGGTTCATCTTCTTCACCTCAGTACCCGCTGGCACCTCATATTTCACCTTCAAATCGACATCGCGCATATGGGTGACAATCATAAAGAAGAACAGCACCGTGAAGATTAAATCAGGCATCGAGGCGAGATTCAATCCAGGCAGGTCATGCGACGTTCTTCTTATCATCGGACGAATTTTCACTTTGAACATATTTATTGACGACAACTTAGACAACTTGGACAACATAGACCGCTCGACCTCTGGTCGCTCGCAAGGCGAGAACTTTTTTGTCGCAAGCGACAATTGGAATATATGTTGTCTTAGTTGTCATTGTTGTCTTAGTTGTCGTTATTATTTTCATTGTCGTTATTATTTTCATTGTCGTTAATTATTCTTCGGTAAACTCTCACTGATGCGCAAGGGATAGAAATGATCGATGTCTTCCCGTTCCTCTGCCTCACACTTCGCATAGGGCTTCCCACAGAGCTTTCTGGCCCTTTGGTCGCGTAAGGTACCATAGGCCTTCACCACAGCATTCTGAACGTGGAAATAGGCTTCATAGGTGGTCTCCCGACTGCTCTCGATGGCGATGACATGCTCCAGGCGGTCACCTTCGATCCGTTGCATCAACAACTCGGGCAACTGCTCGAGACTGACGAGGGTTCCATCGAGTGACAACTGGTTCTTTGCATCCAGTGCAACGGTCATCACGTGTTCTTTATTGATGTCCAGGGGTTGTTCTTTCTCGTCGGGCAGAGGAGGCAGCTGTCGCAAAAGGCCCTTGTCCGTGTCCATCGAAG
>JAEENF010000143.1 GCA_016283605.1 Prevotella sp.
GATGCGGCATTCAGACGGCGAGAACTGCACTGAATTGCCGAGCAAATTGTCGAGAGCACGTTCCATCTGCACCTTGTCGAAGGCCACATCCGCCTCGTTGACCAAGGGGAAGAAAGTAATACGTACATTCTTACCCTCCGGCGCCTTGAAACTGTCACATTTTGCCTTGATGAAGGCCACGATGTCCGATGTCTGCAGCGACAGTTGGAGGTCGTTCTGCAGTTCCTCCTCGAAGATGACCACATGCTCACCGTTCTCGATGATATCCCGCTGTACCGGTTCCTTGTCCGTCTTCTCCGTCGAGGCCGTCATTTCTGTCTGTTCCTGCAACATCTGTTTGCGCATGTTACTCATCCACTGTTTCTTCTCTGCCTCCCGACGCAGCTGTTCCAGTTCCATCTTCTCGTTCTGTTGCTTCAGGAACCGTCTGCGCCACCACCAGGCAATACCGGCAATTGCGAGCATATACAAGAGGATCATCCAGCGCGTTCGCCAGAGCGGTGGTCGGATGGTAATCTCCAACGTACTCTCCTCCTCACCCAGTGTACCATCGCCCTTGAGGATGCGTACGTGGAGTGTATAAGACCCCGCGCGCAAGGAGTTATACGTGATGTTCGGGTTGGATTCCGAGGTCTTCACCCAGTTCTCGTTAAAGCCCTCCAGTCTGTAGGCAAAGCGTTTGATATTATTCACCGACACCTCATTGGTCGCCAGTTGGATGGTGAACTGGTCATTGAACTTCAGCGAGAGTTCGCGACATTCGTCTAGTGCCTCATCAAGGATGACACGACCGTTGAACTTCTTGCCCACCGCCACATCCTGGTCGAAGATCTGGAGTCCCGCGAATACCGGATGTTCCTTGCTCCTGGAGTGTTGCAGCTGAGAGGGATTGATGATGTCGAGTCCACCCTGTCCACCGACGAGCACCTTTCCATCACGTGTGAGCCAGGTGCTTCGCTGGTTGTAAGTCGCCTTCTGCAGACCGTCGCGGCTGCTGTAGCTTCGGATTAAGAATTGCCATGAGCCATCGTCCTGCGGTTGCGGTGTGATACGCGACACGCCGTGGTCCGTCACCACCCAGACATTATGTTTCAGGTCCTCGATGATCGAGTTGACACCCGACCCGAAGAGACCATCCGTCATATCGATGAGTTTCTGGAACTTCGTCTTCTGGTCATAGACGATGATGCCGATGTTCGAGCCGTGCCAGATCAGTCCACGGCTATCCTCAATGACGTAGTTGGTAGAACCGACATTCGAGGGCACATTCGGATCCTCCGGAATCACCTGGTTGATAAGTTTCCGGTTCACCGGGTTCACCAGTGAGTAGTAATAGCCCGTACCCACCATGAGCCATCCTTTCTTGTTCCAGGCTACGGAGTTGAGGTAGTCGCCCGGTACTTTCGTATTCTTCGTATTCCATGTGGTATACTTATTCGTTTTCGTATCCAACATCTGCAGTCCACCTCCGAGTGTACTGAACCAAAGTCGTCCCCATTTATCCTCCGTCAGCGCCCATACGCTGTTGTTGGCCAGTCCTCCCGGTGTCGCCTGTGTATTGACGATGGTAGCCTGTGCAGGATCCGACGCAGAAGGAAAGACATGCGTGAGACCACCGTTATACGATCCGAACCATATTGTCCCGTCACTGGCGGCCCATGAGCCCACAATGATATTGTTGACCAGTGCGCTGTTATCCGCCGTGAAGTGGTTGAGGACCTCCCCTGTCCTGGGGTTATAGATATAGATACCCGCATCGTTGGTACCTACCCAGTAATTGCCCCGTTTATCTTCACAGACCGTAGTGACATCGCCAATCTCCACGGACTTCAGACTCGAGAGACCCGGTACATACTGGTTGACACCGTTCTTATAAGAACCGATCCACATACTGCCGTCATTTGCCGGATAGATGACACGAAGCGTATTATCGCTGATAGACGTCTCATCATGTTTGTTATTCAGGAACTGCCTCCACTGTTTATTATTCAGGTCGACGACGACCAAACCGTTGTGATCGCAGACCAGCCAGAGCCAGTTGTTGTTGTCGATGACGAGGTTCCAGACCATGAGCGATCCTGGCAGACCTTCGATACCATGAGCGGCACAATACTCATTGACGTTGGTATACCAGCGGTCCTCCTTCTTGATATAGATATAAGTAAATCCCAGCACCTGACACCAGTAGTTCTGGTCCTTATCGATATAGAGACGGTACTCCTGGTCCTGCGGACTGCCATGTTCGCGCATCCACTTGTTAGTCCATTCCACCTCACCCGTATCGCCATTGAGACAGATCAGCTCACCGGTATTCGTTGCTACGATCAGTTTATCGCCCTCCTCGGCCAGTGTGGAGATGCCCGACGGCATATATTCCTTTTCACCATAGCCTACCTTGATCGTGGTGTATTTCTTCGTCTTGGGGTGATAGCAATAGATGGCCTTTTCATAGTCCTTGATCCAGATATTCTGTTTCGAGTCGATGTAGAGCCGTTCAATACTACACGAGATACCCAGTTTGGCCACCTCGCGTGCGGCATTGCGTTCAAAAGACTCCTTGACCGGATCGAAGACACAGTAGTTCATGCCCTGTCGCATCCAGAGTTTGCCGTCCGCACTCTCATAGATCTGGTCGGTGTAGTTATCACGCATGGTTGTCGTGTCACGTTTATTGGAATAGAACACCTTCACCCGGTAACCGTCATAGCGGTTCAGTCCGTAAGGTGTACCGATCCACACGTATCCTCGTGAATCCTTGTAGATACAGTTCACCTGTGAACTCGACAAGCCGTTCTGTGTATCCAGACGGCGGAACTTCATATCCGGAATCAGTGTCGTCTGTGCCCCCAGAGAGAGACAGACACTCCACATGAGAGATAATATCAACTTCTTCATACAGTTGGAGGTTTTTAATTCTTCGCTACAAAATTACACAAAAATCCCGACACAGACAAACTTTTCGCAAAAAAATACGCATATCAGGTAAAAAATTTGGTAATTTCGCAGAAAAGCCGTACATTTGCAGAGAATTTCCAAAAACCTGCCATATGGCTATCAATTTAACATCATAAAAACTATGCAACAAACAGAAACCGGTAGCCGCAGCTACCTGATTAGTATCGTGATGGTCGCCGTCCTGGGTGGCCTGTTGTTCGGTTATGACACCGCAGTAATCTCTGGAGCCGAGAAAGGTCTCCAGGCGTTTTTCATGGAAGCCAAGGACTTCGCCTATACCGATGGCTGGCACGGCTTCACCTCTGCCTCCGCCCTTATCGGTTGTATCATCGGTTCCGCCTTGTCAGGCTTCCTGGCCACAAACCTCGGTCGTAAGAAGTCACTGATCATCGCCGGTATCCTCTTCTTCATCTCTGCCCTGGGTTCGATGGATCCGGAGTTCCTGTTCTTCGACTATGGTCAGCCCACCTACTCACTGCTCATCATGTTCAACTTCTACCGTGTCATCGGTGGTATCGGTGTCGGTCTGGCCTCGGCTATCTGTCCGATGTATATCGGTGAGGTGGCACCATCCAATATCCGTGGTATGCTCGTCAGCTGGAACCAGTTCGCCATTATCTTCGGTCAGCTGGTCGTTTACTTCGTGAACTTCTTCATCCTGGGTGACCACATCCAGCCGCTCGTGGAGGAGATGGGTAAGGGCATTGCTGCCATCACCCCAGCCGCCCAGTGGACCGTCACAACCGGTTGGCGTTATATGTTCGGTAGTGAGGCTGTTCCCGCAGGTCTCTTCGCACTGCTGATCTGCTTCGTGCCTGAGACTCCGCGTTACCTTGTCTCGATCGGTCAGGACCAGAAGGCCCTTGGCATCCTGTCGAAGATCAACGGTTCAAGCAAGGCTGCCCAGATCCTGCAGGACATCAAGGACACGATGGTGGTGAAGACCGAGAAGCTGCTGACCTACGGTGCCATGTGTATCTTCATCGGTATCATGCTCAGCGTGTTCCAGCAGGCTGTAGGTATCAATGCTGTGCTCTACTACGCTCCACGTATCTTCGGTGATATGGGTATGGACGACCCGATGATGCTGACCGTCTTCATGGGTATCATCAACATTACGTTCACGCTGGTGGCTGTGTTCACCGTCGAGAAGTGGGGCCGCAAGCCACTGCTCATCTCCGGTTCTTTAGGTATGGCTATCGGTGCCTTCGGTGTGGCAGTCACCTTTGGTAATGAGAGCCTTTCACTGATCACCGCTGCCTCACTGCTCATCTACTCAGCATCGTTCATGTTCTCATGGGGTCCCATCTGCTGGGTACTCATCGCTGAAATCTTCCCCAACACCATCCGTGGTGCTGCTGTGGCCATCGCCGTGGCCTTCCAGTGGATCTCGAACTTCATCGTGTCATCAACCTTCGTGCCGATGTTCAACATGCACCTCACCGAGGGTGATGACTTCGGTCACTGGTTCACCTACGGTCTCTACGGTATCATCTGCGTCATCGCAGCACTGTTCGTCTGGAAGCTCGTTCCCGAGACGAAGGGCAAGACGCTCGAGGATATGACCAAGCTCTGGAAAGAAAGAAACAAATAACAACAAGAAATCCCGCCGGTTGGCGGGATTTTTTTTATTTCTTGCGAGAAGAAGTGTCTCGGATGACCAGTTCCTGAGGCACTATCTTTTTATAGATCTTTGAATCGCCATTGATATTTTTCAGGAGCAGTTGACAAGCTGTCTCTCCCATGAGTTGAGACTGGTCGGCAATGAGCGACAAGCGTGGTGTGACATAGCCCGCATGCGGGTCATCGGTAAATCCTATGAGTGCCACATCCTCCGGGATCTGTAGTCCAGCCTCTTTGATGGCCGCGAAGGCCGCGAAGGTGATGATATCGTTGAAGGCCAATATGGCATCAGGCCGGTTTTCCATCTGCAACAGCTTTGTGACTGCCTCCATGCCCCATTGGTAGTCGATCTTCTCACAGACCACCAGTTCGCGCTCGATGGGAATATGGTTCTCCCGTAGTGCCTCCAGATAGCCATGTTTCCGCCGGCGGACCATATCGAGGTGGTTCGGTCCTCCGACGAATGCGATACGCCGACTCCCTGTATCGATCAGGTGTTGCGTAGCCTGTTGTGCTGCCTCATCCCCATTTGCCGTGACACTGGAGAACTTCTCCGACAGACACGTACGTCCGAAGAACACCAAAGGGATACCCATGTTTGAGATCTCCTCGAAATGCTTGTAGTCGGTGGTGTTTTGCGAGAGACAGGCGATGATACCCTCGACATGGAGGTTGATGAAGTTATCGATAGCCCTTACCTCAGCCTCACTGTCCTCGTGCGTGTTGGCACTGATGACCGAATAGCCCGCCCGTTGTGCTTCCGCCTCGATACCATCGAGGACCGCCGCATAATAATGCGTCACGAGATTAGGTACGACAACGCCTATGACATGCGGTGCCTCTTTCCGCAGACTCTGTGCGAAGGGGTTCGGACGATAGTTCATACGTTTCGCCAGATCCTTGACCTTTTCCTGCATTTCCTTTCCGATTTCCGGACTGTTGCGTAAGGCCCTGCTGACGGTAGCAATACTGACGCCCAACTCCCTGGCCAGGTCCTTCAGTGACGTTCTATGTTTATTAGTTGACATGGCAATTTTTGTATTCGGGGGCAAAGATACAAAAAAAGATTGAAAGGCGCAAACGTTTACGTATTTTTTTACGGTCAAAATGATACAAATCTCAAAAAAAATGCGTACCTTTGCAACGTCAAAATGAATGAGTAATGAATAGTTGATAATAAGTTAGTTAGAAAATGAGAACCAAGACTGTCGTGATGACACTCTTGGTTCTTTTGTTTTACAGGGCTTTCTAGAAGGTCATCCTGACCATGAACCGTACGCCATGCTTATGGGCGGTAGGCAGCTCGTTGTAGTTCAGGCGTCTCACATATTCCACATGAATCAGTTTGAAGATGTTATGCACACCGAGCGACAGTTCCCAGTAAGGTCGCTTGGGGTCAATGACATACGACCCCTCCGGGAAATACATCAACAGTGTGTTGCCGATATTATGATCCAGATACGGATTGTTCTTATCCGAGAGTTCTCCCCAGAGACAACGGACACTGATCCACTCACGCCATTTGAGTTTCCGGATGAGCGGGATGCGGTTGAGGAATTTGCCGTTGAAGTCCCAGTTGATCTGAGCCGAGAGGTAGCGGTCCATCGGGAACTCCATGTTGTTGATAGCCTCGAAAGTGTAGTCCTGGATGATATAGGAGAGGTTGGTTTGAGGCATGATGAGGAGTGGGTATGGTACTTTCTCCCACTCGATGCCGCCTTTGACGTAGAAGTCCATCTTGCCCCAGGACTTCAGCCAGAAGCGTTTGTAGATGGAGGCCTCGGTGAGACTGTAGCTGTAGTCGCTACCCAGAAGCCCCTTGATACCGAGCGTCTGACTGACGGTGAGTACAGGCGCATCGAGGTTGATGGGTAGTCGACGCTGTTTGGTATTGATGAACGTCTCACCAGGGGCAAAGCGCAGCTCTGCGCGTAGCTCGGTGGTGCGGAACTTACGGGAGGCAACAGGTGTCCAGTTGTCGTCGGGCTGAATCGTCTGACGGAAGGCGCGTTCCGCGACTGGATGGCTCCAGTTGGTCCAGAGGTTTTTATCCGAAGATTCCGAGAGCGGGATGTAATAGAGATTTCCGCAGGCTTCGTTCTCTTCAGTCTTGAAGGCGACGGTAGTCCGGAAACCCCAGTCTTCCTCACGTTCGAAAGTCAGCGACTGACGGTTATAGAAGAGCATCTTGTCCACCGTGGCCCATTTGAAGGCCGTGAACACATTATCCTTATCCGTATGCAT
>JAEENF010000144.1 GCA_016283605.1 Prevotella sp.
TCATGATATTTCCGTTTTAATAGGAAACGCGATATCACAATGAATCCACAATACGAAACACTTGCCAAATGCTTGTTGCCTGAACACATGCTGGAATGGTTTGAACTAACCAATGTTGAGGTGAAGCTCAGCTAAGGGGAGTCATTGACAAGAAATTCTTCATTTTCAGATTGGTCAAAATTTTCGGTTAATCCCACGTGGTTATGCAGGTGACCCGAAAAAAGCATAAAAAAACCGCTGATCCATTATGAATCAGCGGTTTATTTTTTAAGGGTGGTCGAGGTGACAGGACTCGAACCTGCGACAGCCTGGTCCCAAACCAGGAACGCTACCAACTGCGCTACACCTCGATTTTGCGGGTGCAAAGGTACAACTTTTTTCTGACCCCTGCAAATTTTTCCGCAATTATTTCAAAGAATCCTAGATTTTACTTGATGATTCCCTGTTCGACGAAGATTTTCTTCAAAGCTACCACCGAACGGTCAACCTGCTCTTTGGTGTGCGTGGCCATCAGAGCATAGCGGACGAGTGTGTCCTGAGGTGCACATGCCGGCGGGATGACAGGATTGATGAAGACACCTGCCTTGAAAGCAAGGGCTGTGACGAGGAACGTCTTATCAACATCGCGCACATAGAGCGGAATAATGGGACTCTCGGTATCACCAATCTCGAAGCCCTCCTCACGGAAACGCATCAGGGCATAGTTCGTCACATCCCACAGAGCCTGAATGCGCTCGGGCTCTTCCTGGATGATATGCAGGGCGGTCATTGCGGCAGCCGTTGCAGCAGGAGTGTTCGAAGCCGAGAAGATATAGGTACGGCAGGTGTGGCGCAGCCAATTGATGGTGTCGCTATCGGAAGCGATGAAACCACCAATAGAAGCCAGAGACTTTGAGAAAGTACCCATAATGAGATCGACCTCATCGGTTAGTCCGAAGTGATCGCACACGCCCCTACCCTGTTTGCCGAAGACACCAATACCGTGGGCCTCGTCAACCATGATCGAGCAGTTGTACTTATGCTTCAGTTCCACAATCTCAGGCAGTTTGGCGAGGTCACCCTCCATAGAGAAAACACCGTCGACGACAATCAGTTTGACAGCCTCCTGAGGAAGTTTCTGCAGCACACGCTCCAGATCTTCCATATCATTGTGCTTGTAATGCAGCTGCTTGGCAAATGCCAGACGGCGACCGTCTACGATTGAAGCATGATCGCGGTCATCACAGATCACAAAGTCATCCTTGCTCAGCAGAGCGGGTATCACACCCTGATTGACTGAGAAACCGGTAGAGAAGCAGAGACAGTCGTCCTTGCCAATAAACTCCGAGATCTCTTTTTCCAGCTGTACATGTAAGTCCAGCGTGCCGTTAAGGAAACGGCTTCCGGCGCAACCAGAGCCGTATTTATCAAGCGCTGCCTTCGCGGCATCAATGATTCGCTGGTCGCCTGTTAATCCGGTATAAGCATTCGATCCGAACATCAGTACCTTATGGCCGCCCATCTCTACCTCCGTACCCTGTTTGCCTTCGATGGCACGGAAATAGGGGTATACATCGAGCGCCATGAACTTCTGCGGCTCACGATAATTCTTATATCTTTCCTGTAACTGTCCCATTCCGATTGGTATAGTTTTTTCTACTTTTTTATTTTCAGGCTGCAAAGTTACACATTTTTTGGCAAATCGTGCAAGAAAATCTTAATAAATGTCGTTTTTCTCGCTTTTTCTTGTATAAAAGTTCTATTTTTAATACAATTTTCGTACTTTTGCAAAAGAATATGGAGAAAAAGACTGAGATTGTTTTCATCATCAACCCGATTTCAGGTACCCATTCGAAGGAAGAGATACCTGACATCATATACAACCGCCTCGACAAGGAGAAGTTCGACTACGAGTTGCGCTTCACCGAGTATGCCGGCCATGCTGCGGAGATTGCCAAAACCTGCGCCGGAAAGAAGGATGTCGTCGTGGCTGTAGGTGGTGATGGAACGGTCAATGAGGTGGCCCGTTCGCTGGTACACACCTCGACAGCCCTTGGTATCATCCCCTGCGGATCGGGCAACGGTCTGGCCCGTCATCTCTGTCTGCCGATGGATCCGAAGAAAGCCATCGACATTGTCAACGCCTGTACGATCGAGGATTTCGACTACGGTGTCATCAACGGTCTGCCCTTCTTCTGCACCTGCGGTATGGGCTTCGACGCCTTTATCTCTCTGAAGTTTGCCGAAGCCGGCAAACGCGGACCCATCACTTATGTGGAGAACGTGTTGAAGGAAGGTCTGAAATACAAGCCCGAGACCTACGAGGTGAGCGACGAAACGGGCGCGAGGAAATACAAGGCCTTCCTGATCGCCTGTGCCAACGCCTCGCAATACGGCAACAATGCCTATATCGCGCCAGGTGCCACAATGAAGGACGGTGAGATGGACGTGGTGATCATGGAGCCTTTCGATGTGCTCGACGCTCCTCAGATTGCCGCCGACCTGTTTATGAAGACCTTCGGCAACAACTCGAAGATCAAGACCTTCCGTGCCAAGCAGATCCATATCCACCGTAAGGAGCCCGGCGCCATCCACTTCGACGGTGACCCGCTGATGACTGAAGCCGACATTGACGTCCACATCGAACACAACGGTATCCGTATCCTGACCAATCCTGAGGCCATCGAGGACGCCAGTCAGCCAAACTTCCTCTTGAATGCCTTCAGCGACTTCTTTAATAATATAAATAATGTACGCGAGGACATCGAGAAAAGCGGCCGGAGGATTCAGGTGATCAACAAGGTGTTGCTGCGTAAACTCCAACGGCTATAAGGTATGCAGGAATGGACAGTTGGGGCAATTTTGGTAGTGGCTGCGGTCTATGCGACATGGCGGATATTCCAGACTTTAAGGCATGCCGACGACCCCTGTAAGGGCTGCGCATTAGCCGACCAATGCCATAAGAATTGCAAGGAAAAAGACGGAATGAACTGCCATAAATGTTAAAAAATGCCAACGTGCGGCAACTATTCACTATTCACTATTCGTTATTCACTAAAAATTTGTACCTTTGCACCCGCATTTAAGGAAATGGTGCCTTGGATGAGTGGCTTAGTCAACGGTCTGCAAAACCGTCTACGGCGGTTCGAATCCGCCAGGCACCTCCAAATGAACGTCGGAAACTCAACCAAACGGGTTTCCGATTTTTTAATTTAAGACGACGATGATATTCTATTTCTCAGGCACAGGCAACACCCGTTGGGTAGCACAGCAGATCGCAGAGGCCATCGGTGAGGAACTCGTATCCATCCCCGATGCCATCCGACAAGGCCAGTACAGCTATACGTTGCAGACAGACGAACGACTCGGTTTCTGCTTCCCCACACACGGCTGGCAACCGCCAAGAATCGTGCGCGACTTCATCGCACAGATGCAGGTCCAGAACGGTCATTTCTGCTGGGCGCTGACCACCTGCGGTGACAATATGGGCGAATGTATGACCATCCTGAACAAGGATCTGCGACCAAAGGGTCTCGAAGCCGAGACGCTGTTTTCAGTGATTATGCCTGAAAGCTACGTCTGTCTGCCCTTCATGTATACGGATACGGAGGAGAAAGAAACATGGAAGCTGGAGAATGCCCAGCATCAGCTGAGCCATATCATACCCATCATCCGCGACCGTAAACGGGGTATTGCAGAACTCGAGAAGGGAGCCACTCCCCGACTCTACTCCTACGTCCTGGGCGCGTATTTCAACAAACGGATGATTACCGACCGCAAGTTCACGGTCGATACAGAGGTCTGTATCAAATGTGGGAAATGCATGAAAGTCTGTCCGGCTGACAACATCGCCGGCACACCGCCAGAATGGCTTCACAACGGCCGTTGCACCTGTTGTCTGGCCTGCTATCACTATTGTCCGACACACGCCATCAACTACGGTAATATCACCCGCAAGCGCGGACAATATTACTTCAATAAACGCGAGGGCCAAAGATAGTGGTGCCGATGCGGACCATGGTAGAACGCGTCTGGACGGCAATCAGATAATCGTCGCTCATGCCCCAAGAGCGTTCACAGAAAGCCTCATCGTTGTCAAAGTATTTTGCCTTTACTTCATCGAAGAAATCAGCTGCTGTCTGCATCTCGCGGCGGATCTGTTGCTGGTCGTCAACAAAAGAAGCCATCATCATCAGACCACAGATCTGAATATGCTTCATCTCACGCCATTCGCCGTCTTCCAACAGCTCACGACAATCGTCAAGAGTGAGCCCATACTTAGTAGACTCTTCAGCAATATGGAGTTCGAGGAGCACACGGATGACACGTCCGCAGCGCTCCGCCTGACGGTTAATCTCCCGCAAGAGCTTTAAAGAATCAACCGCCTCAACCATAGAAACATACGGTGCAATGTACTTTACCTTATTCGTCTGCAGATGGCCAATAAAATGCCACTCAATATCCTTAGGCAGCGATTCATGTTTCTGACGTAGTTCCTGTTCGTGGCTCTCACCAAAGATACGCTGACCTTCATCGTAGGCCGCCTGGATATACTCATTAGGATGATACTTGGAAATCGCCACCAGTCGAACGCCCTGCGGCAGATTTCCAAGTACCTCGTGAAGATGACCTTTAACGTCGTACATCGTTACTGTTCGTATTCGGGTTTGTCGTCTGTTTTCTCAGACTTTCCGTGTTCATAAACGTCCATGATGGTCGTCTCGTTGATGGCGGAAATGACATAGTCGATCATCGTTCCACCCATCACCTCCTCGATGTTCTTTACAGAACCATTGAAAGAGCCTGCATTGACGAGGTAGCTCACCGTAGAGCGTTTCTCCTTATCAGTCTTCTCGTCAATGGTGATAAACTGAAGCTTGGCCTTGTACCATTTGTCGGCCATATCCTGATCGGCAAAAAATATTTCCTTATAGGGAGCCTTCTTGATATCTGTCACGTCGAACTCACCGCTGATGTAGGACGACATTTCTTCAATGATGCGTTCCTCGGCCTCAGAGAAACTGAGGGCGTCGACGACATAAGTTTCTGACACACGTTTCTGCAGTCCGTCTTCCATCACTTTTTCATAACGGATCTTGCATTCAAACCATTCTGCTGTTCTTGATCTCATATTTTATTCTTGATTATTCTTTTCCTGTTCTTTCTCTTTAGCCTTGGCTTCGAGGGCAGCCTTCTTCTTCTCCGTGATCTGTTCGATGATTTCCGAAGCGATGCGCTGGGCCTTCTCACCACTGATGGATGATTTCGAACTCAGTTCCTCCTGTTTCTTCACGAGTTCCTTCATCACTTCCGCACTACTGGCCTGGAAGTTCTTCTCGGTATTGTTCATACGTTCGTTGTTGTAGATCTTCGAGAGAATCTGGTCGGCAGCTGCCGAGTACTGTTTGCGGAAGATCTGCTCGGCCTTGGCCTCGAACTCACGAATTTTCTTCTCGTCGACCTTATCGGAGTCATTCCTCATATACTCCTGAATGGCACGGGCTATCGTTGCAGAATCGGCATCAGGGCCCAATTCTGTAAGAGGATCGAAACCTTCGTCAAGCAGGTCTTCATTGATAGGTTCCTTCACCGGTTTGACGAACTCCACGGGTTCCGTATTCGGTACAGCCTCGAAGAATATACCCATGACAATCAGGGCGATTGCTACAGCAGCGATGCCCAACGTCACTGAACGCCTCAGGTTCTTCCGTGCAGTCATCGCACCAAGCATGGCATCGACAGTAGCATAACGGTCTTCAGGAGCCTCTGCCGTAGCCTTTGTCAACACATGTTTCAGTTCGAAGGGTACGCCCGACGACTCATAGAGATAAGCAATGAAACGTCCCAGTGAATAGACGTCACTCCGACTGTCGGCAGTACCATTCGCCATCACTTCTGGAGCGATATAATCTTCCAGACCGTCATAGACGCTCTCCTGCATCTTCAGCGGCAGGAAGAACGAACCGTGGAGAAGCAGACGTACGGAATTGTCTGTCTTGCGTACCAAGATGTTCGAAGGGGCGAAACAGAGATATTGGATATCCTTCTCGTGAAGTTCATGCGCCATCTCCACCAAATCACGGATGGTACTCTCCAGGAAATCCTTTCGTGCAACAACAGACGGACTGTCGTTGAGCAACTGTTCGAAAGTGATGTAGTTGCCTGGTTCTACAGCAAGAGCATAGATTCCCTCGTCCTCCTGATTGGGCGTAAAATGCAACTGATGCTTGTTCTTGACACTCCCGAGGGCATCGCACTGTCGACGTACACACTCATTAAAGAGGATATTATCAGCCAACTCATCGTGGAACTCCACGAAATTACTGTATTTTCCATCAATCAGACGCTTGTAGAAGAATCCGTATGGCAGACGGATCTTATTGGTCTTACGTGCGTCACGAGTCTCTAACAATTCTTCGTAATTCACCTCTTTATTATACTATTTTACAATTTGACTATTTGACTATTTCTCGAAAATTTGATGCAAAAGTACACATAATATCTGAAAAAACGCACGAATTAAAATATTTTTAGTACCTTTGCACCCAAAATTGTAAAATTGTAAAATCGTCAAATAGTCAATTATAACGATGCCAGAGATATCAGTACGCGGTCTGGAGATGCCCGAGTCGCCCATCAGAAAACTCGCACCGCTGGCCGCCGCAGCAAAGAAAAGAGGAACGAAGGTGTATCACCTGAACATTGGTCAGCCCGACCTGCCGACACCCCAAGTAGGACTTGACGCGCTGAAGACCATAGACCGTGAGATTCTCGAATACTCGCCCTCACAGGGTTATCTGAGTTATCGTGAGAAACTCGTGGACTACTATGCGAAGTACGACATCAAGGTCACCGCCGAGGACATCATCATCACCAGCGGCGGTTCTGAAGCGGTGCTGTTCGCCTTCCTTTCCTGTCTGAATCCTGGCGACGAGATCATCGTCCCTGAGCCCGCCTACGCCAACTACATGGCCTTTGCCATCTCTGCAGGCGCCAAGATCCGTACTATCGCCACTACCATCGAGGAAGGTTTTTCGCTGCCGAAGGTGGAGAAATTCGAGGAACTCATCAACGAACGTACGAGGGCCATCATGATCTGCAACCCCAACAACCCGACGGGCTATCTTTATACCCGTCGTGAGATGAACCAGATCCGCGACCTGGTGAAGAAGTACGACCTGTATCTCTTCTCCGACGAGGTCTACCGCGAATATATCTATACGGGTTCACCCTATATCTCTGCTTGTCATCTGGAAGGCATCGAGCAGAATGTGATCCTTATCGACTCCGTGTCGAAGCGTTATTCTGAGTGCGGTATCCGTATCGGTGCCCTCATCACAAAGAACGCCGAAGTGAGGAAGGCTGTCATGAAGTTCTGTCAGGCCCGTCTTTCTCCGCCTTTGATCGGACAGATCGTGGCCGAGGCATCATTGGACACACCCGAAGAATATCTGCGCGATGTCTATGACGAATATGTGGAGCGCCGTAAGTGTCTTATCGACGGTCTGAACCGTATACCTGGTGTCTATTCACCTATCCCGATGGGTGCTTTCTATACCGTAGCGAAGTTACCCGTTGACGATGCCGAGAAATTCTGCCGCTGGTGTCT
Organism: Prevotella sp.; assembly: GCA_016283605.1. Lineage (GTDB taxonomy): Bacteria > Bacteroidota > Bacteroidia > Bacteroidales > Bacteroidaceae > Prevotella. Next base: position 7,589 of record JAEENF010000144.1, read on the forward strand.
GGCCGACTTCGAATACGAAGGCGAGACCGTCATGATGGCTCCTGCCGCCGGTTTCTATACCACACCTGGAGCCGGCATCAATCAGGTACGTATCGCTTATGTCTTGAAGAAGAAAGACCTCGAGCGCGCACTCTTTGTGCTCAGGAAAGCGCTGGAAGCCTATCCTGGCAGAGTGGATAACGAGTAACCATGAATCTGCCGTTTTTCATAGCGAAGAGAATCTATAGCGATCAGGGAGACAAACGCAAAGTGAGTCGCCCTGCCATCCGTATTGCTACCCTCGGCGTCGGCATCGGTCTGGCCGTGATGATTATCACCGTCAGCGTGGTACTTGGCTTCCAGCATACCATCCGCGACAAGGTCGTAGGTTTCGGCAGTCATCTCCAGGTTATGAACATTCAGGCCTTTAACTCCACCGACCCCTACTCCATCTGTCTGGACGACAGTATGATGACGGTGCTCAAGAACCTGAAGGGCGTCAAACATGCCGAGCGCTATGCTATGACACAAGGCATTCTGAAGACCGATGAAGACTTCCTGGGCGTACTTTTCAAAGGTGTAGGACCGGAATACGATATGACCTTCCTGAGACAACATCTGTTGGAGGGCGACATTCCCACGTTCAGCGACAGAACAAGCACGAATAAGCTGTTGATCTCGAAAATGATCGCCGACAAGATGAAATTGAAGGCCGGCGACCGCATCTACGCCTATTTTATTGATGACAACGTTCGTACCCGTCGTTACACAATCAGCGGTATCTACCAGACTAATATGACCCGTTTCGACGAGTCGCTCTGCTTCACCGATCTCTATGCCGTCGAGAAGATCAACGGCTGGGATAAAGACGAAGTCACCGGAGCAGAACTGCTGGTGAACGACTTCGAGAAATTAGAAGAGACCTATGACGACGTCATTGCGAAGGTAAACCGCAGCGAAGACAAACATCTCAACACCTTGTCATCGCAGACCATCTATGAAGCCTATCCGCAGGTCTTTTCGTGGCTGGAACTGCTGGACATCAACGTATGGATTATCCTCGCCCTGATGGTATGTGTGGCCGGTTTCACGATGATTAGCGGACTGCTCATCATCATCCTTGAACGTACGC
>JAEENF010000145.1 GCA_016283605.1 Prevotella sp.
TAAGAAGGTTGTAGAGTATGCTCATCAGTTCGACGTAACAGTTGAGGCCGAGCTCGGTGTACTCGCTGGTGTTGAGGATGAGGTTTCTTCTGCAGAGTCTCACTACACCAAACCTGAGGAGGTTATTGATTTCGCTACCCGTACTGGTTGCGACTCTCTGGCTATCTCTATCGGTACTTCTCACGGTGCTCACAAGTTTACTCCCGAGCAGTGCACACTCGTGAATGGCGTGCTCGTTCCGCCCCCATTGGCATTCGACATCCTCGCTGAGATTGAGAAGAAACTTCCCGGATTCCCTATCGTTCTTCACGGTTCTTCTTCAGTTCCTATGGACGAGGTGAACACCATCAACCAGTTCGGTGGCAAGCTCGAGGCCGCTATCGGTATCCCCGAGGAGCAGCTGCGTAAGGCCGCTAAGAGTGCTGTCTGCAAGATCAACATCGACTCAGACTCTCGTCTGGCCATGACTGCTGCTATCCGCAAGCACCTGGCTGAGCATCCTGGAGACTTCGATCCTCGTCAGTATCTGAAGCCCGCTCGTGAGAACATGAAGAAGATGTACATCCACAAGATTGTGAACGTACTCGGTTCTGACGGCAAGCTCGCTCAGTGCTAAAGCAAGCGCACGGTAAGACTAATCAAATCTATATAAAGAAAGAAGCCCGTCAATATGGCGGGCTTCTTCATTTCATATCATTCTATCGTTTAGAAGTTGATACCGAGGTTTGCAAAGAGTGCATTATTACGGGCACTCAGATCGTCACTATCGAGAATGTTTGTGACACCAAACTGATAACCAGCCTCGATGTAGAGCTTATGATACTCTGCACCACAACCGAGCTTGAATCCTACATTATTACGATTCACACGAGGATAGCTGGCGCTAACATCATGACCCTTGTACTTCTCTTCCTTACTGATAGCATAAGCGAAATAAGGACCAACGAAAGGCAGAAGGGCAATATCATCTGACACCTTAAAGCCGTATTTCACCAAAATAGGAATCTCGAAGTTGTTGTGCGTAATCTCCCACTCGTTATCCTTGGCACCGCGCTGTGTATAGTAAAGTCCTGACTCCAGGAATACAGGAGTTGTCTCAGAGAGTCGCAGGCCAATCACACCACCGAGAGTGATACCGACTTTATTACCCAGAGATCTGTCACCACTGATGGAAGCAATGGTTCCACCAAAACGGACACCATAATACAAACTCTGCTTGTCGAGTTCAAAACCACCGCTACTGAACTGTGCGAATGACGGCGCTGCCATCAATATCGCAACTAAAGAAACTAAAATCTTTTTCATCATTGACTTTATTTTTTAATGATTAATATGTCACATTGACGGTGCAAAGATAGTAAAAAATCTGTGAGATTATATGAAATCTGTCGCTTTTTTTGTATTTTTGCAGGCAAAATTGCTTTTATGGGCGAAAAAAACTCTTTTACGCAGACCATTTTAGACTGGTTCCGCCAGAACGGACGAGAGCTGCCTTGGCGAGAAACCAACGATCCCTATGCCATCTGGCTTTCGGAAATCATCCTGCAACAAACCCAGGTAAAACAGGGATGGGCCTATTGGGAACGCTTCATGCGACGATGGCCTACCGTAGAAGCCCTGGCGGCAGCTACAGAGGATGAAGTGCTGCGCGAGTGGCAAGGACTGGGTTACTACAGTCGGGCTCGTAATCTGCATTTTGCGGCAAGGCAAATCAAGGCTTTAGGACACTTCCCTGATACCATCGAAGACATCAAGCGCCTGAAAGGTGTGGGCGATTATACGGCAGCAGCTATCGGTAGCATCGCCTTCGGACTGCCTGCAGCAGTCGTCGACGGTAACGTGTATCGTGTGTTAGCCCGCCATTATGGCATCAAGACACCCATCAACACGACCGAGGGAAAGAAAGAGTTTACGGCTCTGGCCCAACAATTATTACCACCTTCGGAAGCATCAGCATTCAATCAGGCGATGATGGATTTCGGAGCTACGGTCTGCACACCTAAAGGTGCCTCTTGCGAAATCTGTCCGTTGGCAGAGAGCTGCGAGGCCTTGCGCACAGGACAGGTCGAAAAGTTGCCTGTAAAATTAAAGACCCTGAAGGTAAAAGCCCGCCACCTTATTTATATATATATACGTTGTCAGGGTGAGACCGCCATCCACCGTAGGGGCGAAGGCGATATCTGGCAAGGATTATACGAGCCTTGGCTGATAGAGGGAGAAACGAAGATCCCCGACGGAGTAAGGCTGTTGGCAAAGAACGTTAAACATGTACTGACCCACCGCATATTGACCGCCGATTTCTATCTATGGGAAACAGACGCACGTCCTACCCTACCCGATGACTATTTCTGGATCAAGGAAGAAGACATCGACGATTACGGCATTCCCAGACTCATCGACATATTACTGGGCCAATTGACGAGATAAAGCTTTTCCGTAGCTCGGGTGAAGGCCGTATAGAGCCAGTGGATATAGTCAAGGGTTAGCATGTCGTCGGTCATATAACCCTGATCCACATAGACATGCGCCCACTGACCACCCTGAGCCTTATGACAAGTGACGGCATAGGCGAATTTCACTTGTAGGGCATTGTAATACTGATCAGTCTTGACCTTCTTCATGCGTTCGTCCTTACGGGTGATATACGCATAGTCCTCCAATACCGACTCGTAGAGATGTTGTTGCTGTTCGCGTGTAAGGGCTGGCGACTCCGTCGTTAGGGAGTCTAAAATGACAGTTGCCGTCAGTTCGAAGTCATCATAGTCGGGAAACAGCATTGTGACCTCCGCAAACCGGAAACCATAGAGTTCATGGACATTCCGGACACGCTGCACGACTGCCCGGTCACCATTAGCCAGGAAGGATATCTCCTTCATATTCTCCGTCCAGTAATAGTTGTTCTTCACAATCATCAACAGGTCTCCCCGACAGAGTTCGTCTTCACGGTCGAGAATCGTATTGCGGATACCTTGATTATAGATATTAGCCCGTTTATTGCTACGGGTGACGATCATCGTTTCGTCCTTCCCCACACGACTATAGCTGGAGGATAATGTCTCAACGAGTTCGTCGCCTGGGACGATCTGTATATCCGGGAAGCCCTCGAACCGGACTTTCGGCAATGCCACATAGCCGCCATCCGACATCTCTCTGATACGTGTCGCGTTCCACAAGATACCCGACGACTCACTCTGACGGAGCACCTGATTCAGGTCGCACTCATAGACCTCAAGATCATAGCCGCGCAGAACAGGAGCCATCAAGGCGGGACTCTCCTCCTCACCTATAGGAGGCAGCTGCGCCTTGTCGCCGATGAGCAGCATCCTGCAATTCTGACCACTATAGACATACTGCATCAGATCGTCGAGCAGACATCCGGAACCGAACATGCCATTTTCCTGAGGAGTGGAACTGATCATCGAAGCCTCATCCACGATAAAAAGCATATCGCGATAAAGATTCTCATTGAGCGAGAACGACGATAAGTCGGCGGCCGTCTTCTGCCTGTAGATACGACGATGGATGGTATAGGCATCATGACCGGAATATAGTGAGAACACCTTGGCTGCACGACCCGTAGGCGCCAGCAACATCATTTTCTGCTGCAACGCTGCCATCGCCCTGACGATAGCGCCGGCGAGGGTCGTCTTTCCCGTTCCGGCAGAACCGCGCAGAATCATGACCACCCGTTCTTCCCGATCCATCATGAATTCCGAGAACACACTGAGCGCATGCTCCTGCTCCTTTGTCGGCGGCAGGCCCAGAGTCTGAAGAATACGGTATTTCAGTTCGTCCTGTATCATTCCGGATGCAAAGATACTATTTTTTTACGACAACTTGGACAACTTGGACAACTTTTTCTTTTTCGACCCTGGTCGAATGTTGTCATAGTTGTCTTAGTTGTCGTTAAAAAACAAGCCAATTGTCTTTTGTTTCAAAAAAAAATAGTAAATTTGCAGCCGATATGCAGATTTCAGACAAAATGGTCAATATCGTTTTGGCATTACTCGCTGCGGGATTACTCGCTGCCTGTATCGCCAGTGTGATGTCGGCAATAAAATAATAATGATGACACAGACTATCCGTATAGGCAGGAAAAGCCTGTCGTTTGCAGTGAGCGACCCAACAGACACCACCGAGCCCATCATCTATGAGCCGTATGTGGTGAAGAGTGGCATCTCGATGGCAGCCAATCTGAGGGAGGCCTTCAAGACCACTGATATCCTCCGTAAGCAAAAGGTACAGGTGATGGTCGACTCAAAGGTGCTCTTAGTACCTGTGGAGCGCTTCGTCGAGAGTCAGGCCGAGGACCTCTACCGTCACTCTTTCCCCAAACGGGAGATGGATAGCATCGAATACAACGTGCTGCCCGATGCGAATGCCGTAGCCCTCTTCAGTATCAACAAAGACCTGAAGATGGTACTTACTGACCATTTCCAGAATGTCAACCTCATCCATCTGATGGGTCCCGTCTGGCATTATCTGCACAAACGCAGTTTCACGGGACATCGCAACAAGCTTTTTGGCTACTTCCACGACAAACAACTGGAAATATTTTCCTTCCAACAATATCGGTTCAAGTTCTTCAATTCCTTTGATACCACCGACATGCACGATGCCCTCTACTTCCTGCTCTATGTCTGGAAGCAGCTGAACCTGCAACCCGAGCACGATGAGATGCACATCGTAGGCGACATTCCTGAACAGGATGTGCTATTTGAAGAGTTGCACAACTATCTGAAGAATGCCTACATCATCGATCCTGCCATAGAATTCAACAAAGCCCCAGCCACGAAGATCAAGGGTATGCCCTTCGACCTGATGACGCTGCTGACGAAAGGACGATAGCATGCGTATTATCACAGGAAAATATAAAGGTAGGCACTTCGATATCCCACGTTCTTTCAAGGCGCGGCCTACGACAGACTTTGCCAAAGAGAACATCTTCAACGTGCTCTCGCACCACATTGATTTCGAGGATGCCACCGCCTTGGATCTCTTCTCAGGCACAGGCAGCATCACACTGGAACTGCTGTCGAGAGGCTGCAGTCACGTCATCAGCGTAGAGGCTGACAGAGACCATCACCGTTTCATCCAGGACTGTCTGAAGAAACTGGACACCAATGATGCCATACCTTTGCGTGGCGACGTGTTCCGTTTCGTGAAGTCGTGCAAACAGCAGTTTGACTTCATCTTCGCCGATCCTCCCTACGCCCTGAAGGAACTCCCGACGATACCAGATCTGATCTTTGAAAAAGGTCTTCTGAAGGAAGGTGGTGTGTTCGTTTTCGAACACGGTAAGGATTACGATTTCTCCGCCCATCCCCACTTTGCCGAACATCGCAGTTACGGCAGTGTGAACTTCACCCTGTTTACATAAGCGGCGAAAGCATACGGGCCAGCGATTCTCCCAGACGTTTCAGGAAACGGGGATGAATACGTTTGGGAATATCCGTAAACAATACCGAATGCCCTTCATCCTCGAGATAGATGTCGCGCATTTCGGCTGCCGTCATCTCGTCATAGATAAATACATTCGCCTCGAAATTATTCTCAAAGCTGCGGAAATCGACATTTGCAGAACCACACGAACAGATCTGATCATCGCAGACCATCATCTTCGCATGAAGGAAACCGTCCTTGTAAAGAGACACCTTTACACCGGCATCGATCACCTCACGCAGATAACTGCGACTGGACCATTCCACAAAACGTGCATCGCTGCGAAGAGGTACCATCACACGGACATCGACACCCCCAAGAGCAGCCATCTTCAAAGCAAAGAGCACGGGTTCCGTCGGCAGGAAATAAGGTGTCTGGATATAGACATAGCGCTTGGCGGAAGAGATGATCCGCACATAGCCCTGCATAATCTCCGGATAAGGTGTCACCGGACCGCTGGTAATGGTCTGAAGAATACAGTCGTTCGACAACTGCAGGGCTTCGGCATCCAACGGAGGATAGTACTTTCGGCTGGAGATCAGCGTACGGTCTACGAAGTACCAGTCTACCAGGAACGAACGCTGCAGACTATACACCCCGCTACCCGTCACCTGAATCATCATGTCGCGCCAGGGTTGGGTCTTCGTACCCTTCACATAACGCAGGGCGAAATTCATGCCGCCGATAAATCCCGTCCGACCGTCGATGACCATCAGTTTACGGTGATTACGATAGTTCACCTTACTCGTAAACGACGGGAATCTTACAGGCAGGAACGGCACAACCTCGACGCCCTCCTCACGCATCCGCTCAAAGAAACGGTGACGGACACTCCAACAACCTACATCATCGTAGATGACCCTGACCTCGACACCCTCTCTCGACTTGGCGATAAGGGCATCAGCCAACATCTGGCCGAGGGCATCGTCCTCGAAGATATACATGTCGATATGGATATGGTCCCTGGCTTCAGCAATCTCGTGCAACAAGGCCGGAAAGAACTCATAGCCGTTGCGGAAGATACGGATCGTATTGTCCTTGAAGGGCAGCGAGAGGTCTTCGTTCACAAAGAGGTCGATCGTTGCCTTATAGGCATCGGGCAGATGCAAGTCGCGCTGTTCCACGAACTCCAGCATCGAGCGTTTCGTCAACTGGTCCAGACTGCGCTGACTGATATGTTTCTCCTTCCGGGTGTTCACCCCGAAGAAGAGATAGAAGCCGATACCTACGACAGGCACAAACCAGATCACCAGAATCCAGGCCATCGTCTTCGCTGGCTGGCGATTGTCCATCACAACGTGTACAACCGTCAGAATCACTATCAGCTGATAGAGGATGAAGATGATCAGGTTCAGTCCGTGCATTATATGATCAGGTCATTTCCTAGTTTCTTGGCCAGGGCGTTGCGCAGTTCCTGGGTGGCCTTGTATTCCTCCAACAGTTCCTTCACACGCTCCATATCGTTGCCCACCTGTTTCAGTTGGGCCTGTATCTCTTTCAGATGTTTGTCGATGATGTCCATACGCAGGTCGAGCACCAGATGGAGGACTTGCTGCCGCAGGGCGCCATCGCGCTCCTTCACTTGGAAGCCCCGGCTCAGCTGATGACGCTCTACCGCCAGTTCATGAGCCAGCTGACTGATGGCGATATCGGGGTGCTGGGTGAAGAAGGTCTCAGCCTTGAAACCCTCATCATCACTATGTGCGACAGCCTCTGCCAGAATCTGGTTATAACGCTCATCATGGAACTGCAGACCATCCTGACTGAGGTCGTAGTTGATGTACTGCGCCACATTGAGCGAGACCTCCCCACCGTCGTCGGTCTCCACATGGTCATAGATAATCTCATCCCCATGTCTGACGACGGCCTGTATCAGCAGACGTTCCACCTCACGGGTCTGTTCGTCGATGGTGTGCAGGCCGATGAATTCCGGTGTCGTCTCCGGTGTCTTCTGTCCCTCGCGCTCACGCTCCTTTTCCTTCTCCTCGAGATCCTTACGGATCATACCGTTCATCGAGTTGATCAGCGTCTGTTCCTTGATACCCATCCGCTGCGAGAGTTCACTGAGATAGGTGGAACGCAGAATCTGGTCGGGTATCACGGAGATACTCTTCACGATGCCGCCGATAGCCTCCGAACGCTTTACGGGATCGGTGACATTCTCTACCGTCAGACGGGTCTTGAACGAAATGAAGTCCGTCGCGTTCTCTTCGATATACGTCTTGAACTGCTCGGCGGTATGCTTGCGGGCGAAGGAGTCGGGGTCGTCACCATCGGGCAACAGCAGCACCTTGATGTTCATTCCCTCTGCCAACAGCATATCCGTACCCCTCATGGCCGCGTGGATACCCGCCTCGTCACCATCATATAACAAGGTGATATTCTGTGTGAAGCGTCTCAGCAGCTTAATCTGATAGTTCGAGAGCGCCGTACCGCTATTGGCCACCACATTCTCCAGACCGCATTGATGCATGGCGATCACATCGGTATAGCCTTCCACCATATACACCCTGTCCTCCTTCGCGATGGCCTTCTTGGCCTGGAAGAGACCATAGAGCTCGCGTTCCTTATGATAGATTTCCGAATCGGGCGAGTTCACGTATTTCTGTTGCACACCCTTGGTACGCGAGTCCAGCAGTCGGCCGCCGAAGGCCACCACCTTACCGCTCACATTCAGCCAGGGGAAGATCACACGACCTGCGTACCTGTCGACAAGGGATCTATTGTCCTGAACTCCCTGTCTACTTGTCTCCTTATCTCCTTTTTCAAAACACAGTCCTGTCTTAACCAGATACTCCGCCCGGTAGCCTGCCTTCTGAGCAGCGAGGGCGAGGGCATCGCGCTTCTGCAGGGCATAGCCCAGATTAAACTTCTCGATGATGTCATCACGGATACCGCGGCTGCGGAAATACTGCTTGCCGATGGCGATGCCGTCGGGGTCGGTCTTCAGGATCTCCTTGAAGTAGTTCATTGCCCATTCGTTGACGATAAACATCGACTCGCGATCGCTCTGCTGCTGTTTCTCCTCGTCGGAGAGTTCGCGCTCCTGAATCTCGATGTTGTATTTCTTCGCCAGCCAGCGCAGGGCCTCGGGATAGGTGATCTGTTCGTGCTTCATCAGGAAGTTCACGGCATTACCACCCTCTCCGCAGGCGAAACAATGACAGATCTGCTTCGAGGGCGACACCATGAACGACGGTGTCTTGTCATCGTGGAACGGACAGAGTCCCTTATAGTTCACACCCGCCTTGCGCAGGGTGACGAACTCCCCCACCACGTCAACGATGTTCGTGGCATCCAGAATCTTGTCTATCGTCGCTCTGTCAATCACTTCTTCAGATAATTAGCCAGTTCTGAATGGATCTCGCGCAGGCCCTGAGCCACACTGCGGGCATTCATCTGTGCCCCCAGTTTCGAGGTGTGCGTATGATCGTGGTTATAGTATTTCGAGGCCTTCGCCTTGCTCTTGGCGGCATCCTTCGAGGCAAACTTCTTGTCGAGGAAGTCACCGCTGATATTGTGCACATCCACAAACTCCACACCCGTCTGCTCAACGACCTCACGATACCATTTGATATAGCTGTCATTGCGTCGTTCGATCCGGCCTCCAGGCCACTCGTTACGGGGTGTCAGCGACAACAGGATCGGTGTGGCGCCCTTCTCGCGGACATCGTCAATAAATTTCCTGAGATACCAGCCGAAGCTATAGACCACCTCGTAGCGACCGTCTTCCTCCATCTTGTACACATGACAGGTATCGGCCGTTCCCGGTATCACACCACGGCCTTTCTTGTCGTTGATGGGACTGATATCGTTATGTCCGAACTGTATCAGCACGAAGTCGCCGGGCTGCAGGGCGTTGTACACCCTCTCCCACCGGCCATCGCGGAGATAGGTCTTCGTAGAGCGCCCGGCCATGGCCACGTTCTCCCAACAGATCTTCGCGGGGTCGAAGATAAGTCCGGCCTGCGAGCCCCAGCCCCACATGCCGTCTTCGTCCTTGTCCTTGTTCTTCACCGTCGAGTCGCCCGTGATGAAGACCATCGGCTTACCGGCCTCACGGTTCTGACCATAGGCGGGCAGCGCCACGTTGAGCATCATCGCCTTCAGGGGTTCGAGTTGCGGGTTCTGCGAGTTCCAGATACCCTCAGCCGCACTGCGGGCGTTCATCTCAGCACCGAAGAGCGAGGTATGGATATGATCGCCGAAGAAGTGATACTGTTCCTTCCAACGGCTGTAGCTATCGAGTTTCGCACCCGAGATCTCATTCAGGTCCACAAAGGGCACACCCTCGACGGCAGCGATATAAGCCGCCCACTGGGTATGGGGCTTTCTGACGATCTTCCCGTCCTGTCCGTAGGCATCACGGGGTGTCAGCGACATCAGGATGGGGTTGGCGCCGGCTGCCCGGATCTCGGCCACATATTTCCGCAGGTAGGTACCATACGAGTAGACCGTATCGTTCACCTGCCGACGTTCGTTGAAGCCAACGACCATCGTATCGGGGTCGACACCGGGAATCACACCGCGCGCCCGTTTCTTGTCGAAGAAGTCTGCGCTGTCGTTGTGTCCGATGCTCACGATGACCCAGTCGCCTGGCTTCAGGGCCTGGCGCACGGCCGGCCACAGATCGGTATAGAAGGTACGTGTCGACATACCGCCCAGTGCCTGGTTCTCTACAGAGATCTTCCTGCCGTCGAAATACTTATTGGCGAAGTATCCCCAGCCCCACTGGCCGTTATTGCCGTTGCCGAGGGTACCGTTACGCATCGTGGAGTTGCCGATCAGGAAAAGCACGGGACGGTCACCCACCCTTGTCGAGCCTGGTGCAGGCCGTGCCTCCAGGGCCTTCGCGATGGAGTCCGGGGTATTATCGATCACTTTCTCTTCAGTCACCGGCGTAGGCAGGTTGTCGAACTCCTGCGCAAGAGCCGTGACCAATGAACTGTTTGAAATTAATATCAGTAGAAGTAGTTTTTTCATTTTCCTATGGTTTCATAAATACAAAATACACGGCAGCGATCAGACAGAGGGCTGCGGCAGCATGGTTCCAGTGCAGTTGCTCGTGCTGGAAGATCAGGTTGGCAATGATGGCGAAGACCACCAGTGAGATACACTCCTGAATCACCTTGAGCTGCACCAGATTGAAGGGACCGCCGTTATCGATGAATCCGATACGGTTGGCGGGCACCTGACAACAATATTCGAAAAAGGCAATCGCCCACGAGAAGGCGATGACCAGATAGAGGGGCCAGTTGGAGGACACGCCCGACTGTTGCAGTCGGAGGTGTCCATACCAGGCGAAGGTCATAAACACGTTGCTCAAGATGAGCAACAGGATCGTATAAATACCGTTAATCATCTTTCCGCGTTCTTATTTCTGCTCCTTCAGTGCCGCAGCGATAATCTCAGCCATCCGGCGTGCACCCTTGGCATCGGGATGGATACCGTCGTTCAGCATCTTGTCGCCGTCGTTGGCATAGAGGGTGTGCAGGTCGATCACCTGCAGGCCATACTGCTTGGCCACCTCCTGCTGGATGGGGATGACGCCGTTCACGATGACGGAGTCGTTGATGTTCCAGGTCGACTTGAAGGCGGGGATCGGGGTGCAGAGATAGATCTGCGGACCCTTGGGCTGCTCGGCGGCACCCTTCTTCTTGCCCTTCTTCTTCACCGGCTGAGCCAGGTCGGGGCGCAGCGTGGTGATCATCTGCTGAAGGTCCTGCTTGAACTCCGAGCTGTACTGCCAGTTCTCAGGCTTCGAGTCGTTGGTACCCAGCTTGATGACGACGATGTCGGGCTTGAAGGCCAGCGCGTCTCTCCAGGCCATCTCGTTCATATAGGGATAGTCGCCCTTGTTCAGCATCGTGCGCGACGACACGCCGAAGTTCTTCACCCAGTAGTCCTGTCCCAGCAGCTTCTGCAGCTGTGCGGGATAGCCGTTGGCCGAGGCCAGCTCGATGCCGTAGCCGTCGGTGATGCTGTTGCCGAGGCAGGCCACGCGGATGGCACCGGGCTTGGGAGCCTGACGGGCGTTGAGCCATTTGCCGAGGGTGGCCAGCATCTCGTTGCGATAGGCAAACCAGGGTCCGAAACCGTAACCGTGACCGCCCGTAGGATAGACCAGCATGGCGCACTCGTTGCCGGCATTACGCATCGCCGTGTAGTAGGCCAGACCGTTGGTCACCGGCGGCACCAGGTTGTCGTCGCTCGACATGATGATGATGGCTGGCGGTGTCAGGTGGCGGCGTACGGCCTTGTCGGTCGAGAAGTCGCGCACCAT
>JAEENF010000146.1 GCA_016283605.1 Prevotella sp.
CTCTCTTCGATGGGACTCCAGCCCTACTACAACACGACGGAGCGGATGAAGAAGAGCGGCTTAAACTCACGCGCCATCGAACGGTTGACGAAAACCCTCATCGAAAAACTCCCTCCCCTACCTGAGACCCTACCCGACTTCATGATCGGCGAATGCCACCTGATGGGACGCGACGAGGCCTTCCGCAACGTTCACTACCCCCAGAACGCCAAAGAACTGGAACGCGCCAGGGTACGTCTGAAGTTTGAAGAGCTCTTTTATATACAATTAAATATATTAAGGTACGCGAGCGACCAGCGACGGAAATACAGAGGCTATGTCTTCTCGCAAGTCGGCGAAGTCTTCAACACCTTCTACCACAACAACCTGCCCTTCCCACTGACAGAAGCGCAGAAACGCGTCATCCGTGAGATTCGCAAGGATATGGGTTCCGGACGACAGATGAACCGTCTGCTGCAAGGTGATGTAGGCTCGGGCAAGACCCTCGTGGCCCTGATGTCGATGCTCATTGCCATCGACAACGGTTATCAGGCCTGCATTATGGCACCAACGGAAATCCTCGCTGAACAACACCTGACGACAATCATGGCCTTCTTGAAGGACATGGATCTGCGCGTGGCCCTATTGACAGGTATCGTGAAAGGCAAACGACGCGAGGAGGTGCTCGAAGGTCTGATGGACGGTACCATCCACATTCTCGTGGGTACCCATGCCGTCATCGAGGATACGGTACAGTTCGCGCGTCTCGGTTTTGTGGTGGTCGATGAGCAACACCGTTTTGGAGTGGCCCAGCGCGCCAAACTCTGGAGCAAGAGTGTGAATCCGCCACATGTGCTCGTGATGACGGCCACACCTATCCCGCGCACCCTGGCCATGACCCTTTATGGCGATCTCGACGTGAGCATTATCGACGAGTTGCCCCCAGGCCGAAAACCTGTGAGAACCACTCACGTCTTCGACTCGCGCATGACTTCGCTCTACGATGGCATCCGCCAGCAGATCCGTGAAGGCAGACAAATCTATATCGTCTTCCCCCTCATCGAGGAAAGCGAGAAGAGCGACCTGAAGAACCTCGAAGACGGCTTCGAAGTGTTAAAGCAAGCCTTCCCCGAGTTCCGTCTCAGCAAGGTGCACGGCAAGATGAAGCCCAAGGACAAGGAAGACGAGATGCAACGTTTCGTCAGCGGTGAGACTCAGATCCTGGTGGCCACAACAGTGATCGAAGTAGGCGTCAACGTACCCAATGCCTCTGTGATGGTGATCCTCGATGCCCAGCGCTTCGGACTCTCCCAGCTCCACCAGCTCAGAGGACGAGTAGGACGTGGCGCAGACCAAAGTTTCTGTATACTTGTCACTCCCTACAAACTCAGTGAAGACACCCGTAAGCGCATCGACATCATGTGCGACACCAACGACGGTTTCCGTATTGCCGAGGCAGACCTGAAACTTCGTGGTCCTGGCGACTTGGAGGGCACTCAACAGAGCGGAATGGCCTTCGATCTGAAGATCGCCGACATCGCTCGTGACGGACAACTGATACAGATGGCCCGTGACGCTGCACAGCCCATCATCGAGGAAGATCCTGAATGCAAATCCGATAAATATGCAATGCTGTGGAGACGGCTCAGAGAGCTAAGGAAAACCAATATCAACTGGTCCGCAATATCATAGCAAACCATAACGAATTGATACTGGCGAATTTACAATTGAGTGTTAAAACTACCATAAACTTTGTTAACGTACACATTTTTCTTGCTCGTTTTCGAAAAGTTTTTATTACCTTTGCACCATGTTTTTTTCTCTTGCAGATTAAACTTTAACAAAATAATGAGGATAAAGACTTTAAAGAATACATTGATATTGGCCGTGATGGCGCTCACATCCACCTCGATGCAGGCACAGGATCTCTTAGCACGTCAGGCTCCCGTAGATAAAAAAATGAAGAAGGTTGACTCAGTTGCACTCAACCGTCTGATTTATCAGGAAATGCTCGATAACCCCGCTTCGGACCTCTATGACGAGTTCGATAATATCTCTACGCACTATCGCGCCAACACACCGTTGCCCGATGAGGCAACCATCGACCTGCGCGGATTCTGCATGCCGACGCCCAGCCGTCTGATCACCTCCAACTTCGGAGCTCGCTGGGGACGTCAGCACAAGGGCCTCGACATCAAGGTCTACATCGGTGATACCATCCGTGCTGCATTCAGCGGTAAGGTACGTGTCGTCAGATATGAAGCTAAAGGCTATGGCAAATACGTGGTCATCCGCCACTACAACGGTCTGGAGACCTACTATGGCCACATGTCCAAGCAACTCGTGACAGAAAATCAGGAAGTACGTGCAGGGGACCCTATCGGACTTGGTGGAAACACTGGTCGTAGCACAGGTTCACATCTGCATTTCGAGACACGTCTCTGTGGCGTAGCTCTTAATCCGGCTCTGATGTTCGACTTCCGTAATCAGGACGTGACAGGCGACTTCTACACCTTCAAGCGTAGCAAGTATGCCGCAGAGTCAGCTCAGGCTACCCTCCTGCGTGGTGCCAATGCCAGCAGCAACAGTGTAGGCCGTTTAGAGACTGACGCTGACGATGATACAGAAATGGCCATCGCTGCACCTGAGGCTTCGTTTGCCCCTGAGGTTCACTTCCACAAGGTGAAGAAGGGTGAGACGCTGCAGTCGATTGCCAAGAAGCGCGGCATGACAGTTGACGCCCTCTGCAAATTGAACCGTATCGGAAAGAACATTCGTCTGATGCCCGGTCAGATTTTGAAATACAACTAAAGTTTTAGGTCAGGAATTGACCTATCTTAACTTCATCGCGGATTTATCAAAATTTTCTGAAAGGAAATGTGATAGAATCCGCTTTTTTTATTACCTTTGCACCCTAAAATGCATTTTTTATAACGTTATAACAAAAAGTATGGCTGAGACAAAGAAGATTAAGACCGCATTGGTGTCGGTATTCCACAAGGATGGACTGGATGAGTTGCTGAAGAAGCTGAACTCTGAAGGTGTGAAGTTTCTGTCTACCGGTGGTACACAGAAGTTTATTGAGTCACTGGGCTATGAATGCCAGAAGGTAGAAGATGTGACTACTTATCCCTCAATTCTCGGAGGTCGTGTGAAGACCCTGCATCCGAAGGTGTTCGGAGGTATTCTCGGACGTCGTGACAACGAAGGCGACCAAGAGCAGATGAAACAGTACGAGATTCCTGAAATTGACCTGGTCATTGTTGACCTCTACCCCTTTGAACAGACTGTAGCCAGTGGTGCTTCGGAAGAGGATATCATCGAGAAGATTGATATCGGCGGTATTTCGCTGATCCGTGCTGGTGCAAAGAACTTCAATGATGTGGTTATCGTTCCCAGCAAGGCAGAGTACAGCGTATTGCTCGACATTCTGAACCAGCAAGGCGCAGAGACCACAAAGGCACAGCGCCGTATGTTCGCCACACGTGCCTTCGGCGTCAGCTCACACTATGACACAGCCATCAATGCGTGGTTTGAGAAATAAGAATATTTAACGACAACAAAGACAACTTAAACAACTCTTTCGGTCAGACCGAATATAGAAAAGAAAGTTGAAAATGTTGTCTAAGTTGTATAAGTTGTAGTAAAAAAATTAAGAACATGGGATTTTTTAGTTTTGTCCAGGAGATAGCAATGGACCTGGGTACAGCAAACACCATCATCATCAGCGATGACAAGATCGTTGTCGATGAGCCTTCTGTCGTAGCCCTCGACCGTCGTACCGACAAGATGATTGCCGTAGGCGAAAAGGCCAAGATGATGTATGAAAAGACGCACGATAACATCCGTACCATCCGTCCCCTTCGCGATGGCGTGATAGCCGACTTCTCCGCCTGCGAGCAGATGATGCGCGGAATGATTAAGATGGTACACACAGGATCACGACTGTTCTCACCTTCCCTCCGTATGGTGATCGGCGTTCCTTCTGGTTCTACAGAAGTGGAGCTTCGTGCTGTACGAGACTCTGCAGAACACGCAGACGGCCGTGATGTATATCTGATCTTTGAGCCGATGGCTGCAGCTATCGGTATTGGTATAGACGTAGAGGCACCGGAAGGTAATATGATTGTTGATATCGGTGGTGGTACCACGGAGATTGCTGTTATATCGCTTGGTGGTATTGTAGCCAATACTAGTATCAAGGTGGCTGGCGATGATCTGAACACTGACATTCAGGAATATATGAGCCGTCAGCATAACGTGAGAGTCAGTGAGCGTATGGCTGAGCGTATCAAGATCAGCGTAGGCTCTGCCTTGACAGATCTGGGCGACGATGCACCTGAGGATTTCATCGTACACGGTCCTAACCGTATCACAGCCCTACCGATGGAGGTACCTGTATGCTATCAGGAGATTGCCCACTGCATCGACAAGACTGTTGCACGCATCGAGTCTGCCGTACTCTCTGCTCTTGAGAACACACCTCCTGAGTTGTATGCAGACATTGTAAAGAACGGTATCTACCTCTCTGGTGGTGGTGCTTTGCTGCGCGGTCTCGACAAGCGTCTGACAGACAAGATCAACATTCCGTTCCACGTGCCTGAGGATCCTCTCCACAGTGTAGCCAAGGGTGCTGGTATAGCCCTGAAGAACGTCGACCGTTTCTCTTTCCTGATGAGATAAGTGAAGTAGGTCATGTACAACCTGCTTGATTTCCTGAGGAAATATCATCACTGGTTCCTCTTTCTGCTGTTAGAGGCACTTAGTGTAGTGATGCTGTTAAATTACAACAGCTATCAGGGAAACGCATGGTTGTCATCGGCCAATCACATCGCAGGAAAGGTCTATGAAGTAGAAAGTGGAGTGACTTCATTCTTCTCTCTGACGAGAGTCAATGAAGAACTCACACTTCGCAACTTCTATCTGGAACGGCAAGTCGACCAGTTGCGCCGGCTGTATACAGATGTCACCAACGATACTACTGTTGAGGAACGCAACGAACTGCGTTTCCTCAGCCAGTATAAGCTTATCCCAGCGAAAGTCGTTGCCAATACCATCAATAAGCCCGACAACCTGATGACCATCAACAAAGGTAAGGATGATGGTGTAGAAGTCGACATGGGCGTAGCCTGTGGAAATGGTGT
>JAEENF010000147.1 GCA_016283605.1 Prevotella sp.
AAAAAAGATAATAATGAAGAAACTCTCTATATTATTTATAATATGTATTGTGCTGATGGCTGTTGGAGATGCTTATGCCCAGCGTTCGAAAAGAAGTAAACGGCGTACTCGACAGAAGACACACAAGGTGGTGAGAAGCAAGAAGAAAAAGTCTTCTAAGAAGACGTATGTGGTAAAACCTGCTCCTATTGTGAATCTTCAGGACAGCGACTACAATCCCTATCTGATGTGTGAGGATACCTGTGGTCATGTTCATGGTATCGACCTGTCACACTATCAGGGAGAGGTGTTCTGGGAAACTGTCGGTGAGAATACAAAGATGGCTTATGTCTATCTGAAAGCCACAGAGGGTGGAGACAGAATTGATGCGAAATACGAACGTAATATCGAATTGGCGCATCGCTATGGTCTGAAAGTGGGATCCTACCATTTCTTTCGTCCAAAGACCGAACTACATTTGCAACTGCAGAACTTCATGACGCAGTGTCGTCCAGGTGAACAAGATCTGATTCCGATGATCGATGTGGAGACCACGGGCAATATGCCCACAGAACAGTTCTGTGATTCGCTGCTGACTTTCCTCAGTATGATTGAGAGGACCTATCGTCAGAAGCCGCTGGTCTATACGTTCCGAAACTTCTATAACAAGCATCTGGTGGGTAAACTAGATAATTATCAGTTGATGATAGCCATGTATACTGAAGAAGAACCCGTTTTAGCTGATGAACGCGACATCACAATGTGGCAGTATACGGGTAAAGGTCGTATCGTCGGTGTGAACGGTTATGTTGACAAATCACGTTTTATGGGACGTCACGGACTTCGAGAGATCCGTTTCCGCCATTGGTAATAAATCGAAAAATGTAAATCTCTAAATTGTAAGTATCAATATGATCATCAAATGTCCAGAATGCGGTCATCAGGTTAGCGACCGCGCAAAGATATGTCCTTCGTGTGGTATAGAGATAGCAGGAATGATCACTCGTTGT
This sequence comes from Prevotella sp., assembly GCA_016283605.1. Lineage (GTDB taxonomy): Bacteria > Bacteroidota > Bacteroidia > Bacteroidales > Bacteroidaceae > Prevotella. Next base: position 990 of record JAEENF010000147.1, read on the forward strand.
CCTGACTGTGGAGAATATCTTTTCAAAGATCAACAGGAGTGTCCTAACTGTCATTGTAGTATCAACGCCTCTGCGCCTGTGGTAGAAGAGACAGTACCAGTTGCCTCTCCCCAGTATGATATCGCTCCAGAGATTCCGGAGAGTCCTCAGCCGGCTACTCCTAAGAAGGAGAAGAAAGGTGGACATAAGGTTTTATGGTCTTCAATCATCGTAGGCTTTGTTATAGCATTGATTATTGTTTTCCTTGGCATTTATTTCTATCAGAAGACGCAGGAGGAGAATGAGCAGCGTGCTTATGAGAATGCGATGATGAGCACCGAACCAGCCGTTCTTCAGAACTTTTTGGATATGTATGCCGATGCTAAGAAGGCTCATCGTGATTCTATTATTGCACATCTGGAAGCCTTTAAGAAGATTGACCGTGATTGGGAAAATGCCGTTGCCAGCAAGTCGAAAGCAGCCTTGCAGTTGTTTATCGATCGTAATCCAGGAAATATCCATCTGCCTGAAGCCCGTCTGATTATTGATTCTCTTGATTTCGATGCAGCCAAGCTGGAGGATACCATGGAGTCCTATCAGAAGTATATGGATAGTCATCAGCAGGGTAATTACTATGATGAAGCTGCCAATGCTTATGATCGTTTGAAGGAGGAAGCTGAAGCAAGACGCCGTCAGGCTGAGCAAGACTCCATCCTGAAAGCCCAGGAGGAAGCGGTATTGGAAAGTTCTGTTGAATAGAATCTATTCCTCGATATGTGAAAGAGAATGGGCGAACGTTGCAAAAAAGTTCGTCAAGGTCTCTGAAGGAAAATAACGGAAGTATCGTGCTGAGCGACGTACATGTCCCAGTATGGCACTTCCGTTGTTGGTATGTATGAAGATATTGTCGTCACCTTGTGTGAAGTAGTAGTTCTTAGGTCGTGAATGAGTAAACTCAATCAACTCTTGAGCAACTTGCTTGATATGCGAGTCATCTGTCATGCTGATAAAGGAAATCTCTTCTTTTTCAAATCCCAATAGTTCTACCAGCAAAGCCCCTTCCAGATGGGCGGCTTGTTGGAATGTGAGACTCCTGAGCCATTTTTCAAGGGTGTTAAAGTCTATACGATTGCTCTCATGGCGAAGTTCTTTTCCAAGGAGAATGAGTTCTTTGATGGGTAAGCCCTCGTTCAAAATATGTCTCGCGGTGCGGATGATGGTCAGCAATAACTGGCGTGTCCTGGTATCAGAACTCTCATCATCGAGGATGTTCTGTAACTTATGGTTTAGTATAGGGTTGGTCAGATGGTCTGCCTTAAGAAACTCATTTTCTTCCTGATCTTCTGACGGAGGCGCCTGACGGATGTCGTTGATGGTCTTCTCCCATAGTTCCCATTGGGCTTCTGTCATGCGGAGGAAAAACTGGTCTTTGCATTGCTGTAGACCCTCGTAGACGTCACAGGCAACATCATGGATGATCGCTAATTGAAATAGCTTCGCCCATTTGAAAGCAGACATGGGCTCTATCTGTTCTTTTGTGTTGAAAGCACCGCAACGAATGAGTTTGAAGATGTTACGCTGGATAATGTCCATGATGTCTAAAGTTATGAATAACGCTTAGGATAACGTAGCAGTATTGATAGAAGTGCTGCTATACCTATGGCGAAGGGATAATAAAGATATGGAATGATCTTCACAGGGTTGAGTGTCGCAAGTCCTGCGGCCATCAACAGTTGAGCCCCATATGGAATCAGCCCTTGTATGAAACATGAGAAAGTGTCGAGTATCGAAGCAGCTTTCTTGTTATCCACACCGTACCTGTCACCAATCTGTTTGGCTATGCCTCCTACAGTGATAATGGCAACGGTGTTGTTGGCTGTACAGATATCTACAAGGGCCACCAATGTACCTATCGACAATTCCGCACCGCGTTTTCCGTGAATGCGACGCGTCATGCGCTCAATAATAAAGTCTATGCCACCTTGTTGTTTAATGAGTTCCAGCATACCTCCTGCCATCATGGTGATTATAATCAACTCCCCCATACCGATAATGCCATCGCCCATGGCTTTCATCCATCCGAAGACATCGAAGGTACCTGTCAATAATCCTATCAGACCCGTAAGGATGATGCCTATCGTCAACACAGCCATAACATTCATGCCAAAGATGGCTGTAACTAATACCACGAGATAAGGTATGACTTTCACCCATTCCACATGCTCGACCTCTTGTGGTGCCTGTGTGCTGAATCCCATGAAGACATAGATGGCGAAGATAATGATAGCTGCAGGAAGAACTATAAATGAGTTCACCCGGAATTTGTCCGACAGTTTGCAGCCTTGTGTCGAAGTGGCTACGATGGTCGTATCAGAGATAAAAGAAAGATTGTCACCAAAGAAAGAACCTCCAACGACTACGGCAGTCATCAATGCAATGTCTGTACCTGTCTGGTGGGCTACTCCTGCGGCAATAGGTGTGAGGGCAACAATGGTACCAACGCTCGTACCTATCGATAATGATATGAAACATGCTGCCACAAACAGTCCTGCAAGCAGCATCTGTGGCGGTAGGAGAGAGAGTGTGAGATTTACCGTTGCATCGATGCTTCCCATCACCTTTGCAGAGTTGGCAAAGGCTCCTGCAAGTACGAAAATCCAGATCATCAGCATCATCTGACCTGTAGCGGCTCCGCGACTGTAAATGTCTATCCTCTCGCGAAGCGGTCTTCCCCCGTGAATGATCACCGCATAGATACTCGACACCATGAATGCCACAGTGATGGGCATCTTGTAGAAGTCACCAGCAATGATGCTGGTGACTAAATAGAGTACGATGAACACCCCAAGGGGTGATAATGCTATAAGACCTTTATTCTTCACTCTTCACTCTTCACTCTTCACTAAAGAGTCACGCCGTTCTTGAAAATGGATATTTCACGATAGTCATTCTCCTCATTACGGGCTTTCTGACCACTGGCAACGGAGAGAACCTTGTCAATGAACTCTGGTACAAGCTCATTCATTGTGCGGCCTTCAACGAGTTGTCCTGCAGAGAAATCCACCCAGTTAGGCTTGTTCTTTGCGAGAGTGGGATTGGTGGCGATCTTCATCGTAGGAACGAACGTACCGAAAGGTGTACCTCGTCCTGTCGTGAAGAGCACGATGTGGCATCCGCAAGAAGCTAGGGCTGTAGCAGCAACAAGATCGTTGCCTGGTGCTGAGAGCAGGTTCAGGCCTTTGTTCTCAAGTCGGTCACCATATTCCATCACACCGCTTACAGGTGCCTTGCCACACTTCTGTGTACATCCCAGCGCCTTGTCCTCAAGCGTAGAGATGCCTCCAGCCTTGTTGCCTGGTGAGGGATTCTCGCCCACAGGCTCTCCATGAGAAAGGAAGTAGTTCTTGAAGTTGTTAATCATTGATACCGTCTGTTCGAAGAGCTCTGGTGTCTTGCAACGGTTCATAAGAATCGTCTCTGCACCGAACATCTCAGGCACTTCTGTGAGTACACTAGTTCCTCCTTGAGCTACAAGCCAATCGCTGAACTCTCCCACGAGAGGATTAGCCGTGATACCTGAGAATCCGTCGGAGCCACCGCACTTCAGTCCTACACGCAGTTGACTTACAGGCACCTCCTCACGCTTGTCTTTGCTGGCTATGGCATAGAGTTCGCGCAGTATCTGCATGCCGGCTTCTACTTCATCGCCTTCTACACGCTGCGTGACAAGCAGTCTGATACGGTCTTTGTCGTAGTCACCAAGCATGGCCATAAAGTCTTCAGGTTGGTTGTTCTCACACCCCAGACTCAGTACGAGCACCGCACCAGCGTTGGGATGCAGACAGATATCGCGGAGCACCTTACGGGTGTTCTCGTGGTCTTCAGAAAGTTGTGAGCAACCGTAGTTATGATGCCAGGCATATATGCTGTCGATATCCCTAAGACCTGTTTCCTTGCGCAACTTCTCTGCAAGTTTTTCTGCGATGCCGTTCACACAGCCTACAGTAGGCACGATCCATATCTCATTACGTACACCAACATCTCCGTTCTTACGTTTGTAGGCCATGAAGGTGCGGTTCTCTTTTTTGATGGTCAACTCCTCGTCAACGGGGTTATAGGTGTATTCGAGCGTACCAGAGAGATTGGTCTTCAGGTTATTCTCGTTTACCCACTCTCCGGCCTTCAGGTCTTTACGGGCATGGCCGATGGGATAACCGTATTTGATGATATTCTCACCTTCCTTTACGTCCTTGATGAGTACCTTGTGTCCTGCAGGTGTGTCCTGATTCAGGACAATACTCAGATTGTCGACTTCAATGATTTCTCCTTTTTTCTTTGGCTGCAGACATACTACGACACTGTCAGCCGGATTAATTTTTAAATAAGTAGCTTGTTCCATGTTATATTTGTTACATTAGTTTTATATTGCAGTTCTGCGATAAAAGTCTACGTTTTCTTTCGTCAAGATCTCTATCGGCATATAGTTTACGGGGTTGACGGCACGTTTCAGTACGACGGCATTAAAGAGTGCGTCGACACTGGCATATCCCTGCTGATAGGCATGCTGGGCGATGAGGAAGGATATGCTCCCCTGACGAATGCATTCCTCGTTTTTATGCACCATGTCATAGCCCATAATCTGTACACCTCGGCGATTGGTCTTCTGTAGAAATTCACCTACGAGATGAGCTTTCGAGTTGAAAGTGATGCAGTGGTGTACTTGTGGGTGTTCTTGGAAGAATTTCTCCAGGATAGTGTCATATTCCTTGCGCTCTTCGTCC
>JAEENF010000148.1 GCA_016283605.1 Prevotella sp.
GGACTTATCCTACACGAATATCAGTCGTTCCCGAAACTGAACGAGATCGTCCGTATCGGCCACTTCGAATTCAAAATCGTCAAGAATACCGCGACAAAAATCGAGTTAGTCCGATTAAAAGTGGTGGAATAAGTGAAAATTCTCCAAAATTTTTGCTCAATTCAATCCTTTTTAGTAATTTTGCACGCGTTTTTAGGCATAAGAACAAAAGAACAAGAAAAATATAAAAAAATAAATTAAAAAATGGCAGCATTAGGAAAAATCAGAAAAAGAGGTTTGATTCTGGTGATTATCATCGGTCTTGGCCTTTTCGCCTTCATTGCTGAGGAAGCTGTTCGTTCTTGCGAAGCTACCCAGAATCAGCAGCGTCAGCAGATTGGCGAAGTGTTAGGAAACAAAGTTAACGTACAGGACTTCCAGGCTCTCGTAGACGAGTATCAGGAGGTCATCAAGATGACTCAGGGTCGCGACAACTTCTCTGAGGAGGAGCTCAACCAGATCAAGGATCAGGTTTGGAACTCTTACATCAACGAGCAGATTATCAACAATGAGTGTGAGAAGCTCGGTCTTACTGTTACAGACGAGGAGCTTCAGAATATCATGAAGGAAGGTACTAACCCTCTGCTCACACAGTCTCCATTCGTAAACCAGACGACAGGTCGTTTTGATGTGACCATGCTCACCAAGTTCCTCAGCGACTATAAGAAGAACGCAGGTAATTCCCAGGTGGCAGAGCAGTACGACCGCATTTACAAGTACTGGCAGTTCCTCGAGAAGCAGCTCCGCACACAGCGTCTCACCGAGAAGTACCAGTCGCTCATCGCCGGTTCGCTCATCTCTAACCCCATCTCTGCCCGCAAGGCTTACGAGGGTCAGAACATCGAGAACAATATCATCCTGGCCAGCTTCCCCTACAGCGCTATCAACGATAACGACGTAAAGGTGAGCGATGCTGACCTGAAGGCCAAGTACAACGAGCTGAAGGAGACCTTCAAGCAGACCGTTGAGAGCCGTGATATCAAGTATGTCGACTTCCAGGTGGTAGCATCAGCCGCAGACCGTCAGGCTCTGATGAAGACCATGACCGAGGCTGCTGACAAGCTCGAGAGCGGTGCCAACCCCGCTGAGGTGGTTCGCAAGGCTCAGAGCCAGTTCCCCTATACCGGCATCGCAGCTACCAAGCGTGCTTATCCTTCAGACATCGCAGCCAAGATCGACTCTATGGCCGTAGGTCAGACCACACGTCCGTTCGAGAGCAAGAGCGATAACACCCTCAACGTGGTGAAGCTCATCTCTAAGGCTCAGGCTCCTGACTCTATCGAGTACCGTCAGATCCAGATCGGTGGTGCAACCGTTGAGGCTGCCAAGAAGACTGCCGACAGCGTCTACAACGCTCTGAAGGCCGGTGCTGACTTCGAGGCTCTCGCTAAGAAGTACGGTCAGGACGGACAGAAGCAGTGGCTCACCTCTGCCATGTACGAGAACTCCAGCACGATGGACGAGGAGTCGAAGAACTACCTCAACAGCATCCAGACACTTGCTGTCAACGATGTGAAGAACCTCGCATTCACCTCTGGTAACATCATCCTGCAGGTTACAGCCCGCAAGGCCATGGTCGACAAGTACGACGTGGCCGTTATCAAGCATACTATCGACTTCTCTAAGCAGACCTACTCTGACGCTTACAACAAGTTCAGCCAGTATGTCAGCGAGAACAAGACACTTGAAAGTCTTGAAAAGAACGCTGGTAAGTTCGGCTTCCAGGTTCAGGAGCGCAAGGATCTCTTCAATTCTGAGCACAATGTGGCCAATCTCCGTGCCACCCGCGAGGCTATGAAGTGGATCTTCGATGCCAAAGAGGGTCAGGTTTCTCCACTTTATGAGTGTGGTAACAACGATCACCTGCTGGTGGTTGCCATGACCAAGATTCACCCTGTAGGCTATCGTGACGTCGATGGTGTAAAGGATATCCTGAAGGCAGAAGTTCTCCGCGACAAGAAGTTCGACCAGATTAAGGAGCGTGTGTCAAAGGTGAAGTCTATCGCCGATGCCAAGGCTGCTGGTGCTAAGGTCGACTCTGTCAACCAGATTACCTTCTCTGCTCCTGTCTTTGTACAGGCTACTGGTGCCAGCGAGCCCGCCCTTTCTGGTGCTGTGGCCGCAGCTGCTCCTGGCAAGTTCTCTGCAACAGCTGTGAAGGGTAACGGTGGTGCTTATCTGTTCCAGCTTCTCAACAAGGTGGAGCGCGATGGTGCCAAGTTCGATGCAAAGGCTCAGGAGAAGCAGCTTGCCCAGCGTGCCATGCAGGCAGCTGGCCGCTTCATGCAGGAACTCTATCAGAAGGCAAATGTGGTGGACAACCGCTACCTGTTCTTCTAAGCATAAGATTCAAGCAACATAAAGAAGTCCGGCAGATAACTCTGTCGGACTTCTTTTAATTCTAACATATTGAAGAGAAGTTGGGAAAAAAAATAACCCTGTAAATCTATGACTTACAGGGTTGATTTGTAGTCGATAGGGGAATCGAACCCCTATGCCAAGATTGAGAATCTTGTATCCTAACCATTAGATGAATCGACCAGCATTTCAAAGATGCTCTCGCAGAGAAATCCCCTCGGCTGCGGAAGGAGGGGGATTCGAACCCCCGGTACGGGAACCCGTACGGCAGTTTAGCAAACTGCTGGTTTCAGCCACTCACCCATCCTTCCAAAAGGACCCTGGAGTCAGAAACCTTGGGGTTATCTCCT
>JAEENF010000149.1 GCA_016283605.1 Prevotella sp.
CCCGCTCAAGCTGTTTGAGCGGGGATTCTTTTTTATTCTTCCTTGTAGTTCTCGCGGATGTAGCGTCCCAGGTCGTTGTCTTTGTTTCGTTCGCCGCAACGACGGATGGCGTCTTTCATCCTGCGGTCCAGACTATCTATCTCGTGTAGCAGCGCCTGTTGTGTGGCTTCGGTGGTGCTGCCGCTCTGATGGATCACGCCGACGATGTTCGAGATCTTCTGCGAGCATTCGGCGATGGTGTCACACAGCGCGTTCCACTCCCGTTGCTGCTGGATCTTCGAGTTCTGGCAACCCAAAATCGTCAGACACACCATAAGACCAACTACGGCAGCAGCAAATTTTTCACTTTTCACTCTTCACTATTCACTTAAATGAGGTAGAGGTCACTAATACTCTGGTTATTAATCACACGGCGGATGGCCTCTGCGAAGGTGTCGGCCACAGAGATTTGTTTCACCTTGGCACAACGCTGGGTGTAGGGGATCGAGTCGGTGAAAACGATTTCCTCGAGGGCAGACTCCTGCACACGGTCGCTGGCCGGACCGCTCATCACACAATGCGAGGCACAGGCTCTCACCGTCTTGGCACCGTTCTCCTTCATCAGGTCGGCAGCCTTCGTGATGGTGCCTGCGGTATCCACCATATCGTCGATGATGACCACGTTCTTACCTTCCACCTCACCGATGATCTGCATCGTGGCAACGACATTGGCGCGGGCACGCGTCTTGTTGCAGAGTACCAGCGGACAGCCGAGGTACTTGGCATAGGTGTTGGCACGCTTCGAACCGCCCACATCGGGTGAGGCGATAACGAGGTTGTCGAGGTGCAGACTCTGCAGGTAGGGCAGGATGACGCCTGAGGCATAGAGATGGTCTACGGGCACATCGAAGAAACCCTGTATCTGGTCTGCGTGCAGGTCCATCGTGATCACTCGGTTCACACCAGCCACACTCAACAGGTCGGCGACGAGTTTCGCGCCGATGCTCACACGGGGTTTGTCCTTACGGTCCTGACGGGCCCAGCCGAAGTAGGGGATGACGGCGTTGATGGTACGCGCTGAGGCACGTTTGGCAGCGTCGATCATCAGCAACAGCTCCATCAGATTGTCAGAGTTAGGGAAGGTGCTCTGCACGAGGAAGATGTCGCGTCCGCGGATGCTCTCTTCGTAGCTGACGGCAAACTCTCCATCGGAGAACTTGGTGATTTGCAACTGTCCCAGCGGACAGCCCAGACTCTGACAGATCTTCTCGGCCAGGTATCTTGTGGCCGTTCCCGAGAAAACCATATACGTACTTTTCTCACTCATTGTTGATGTCTTTATGTATTATCAGTTAATAATTTTATACAGTTTCACGAAGTGCTGCAACAGCGCCTTGTAGTCCAGTTCGTTGTGGATGTCGAAACGGTTCCACAGGTCGCCGGCGATGACTACGCCTCCGAAGCCTAAGTCCTTGGCGTATTTGATGTTATCGAGATTCATTCCACCAAGGGCGAAGACTTTCTTGTCGATGAGTCCCTGTCGCGAGGCTTCTTTCAGTTCTTCGGCCGTGAACGACTGTTTCTCGCTGGCCACGGTCTGCGAGTCGAAGATCGACTGCAGGAACACGTAGTTGGCGTGCTTCTTGGTCTCCTTCAGTTCGCTGATGGCGTGACAGGTGCGCGTGATGTTGCCCTTATAGCCTGAAGGGGCCTCGGTGAAGGCGTCGTCGATATGTATGCCGCGCAGCTTGTACTCGTCTTTCAGGTAGAAGTGGTGATGGACGGTAATCTTGCTCCAGCGGTCTTCTCCCAACAATGTCAGCAAGCGCTCGGAGTACATCGGCGACGAACCGGGCTTGTTCAGGTGAAGATCATCCAGACCTTCGTCGAAAAGGTTGGCCAGGATCTTGTCTTCTTCCACGAAAAACGTGGGTTTGGTCATGACGATAAGTTTCATTTGCGAATGACTTTTCTCTTTATCCAGTGCAAACTTACACAAAATTTTCGATATTCGCTCTTCTTTCGCCAAAAAAATGAATTTCTAGGCCCATCTTTCGGAAAAATGTAGTAATTTTGCACCCGATTTAAAGGTAAAAAGGTATTTAATTAATAAATAAGGTAAGAAGAAAAATGAAAGCATTTGTATTTCCCGGACAGGGAGCACAGTTTGTAGGTATGGGTAAGGATCTTTATGATACGAACCCGCTGGCGAAGGATCTTTTCGAGAAGGCCAACGACATTCTCGGCTATCGCATCACCGACATCATGTTCGAGGGCACCGATGAGGAGCTCAAGCAGACGAAGGTCACTCAGCCTGCCGTTTTCCTCCATAGTGTGATTTCCGCCCTTTGCATGGGTGAGGCCTTCGAGCCAAAGATGACTGCCGGCCACTCGCTGGGTGAGTTCTCTGCGCTGACCGCTGCTGGTGCCCTGAGTTTCGAGGATGGATTGAAGTTGGTTTACGCCCGTGCTATGGCGATGCAGAAGGCCTGCGAGGCTCAGCCCTCCACGATGGCTGCTATCATCGCCCTGCCCGACGAGAAGGTCGAGGAGGTCTGCGCTGAGGTGAGCAAGATGGGTAAGGGCGTCGTCGTTCCTGCCAACTATAACTGCCCTGGTCAGCTGGTGATCTCCGGCAATGTCGAGGCTATCGAGGAGGCCTGCGAGCAGCTGAAGGCCGCTGGTGCTAAGCGTGCACTGGTGCTGAAGGTGGGTGGCGCGTTCCACTCTCCGCTGATGCAGCCTGCCAAGGACGAGCTTCAGGCTGCCATCGAGCAGACGGAGATCAAGACGCCGAAGTGTCCTGTCTATCAGAATGTCGATGGAAAGCCTCATACTGATCCTGCTGAGATCAAGGCTAACCTCATTGCCCAGCTCACGAGTTCCGTCCGTTGGACTCAGAGTGTTCAGAATATGATTGCCGACGGTGCCGACGACTTCACCGAGTGTGGTCCTGGCAAGGCGCTGCAAGGCATGATCTCCAAGATCAACAAAGAGGTCTCTGCTCATGGCATCGGATAAGATCATCATTTATCAGGTTTTCACACGGCTCTATGGCAACAGGAATACGACTCGTAAGGAGAACGGCACCATAGAGGAGAACGGTTGCGGAAAACTGAACGACTTCACGCCCACGACCCTGAAAAAAATCAGGGACATGGGCGTGAGCCATATCTGGTACACAGGTCTCATCCGTCACGCTACGCAGACGGACTACACCCAGTACGGCATTCCCAGGAATCATCCTGCCATCGTGAAGGGTAGGGCAGGCTCGCCTTACGCCATCACCGACTATTACGATATCGACCCCGATCTGGCTACTGATGTCAATCAGCGCATGCAGGAGTTCGAGGCGCTGGTGGAGCGCACCCACAAGGCCGGCATGAAGGTCATCATCGACTTCGTGCCCAACCACGTGGCCCGTCAGTACCACTCCATCTGTAAGCCCGAAGGCGTGAAGGATCTGGGCGAGGATGACAACCCTCAGAACGGTTTCGACCCTCAGAATAATTTTTACTATTGTCCGGGTCAGCGCTTTACCCCTTACTTCGACCTCTATCACGGTGAGAGCGAGCCTTACCTCGAGGAACCCGCCAAGGCGACGGGCAACGACTGCTTCCACAATGCACCAGGCATGAACGACTGGTATGAGACGGTGAAACTGAACTACGGCGTCGACTACTATACTGGTCGTGTGGGCCATTTCAGCCCTATCCCCGACACATGGGACAAGATGACCGCTATCCTGCTGTTCTGGGCGTCGAAGGGTGTCGACGGCTTCCGTTGCGATATGGCCGAGATGGTGCCTGCCGCCTTCTGGCAGTGGGCCACCGACAAGGTGAAGTTCCGCTATCCGCAACTGATCTTCATCGGCGAGGTCTATAATCCTGCAGAATACCGCAACTATCTCGCTGCCGGCTTCGACTACCTCTACGACAAGGTGGGGATGTACGACACCGTTCGCGAGGTGATGCGCGGCAACCAGTCTACCCACGCCATCACCGGCGCCTGGCAGGCTACCGACGATATCCGTCAGCACATGCTCTACTTCCTCGAGAATCACGACGAGCAGCGCGTGGCCAGCAGCTTCTTTGCCGGCGATGCCCGCAGGGGTGTGCCAGGACTCGTGGTCTCGGCCCTGCTGCAGCAGAATCCGCTGATGGTCTACTTCGGTCAGGAGTATGGCGAGCGGGGTATGGACAAGGAGGGCTTCAGCGGCCACGACGGAAGAACCACCATCTTCGACTACTGGAGTGTGGATACCCTGGTGCGTGCGGCCAACCGCCGGCTCACTCAGGAGGAGAAAACCTTGAAGGCCGTCTACGACAAAGTGCTGGGTATCGCCGCCACCGAGAAGGCCGTCGTCGAGGGTGTGTCGTTCGATCTGATGTACGTCAACGGCCACTACCATCATCAGTACGCCTTCCTGCGCAAGGCAGGCTCGGAGCTGCTGTTGATCGTTGCGAATTTTGATGACATTCAGGCCTCTGTCGACATCACCATTCCTGGCCACGCCTTCGACTATCTGAAGATCAAGGAGAAGAACGTCCAGACTACCGACCTGATGACTGGTGCGAAACTGAAGTTGACGCTCAAGCGCGATGCTGCCGTCACTCTGTCCGTACCTCCTCTAGGCGCGGTCGTCCTGAAATGCAAAGCATAAAGACACAGAAGTTAATTCTCAATGTCCTAGAACAGCAGGGTGACGAGGAGGGGGATGGATACCATCGAGACGAGGGTCGTGACAAAGGTGACGGCGGTGATCATGGTGGTGTCCTTCTCGTATTTCAGACAGAGGATGGTGCCGTAGGTGGCAACGGGCATCGCGATGACGAGGGTGTTGATGTTGACCACGAACGGCTCGAAACCGAGAAACCGCATGACGAAATGCACGGCAACGGGCAGTACGGCCAGGCGGAGTAGGGTAGTGACATAGACCGTGGCGTTGCCCAGCATCGAGCGCAGGGAGAGTTGTGACATCGACGAGCCGACGATGAGCAGGGCGGCTGGGACGGTGATGTTGCCCAGCATGGTGAGCGGCTGGCTGATGGCAGCAGGGATGTTGTCGATGCGCAGGGCCACGATGCCCATCGTCAGATAGGCGGCGAGCATGGGGGTGCTATAGAGCACTTTCTTCTCGAAACGCTCCTGGTCGCTGCTGGTACCGGTGATGAGGATGGTGCCGATGGTGAAGACGGCAAAGGTGTTCACCACATTCAGCACGGCAGCGTAGAACACGGCTTCGTGGCCGAAGATGGAGGCTACCACGGGGTAACCCATGAATCCGACATTACCGAAGATGAGTGCGAACCCCACGGCCCCTTGGACCGCACGGTCCCTGACCAGATAGCGGGGCAGCAGGAAGCCGGCGACGGACAGCAGCAGATAGGTGAGGACGCTGATGAGCAACAGGGGCAGGATGTAGCGGCGGTCGGGCAGCTCGCCCGTCATCGCTGAGGAGAGGATCAGGGCAGGACAGGTGATGTTGATGACCAGACGGGACAGCTGGCGGTCGAAATCGCCGCCGAGGTATCCCAACTTGCCCGCTACGAAGCCTACGACCACGAGGGCAAAGAGTGTCAGCATCACTACTATCATCTGCTATAATCTCATTAAATCGTGGCAAAAGTACTCAAAAAACGTGAACTTTCCAAACTAAATCCGTGATATATTTGCATAGATGTAGGAAAAAGCGTATTTTTGCAGCAACTTATCAGATTCATTACTTAATTATCAACAAAATGAAAAGGGTTTTATTATTGTTTGCTATGGCAGCATTCGTTACAACAGGCTTCGCACAAAAGAAGCTGGTACTTTACTATTCAGAGACTGGTTCAACCAAGACTGTAGCAGAAGAATTGCAGAAACAACTTGGCGCAGACATTGAGAGCATCGAGGCCGTGAAGCCTTATTCTGGCAATTTCCAGGAAACGATGCAGCGTGGACAAAAGGAGATGCAGAGCGGTGAGTGGCCTGCCCTCAAGGCTCTGACAAAGAAAATCACTGACTACGACGTGATCTTCCTCGGTTATCCCATCTGGTTTGGAACCTACGCCAACCCTATCGCAACGCTCGTCAAAGAGAATGACTTCGCGGGTAAGAAGATTGTACCTTTCTGTACCTTCGGCAGCGGTGGTCTGGAACCATCTTCAGACGCCCTTGTGAAAGCACTTCCCAAAGCAAAGGTCGAGAAGGGCTATGGTGTTCGTACTGCCAGAGTGGCATCTGCCGCCAAGGAACTCGACCGTTTCCTGAAGGAGAATGGCTACAAGAAAGGTTCCGTCAAGCCGTTGCCTGAGTATTCTGCTCAGAAGGCTGTCGGCGACAAGGAGCGTAAGATCTTCGATGATGCCTGCTCGAGCTATCAGTTCCCGCTGGGTACACCTGAAACCTTCGGCATGCGTACCACCGACGACAGCATCGACTATGAGTTTAAGGTGAAGAGCCAGGGCTTCGGCGGTGGTGCTCCATCGACTTCTACCATCTATGTGACGATGGGTAAGGAAGAGGGTGCTAAGCCAGAGTTTACTCGCGTGGTGAGATGAAAAAGGGGACTGACAACTCTCGTAGTCTGTCAGTCCTCTCGTTAGTTTGCAGAATACCTTAGATTTTGATTCTGCACAGCATAATTATGCATTATGCATTATTAATTATGCATTAATTTTGGTCGCCCTCTTCGGAATCGCTGCCGGAGTTGATCACGAGGCTGGAGGCCTGGGCAGGCATCTGGAAGGTGCCGATGTACTCGCCGTCGTTCTCAGTCAGGGAGACGTTCGTGCCGTTCAGCGTGGCGGTAGGAATCTGTCCCTCGGCGGGCGTCACGGAGATGTAGACGTTAGCGCCTGAAGCGAGCGTGTCACCGCTGTTGATGGTCTCCTCGCTGTCGTTTTTCACGGTCGAGGTGCCAGAACCTGACTTGGTGATCGTCAGGGCGAAGCTTGTGGCCTGACTGTTGCCGCCGTTGCCGCTCTGTGAGCCGCCGTTGCCGGTGTCTGAGCCCGTCGAAGACCCGCCATTGCCTCCCTGGTTCTGGCTGCCGCCGTTAGACTCTGCCGAACCCGTGGCAGCAGTCTTTGCAGCTGCGATCTCGGCCTTGGTCTTGTCGGTCCAGGAGAGCTTGGCGTCCTTCTTCAGCTCGTCGCGGGTGAACTCACCGGTTGACTGTGCCAGCAGCTTGATGACCTTCACGGCAGGACCGGTCTTCGCACCCTCGGCCAGGTTGCCGATGGTTGCCAGAGCCACCTTGTCGGTGTCGGCATCGTACATGGTCTCCAGGCCGTTGGCCTCCACCGTGGCCTTGAAGATGGCCAGGTTGTCGATCTTGACCGTGTTGCCCATCAGCACCATCTCGCGCACGCACTTCACGAAGTCGATGAGGATACCGGTGATGGAACCCTCGGAGAACATCGTGTTGTGCTCCGCCATGTGATGCGCCATCTCCTGCACGCCCATGGTCTGTTTGTAACTCACGCGGGCGTAGAGCTTACCCGCCTGTTCCGATTCTGAGGTTTCGGTGACCTTTGAAAGATACAGTTCAATCATACTTTTTAAAAAATTTTTCGTGGTATTATGTTACTAAGTGGACCAGCTGCATCGGGTGGCCCTTCCCGCCTTGAGTAAAGTGAATCTCATCAACTTTCAACTCTGCAAAGGTACAAAAATTTTCTGAGACCACCAAATATTTTAGCGTAAAATAGTGTTAAAAATAACCTGCCATTATTTATAAATAATGGCAGGTTATTGTGCAATAATGCAGGGTTATCTCGACTGGTAATATTCTCCGAAGTCCTTGCAGCCCGGTGGCAACTGGTGGTGGACCAGCGAGGGCAACACCTTCTGCAACTGAAGGAAGAGACGCTCGCCAGGCTCGTCGCGATCGGGAAACATGTGGAATTCCATTGAACATTGACCATTGACCATTGACAATTGTTCCACGTCCCGTTTGGTGAG
>JAEENF010000150.1 GCA_016283605.1 Prevotella sp.
ACTGGCGGTCCTTATCATAGAACTCATATTGCAGGAAGGCCAGTTTCTGTGAAGGAACAATCTTGACGCCCAGGCCGTACTTCATCTGCCACTTCATCTTCAGGCTGATGGCGCCTTTGTTGATGTAGGCAGCGACGTAGGGGTGGACGTGCAGGTAGAACTTGCGCATTCCAATCTGATTGACCAGGCGGTCAATTTTGCTCTCCAGTCGGTCTGTGAACAGGTAACTCGACTTGATCTTTCCAGATCCATGACATGTGGGACAGTCTTCATCGACGGTGACATCCATTGCCGGGCGCACTCGCTGTCGGGTGATCTGCATCAGTCCGAACTTCGAGAGGGGTAGGATGTTGTGCTTGGCGCGGTCTTTCTGCATGTTCTTGCACATCCGCTCATAAAGCATCTGACGGTCTTCGGCCAACTTCATGTCCACGAAGTCCACTACGATGATTCCTCCCATGTCTCGTAGTCTCAGCTGGCGCGCCAGTTCGTCGGCGGCGCCGAGGTTGGTCTCCAGTGCGTTGGCTTCCTGATCGCTGTCCTTCTTTACGCGGGTGCCGCTGTTGACGTCGACGACATGCATGGCTTCGGTGTGCTCGATGATGAGATAGGCGCCATGTTTGTAGTTGACGGTCTTGCCAAATCCTGACTTCAGCTGTTTGGTGACGTTGAAATTGTCGAAGATGGGTACCGTGCCTTTGTACTGTTTCACGATGTCCTTCTTCTCGGGTGCAATCATCCCGACGTAGTCGCTCACTTGGTGGAACATGTCTTCGTCGTTGATGTGAATGCCGTCGTAGGTGGGATTGAACAGGTCGCGCAACAATGCTACGGCACGGCTCTGTTCCTCGAAGCACAGTTGAGGACGTTCGGTCGTCTTCTGTACTTTGGTGATGGTGTCTTCCCAGCGTTTCAGCAGGATTTTCAGCTCTGCGTCAAGCTCGGCAGCGCGTTTGCCTTCGGCCACTGTACGTACGATGACGCCGAAATTCTTGGGCTTGATGCTTTGGATGAGCTGTTTCAGGCGGCTGCGTTCCTCGCCTTTCTTGATTTTTGTCGATACGGAAACGCTATCCTCAAAGGGCATGAGCACCAGGTAACGGCCTGCAAAGCTCAGTTCGCACGTCAGTCGAGGACCCTTCGTGTTGATGGGTTCCTTCACGATCTGAACGAGAACTTCCTGTCCTACTTTCAGCGTGTTGGCAATACTACCGTCTTTTTTCAGGATAGGCTGGATGGTGGCCTTCTGGATAGGATAGAGTTTCTTCTTGTCGCTCACTACCTGTTTCAGGTATTTTTCATAAGAGCTAAATTGAGAGCCCAGGTCAAGATAGTGCAGGAATGCCACGCGTTCGGCGCCGACGTCCACAAAGCAGGCGTTGAGTCCGGGCATCAGCTTCTTCACCTTTGCCACGTAGATGTTACCCACCGAGAACGATGCCGTTCGCTGCTCTTGCTGGTATTCCACCAGCGTCTTGTCTTCGAGCAGGGCGATCGAAATGTCCTTCGGCTGAACATCAATGATTACTTCGCTTGTCATTTGTCTTTTTGCTTTTCTTGACGGGTTAAAAACTCAAAAGGGTGTGTCGCAATCCCTGTGGATTGTCAGGCACACTCCTTTCATTCTTTTGCTGCGGACGAATCCGCAAAGAGCTTACTTGCTCTTGTGACGATTCTTGCGTAGTCTCTTCTTACGCTTGTGAGTAGCCATCTTGTGGCCCTTCTTTTTCTTTCCGTTTGGCATACTTGTTAACTATTTAAATAAATTACTTCATTTTTGCGATGAAACTCTTAGAGGGCTTGAAAGCGGGGAAATCATGGGCCTCGATGACCAGCGTGGTGTTCTTGGAGATATTACGCGCTGTCTTGGCGGCACGGTGCTTCACGGTGAATGTGCCAAAACCGCGAAGATATACGTTCTCCTTGTTCTCTGCAAGGCTTACGCGGATTTCTTCCATGAACGCCTCCACGGTGGCTGCAACGTCTTTGCTGGCGATGCCTGTTTCCTCGGCAATTTGCTTGATAATGTCTGCCTTTGTCATATTCCTTTTTCTCTATATATTAATAATGTGTAAACCGATATTTTTCGATTTCGGACTGCAAAGTTACTAATTTTCAACAGATTACCGAAATATTTCCCGATTTTTTTTCGAATTTTATGATTTTTCCTTGCTATTTGACCGCTTTTTCGTATCTTTGTGCCAGAATTTTAATGAAAAGTGTGTTTTTTCTATGAAGAAGAGTAGGGTAGTTGTTTATTCGTTGGGAGCCATCGCTTTGTTGCTCCTGACGGTAGGTTGTCTGAATGGTCAGAAACAGCCGAGAGCGTATGTCAGTGATCTTACCAGTGGCGACAGTGTCTCTATCAAGATGGGACAGTATTCGCTGTTGAAATATCATAGTGACCGTCTGGGATTCGATATAAACTATCCCTCGTTTCTGGTGCATCAGGATTTGCCCGAGGATGTCGGAATGCAGGAAATCTTCATGATGGATGATGTGTCGTTGTCGGTGATGGTCGATTCTCTCAACGGTATGATGCGCAGTCCAGGACAACAGATGATGGGCATGGGTGCCGACCTCGTGGAGGTGGGCGATGACTATAGCATCCACGAAGGGCAGGATGACAAGTGGGAGTATTACGGCAAGGTGATAGAGTCGGACAGCCTGCGGATGGTCACCGTGATGCTCCGCTATTATCCGGAACATGTTGATGCAGTAGAGATGCTTAAGGAGTGGGTGAAGGCTTTTAAGGTAGAATGAAAAAGTCTCGGCAACTGCCGAGACCTTTTTATTTGCAGGGAATCTTATCAATTCTTTTCTGATGGCGGCCGCCCTCAAACTCGGTGGAGAAATACTCGTCCATAATCTTACGGGCCATCTCTTCATCAATGAAACGTCCTGGCATCACCAGTACGTTGGCATTGTTGTGCTGACGGATGAGATGGGCGATCTCAGGAATCCAGCAGAGGCCTGCACGGATGGACTGGTGCTTGTTGAGTGTCATATTAATACCCTCACCAGAGCCACAGATGGCAATACCAGGGAACACCTCACCCTTCTCGATGCCCTCAGCTAAGGCATGGCCAAAGTCACTATAATCGCATGAGTCCTCGGTATAGGTGCCATAGTCTTTAAACTCATAGCCCTTTTCCTCGAGGTACTTCTTCACGAACTGTTTAAGAGCATAGCCAGCATGATCGCTGGCTATGCCTACTATCT
This sequence comes from Prevotella sp., assembly GCA_016283605.1. Classification (GTDB taxonomy): domain Bacteria; phylum Bacteroidota; class Bacteroidia; order Bacteroidales; family Bacteroidaceae; genus Prevotella. The sequence continues at coordinate 3,223 of JAEENF010000150.1, forward strand.
TAACGTCCATTATGCAAGTAGTTTCTTTACCTGGTTGTACACGTTCTCACCAGTGAAGCCCAGCTTCTCGTCGAGCACCTTGTAAGGAGCAGAGAATCCGAAGCTCTCCAGACCCCATACGGTACCGTCGGCACCTACCAGACCTTCGAGGTTGACGGGCAGACCAGCGGTCAGACCGAACTTCTTCTTGCCAGCGGGCAGCACGCTCTGCTGATATTCCTTCGACTGGCTGCGGAACAGACCTTCAGAAGGAACGCTCACCACGCGTGTCTTGATGCCGTCGGCAGCCAACAGCTTGGCACCAGCCTCCAGGGTAGAAACCTCAGAACCAGAAGCCAACAAGATGACGTCGTAGTTCTCGTCTGATCCAGCTACAACGTAAGCACCCTTGGTAGCCTGTGTATAGTCATTGCCCTCAGGCAGCATCTCGATGTTCTGACGAGAGAAGATGAGAGCGGTAGGAGTATCGACATTCTCCATAGCCATGCGCCAGCAAACGGTGGTTTCCTCGGCATCGGCAGGACGAACT
>JAEENF010000151.1 GCA_016283605.1 Prevotella sp.
TCGGGCCTGAAATAGCTGATACTCATCTATCACAAAGTTCTTGTACAGCACCGGTATCTTCACACCGCTGCGTCGTGCTATGCTGATAAACTCGTCGCTTCCGCCAAAGTACTTCTGATCGGTCAGTATGCTCAGTGCTGCAGCGCCGTTCTTCTGGTAGCTCAGCGGGATGATGTCGGGCTGTCCGTCCTCCTTGATCCATCCCTTCGATGGCGATTTGCGCTTAAACTCGGCTATGATGCCCGAGTCGGATGCTGTCAGTGCCTGCTTCATCGATGGTGTGCTGAAGTCGAGTATTGCCTCCACCTGTCTGTGTAGCACCTGCGGAGCCACAGCCTGCTTAGCTGCCTCTATCTCCACGCGCTTATTCGCTACTATTTCTTCCAGGATATCCATTATGAGTTTAGCTCTACAAATTTCTTAAATGTTCTGAGGGCGGCGCCGCTGTCGATACTCTCGCGGGCGATAGCTACGCACTCCTCAATACTCTTCTGTCCCTTCTCCAGCACCTGTATACCGAATGCTGCGTTTGCCAGCACAATGTTCTTCTGTGCGGGCAGAGCGCGATTCTCCAGTACGCTGTCGAATATCTGTGCGGCCTCCTCCTCGGTAGCACCGCCTACCAGTTCCTCGGGCTTAGCTATCTCAAATCCCAGATCCTGTGGTTTGAATATGCGCTCGTACTGCTTGGTGGTCACCTTGAAGTCGCCTGTCAGCGAAATCTCGTCGTATCCGTCGATAGAGTTCACGATACCGTAGTCGATGCCTATCTTCTGATACACCTGGTTGTACAGTCGCATCTGGTCGAGATTGGCCACACCCAGCAACTGGCACTGAGGCTGCGATGGATTAACCAGTGGACCCAGCAGATTGAATATCGTTGGGAACTGCAGCGCCTTGCGGATAGGACCAACAAACTTCATGGCCTTGGCAAACAGTTGTGCGTGCAGATACACGATACCAGCCTCGTTCAGACTGCGGTTCAGCTTGTCGATATCATCAGTAAACTTAATGCCGTGGTGCTGTATCACGTTTGAAGCACCGCTCACGCTTGTAGCAGCATAGTTACCGTGCTTAGCCACCTTGTAGCCTGCACCAGCTATCACGAAACATGATGTAGTCGAGATATTAAATGTGTTCTTGCGGTCGCCGCCTGTGCCTACTACGTCGATATATCTATCGGCATTCAGTATTGCGGGTACGCCTGTCTCCAATATACCGTCGCGGAAACCAAGCAGTTCGTCTACTGTCACTCCGCGCATCTGCAGTGCTGTCAGCAGTGCTGTAATCTGTTCTGTAGGATACTCACTCTGTGTGATACCAATCAGAATATTCTTCATCTCTTCACGAGTCAGTTCCTCGTGGTTCAGCATCCTGTTCAGGATGTCTTTCATTGTCTGTGCCATATTATTTAATGTTCAATGTTCAATATTCAATGTTCAATGTTAAAGAAACATCCAGTTCTGTAGCATTTTTCTTCCGTCGGGGGTTAGGACGCTCTCTGGATGGAACTGTATGCCGCGGATATTCAGCTCGCGATGGCGTAACGCCATGATCTGTCCCTCGTCGCTCACGGCTGTCACCTCCAGACACTCGGGCAGTCCCTCGCGACTTACCACCCACGAGTGATAGCGACCGATGGTGATATCGCGATCTATGCCACTGAAGATGGGGTCATCTACCGTGATGTGGCATGGTGTAGCCACTCCGTGGAACACGTCAGAGAGGTTCTCCAGCTTTCCGCCGAATGCCTCACCGATGGCCTGATGCCCCAGACATACGCCCAGTATAGGCTTCTTGCCGGCATAGGTCTTGATCACATCTAGCAGCAGTCCTGCCTCACTTGGGATACCAGGACCAGGCGAAAGAATAATCTTGCTATAGGGCTCCAGGTCCTGCAGTTCAAACTGGTCGTTACGCAGCACCGTCACCTCTGCACCCAGTTCCTTCACTAAATGACTCAAGTTGTATGTAAACGAGTCGTAGTTATCTATAATAACGATTTTCATAATGTTCAATCCTCAATGTTCAATGTTCAATAATCAAAGGCTCTCAGCCTTTTGGATTGCTTTGCGCAGTGCTCCCAGTTTGTTGTTCACCTCCTGCAGTTCGTACTCCACGTCGCTCTTGGCCACTATGCCGCCGCCAGCCTGGAACCACAGCTCACCATTACGGCTCACAAATGTACGTATGGTGATGGCCTGATTCAGACTGCCGTCCAGTCCGATGATGCCAATGCATCCGCCGTATGCACCGCGATTGTGTGGTTCGTACTCGCTTATCAGTTGCATAGCGCGTACCTTTGGTGCACCGCTCAGTGTGCCTGCAGGGAATGTGTCGATAAATGCCTTGATAGGATCAGCACCGTTGTCCAGTTCTCCGCTCACACGGCTCACCAGGTGTATCACATGACTGTAGTACTGCAAGTCCTTATAGAAGTCCACCTTCACGCCGTGACAGTTTCTCGACAGGTCGTTGCGTGCCAGATCCACCAGCATCACATGCTCAGCGTTCTCCTTTGGGTCGTTACGCAGATACTCAGCACCCTTGCGGTCAGCCTCTGCATCGCCTGTACGCTTGGTTGTTCCGGCTATCGGGTCGATGTAAGCCTTGCGGCCCTCTATGCGGCAGTGTGTTTCGGGACTGCTGCCGAAGATGCGGAATCCGCCAAAGTCGAAGTAGAACAGATAGGGGCTTGGGTTGATCGATCGCAGTGCACGATACAGCTTAAAGTCGTCGCCCTCGTACTGCTGGATGAATCGGCGGCTCAGTACGATCTGGAATACATCGCCCCTCAGGCAGTGCTTAATGCCTCGGCGTATGTTCTCGCGATGCTCATCATCAGTCAGTGTCGATTGCACGTCGCCTACGGGGTGGAAGTCGTACGCCTGTACGTTGGCCTTGTTCATTGCCTTCATCACTGCGTCTATCTTATCCTCTCCGTCGAGCGATACCACCTTCAGCGTATTGTTAAAGTGGTCGAACACTATCACCACCTTATATAATATATATAGCAAGTCGGAAGCATCGTTCTTGGCCTGTGTCTCGTCCTTCACGTTGATATCCTCGAAGTAGCGCACAGCGTTAAAACTGGTATAGCCAAATAGTCCGCACATCTTGGCGTCGTCGCCCTCCACGTGTATACGGTCTATCAGTTCGTGTATAGCCTTGTCGCTGCGATACGCCTTGTTTACCTCGTGTGTCAGTGTGCTGCCGTCGGGGTAGGTGATAGTAGCCACGCCGTGTCCGATAGCTACGCTAGCCATCGGCTCTATGCCGATAAACGAGCGCGAGTTGTCCTTCTCGTGATAGTCCGAACTCTCCATCAGTGCACTCTGGGGATACAGGTCCCTCAGTCGCATATATACTCCCACCGGCGTATACAGATCCGCCAGGATCGTCTTCGATGTCGTCTTATAATTGAATGTATTCATAATTATCAATTATCAATTGTCAATTATCAATTAAAAATTTCCGTACTCTTTCGCCATGGCCTTGTTCTTCAAGTAAGTCTCCACGTCCTTATCGCCGCGACCGCTCACTGTCAGCACTACCACGTCGTCCTTCTTAAACTGCAACTTCTTCAGCGCTGCGATGGCGTGTGCACTCTCGATAGCGGGGATGATACCCTCCATGCGTGTCAGCTCGTATCCGCCGTAGATAGCCTCGTCGTCGTTGATGCTCAGCACTTTGGTGCGACCCTTCTTGGCCATGTTGCAGTGCATGGGGCCAACACCAGGGTAGTCCAGTCCTGCGCTGATGGTGAATGCCTCCTGTATCTGTCCGTCCTCGTTCTGCATCACCAGCATCTTGGCTCCGTGCAGTATACCGGTTGTGCCCTTGTGTATGGTAGCAGCCGTGTAGTCGGTCTGCCAACCGTGTCCGCCGGCCTCGGCCAGTACTATGTTTACGCGCTCATCGTTTACGTAGTGGTAGATGGTGCCCGCAGCGTTGCTGCCGCCGCCTATGCATGCTATCAGATAGTCGGGATAGTCGCGACCGATTTTCTCCTCCAGCTGCCATTTTATCTCTTCGCTGATCACGCTCTGCATGCGTGCCACCAGGTCAGGGTAGGGGTGCGGTCCCATGGTGCTGCCCACGATATAGAATGTGTCGGCAGGATGACAGCACCAGTCGCGTATAGCCTCACTGCATGCGTCGCTCAGTGTCATGTTGCCTGTGCGTACTGGGTGCACCTCGGCTCCCAGCATCTTCATGCGCTCCACGTTGGTGTGCTGTCGCTCCACATCGGTAGCACCCATAAACACCTCGCACTTCATGTTCATCAGCGCACACACCGTAGCTGTGGCCACACCGTGCTGTCCGGCACCTGTCTCGGCTATGATGCGAGTCTTACCCATCTTCTTGGCCAGCAGTATCTGTCCGATGGTGTTGTTGATTTTGTGCGCACCGGTGTGGTTCAGGTCCTCGCGCTTCAGGTAGAGCTGACAGCCATACTGCTCGCTCATACGCTTGGCATAGTACAGCGGACTGGGGCGTCCCACATAGTCCTTAAGCAATGCATGATACTCCTGCTTAAACTCATCGCTTTCGATGATTGGCAAATAAGCATCCTGCAGGTCGTGTACACATTTGTAGAGAATCTCGGGCACGTAAGCGCCACCAAACTCTCCGTAAAAACCTCTCTCATCAGCAAAATAATTCTCCATATATTTTAATGTTTTTGTGTAATCCGTGAAATCTGTGGTTAAGAAAAAAGACTCGCCGCTGTCGCGACGAGCCTTCTTCTATCCTTGTGATAACATACGGCTGTGAACCTCGCGACTGTTCAATCTCGAGAGCACCACCACCAAATGTTATAAATACACTTCATCTTTTCGTTTTTTATTCGTTTCGGCTGCAAAAGTAAGCATTATCTTTCAATCTTCCAAATTTTTTGCCAACTTTTTGATAAAATGACAGTAAAAATGCATTTTTCTGCTCAAAAATTTGCAAAATTAGTAAATATGCCGTATATTTGCCACCGATAAGATTCTTATCAGCCGTTTGCTGATTCACCTTATCTTTTATATTTAGAGGTTGGTAGCGTCCTGCACCAACCTCCTTTTATTCACTAATCACTATTCACTTTTCATTGAATCTCCCATCCAATGGCACTGGCTCCAAGCACAGCAGCACTGGCACCATCCAAGCCACTCACCAGGAACTGCGCCTTATTCTTGAAGATCTTCAGCACGTGAGCCTCGTAAGCCTCGCGGATAGGTTTCATGATCAGTTCTCCGGCCTTCACCATACCGCCGAAGAAGATGAATGCTTCGGGTGAGGAGAAGGCTGCGAAGTCGGCACAGGCCTCACCGAGCATCTTACCCGTGAAATCATAGATCTCCTTGGCCAACTCGTCGCCCTTACCGGCAGCGATAGACACATCGAGTGAGGTGATCTTCTCAGGGTCCAACTCACGGAGCAGACTCTCACGGTTGGTCTTTGCCAGAATCTCACGGGCTGTACGGGCCACACCTGTTGCAGAGCAGTAGGCCTCCAGACATCCGGTACGTCCGCATCCGCAAGGACGTCCTTCCTCGCCGCGAACCATCGTCACATGTCCCAGCTCTCCGGCGAAACCGTCGTGTCCGTAGAGCAACTGTCCGTTGACCACGATACCCGAGCCGACACCTGTCCCCAGCGTGATGACGATGAAGTTCTTCATACCACGGGCTACGCCGTAGACCATCTCACCGATGGCGGCAGCATTAGCGTCGTTGGTCAGTGCCACAGGAATACCGAGGGCTTTGCTAAACATGTCGGCCAAAGGTACTACGCCGTGATGTGCCCAAGGCAGATTGGGGGCAAACTCGATGGTGCCTTTATAGTAGTTACCGTTAGGTGCACCGATACCCATTGCCTTGATCTTGTCGATGCCGCCCACCTGTTCGATAATCACCTGCAGAGCATCCACACAGGCTGCTACATAGTCCTCCACTTTCTCGTAGCCGCCCGTCTTGATAGCGGTTGTTGCCTTGATTTCACCACGTGCATCTACGATGCCGAAAACGGAGTTCGTACCTCCTAAGTCTAAGCCGATGACATACGGCTTGATCGCATTCTGTTGTTCCATTGTTTTATAGTTTTATGCTTAAAAATCATTTTATTCGGCCACAAAGTTACAAAATTATTTCTAAATTCATCACCCTTTCACATTTTTTTTGTACCTTTGCACCCGTTATGTCGTCGTTTCTCGTGCAAATCAACATATTGGATTTCATCTTCAAGGGGATGATGATCGGGGTGATAGCCAGTGCTCCGATGGGACCCGTTGGTATCCTTTGTGTACAGCGTACGCTGAATAAAGGCCGTTGGCTGGGCTTTGCTACAGGCGTGGGCGCTGCTGCGAGCGACATCATCTATGCTGGCTTCGCGGGTTTCGGAATGTCGTTCGTGATGGACTTCATCACCAACGACCAGAACCGATTCTACCTTCAGATAGCGGGTAGCATCATGTTGCTCTGCTTCGGCATCTACACCTATCGCACCGATCCTACGCGGAAGATGCACCAGTCTGGCCAGCAGAAGGGTTCACTCTGGTATAACATCTGGACGGCTTTCCTGGTGACGTTCTCCAACCCGCTGATTATCTTCCTGTTCCTGGCCATGTATGCGCAGTTTGCCTTCGTGCTGCCCAACCATCCGTTCGAGATGCTGGTGGGTTTTGCGAGCATCGTCGGCGGCGCCCTGCTCTGGTGGTGGGGACTCACGTGGCTCGTGGATACGATCCGCACGAAGTTCGATAATAACGGTATTAAGATTATCAATCAAGTCATCGGAACTGCTGTGATTATTGGCAGCATCATCATGCTTTTGGGAACAACTACCAACCTGTTAAGGTTCTAATATGTTTATAGCTAACGAATTACGCAAGAAGAATATTGCTGAGTACCTGCTGTATATGTGGCAGGTCGAGGATACGATACGGGCGTTCGACTGCTCGCTCTCGAGGATTAGGCGCGAGTATGTGGAACGTTTCGACTATAGTGACGAACAGAAGGAAGAGGAGGTCGATTGGTTTGGCAACCTCATCCGGATGATGAATCAGGAGGGGTGTCGTGAACAGGGTCACCTGCAGATCAATAAGGTGACGATGCAGACGCTCATCGAACTGCACGCCCAGCTGTTGCAGTCTACAAAGTTCCCCTTCTACAACACGGAATATTATAAGGTATTGCCGTTCATCGTGGAGCTCCGCAACCGCGGGGCTAACAAGGATGAGAACGAGATCGAGACATGTTTCAACTCGCTTTACGGTGTGATGCTGCTCCGCCTGCAGAAGAAAGAGATCAGTCCTACCACGCAGCATGCCATCAAGGAGATTACCACCTTCGTGGGTATGCTCTCCGACTACTATAAAAAAGACAAAGAAGAAGGACTGAAATTTGAATAAGAAGACAATATGATGTTTAAATCGACAAGAATGATTTTTATTAACGACAACTATGACAACATAGACAACTCTTGGCCTACGACGGCAACTGCCGTCTGCGGAGTCCGTCAGCCTCAGATAAGTTGTCTTTAGTTGTCTTAGTTGTCGTTTAAATTATAAAATAGTTGTCGTAAATAAATAATTGTTGTATGAGAATATTAATTACCGGATGTAATGGCCAATTGGGAAACGAAATGCAGTTGCTGGAGAAGGAGAATCCCCAGCACACCTATTTTAATACGGATGTGGCCGAGTTGGACATCACCGACCAGACGGCCATCGAGGCTTTCGTCGAGGCACACCAGATCGACGGTATCGTGAACTGTGCCGCCTATACCGCTGTTGACAAGGCCGAGGACAACGAGGAACTCTGTACGCGTCTGAACGCCGAGGCTCCCGCCTATCTGGCGCATGCCATCGGACAGCGGGGCGGTTGGATGATCCAGATCTCCACCGACTACGTGTTCGACGGTACGAAGCACACACCTTATGTCGAGGACGATGATACCTGTCCCAACAGTGTCTATGGACGTACGAAACTCGTGGGTGAACTGAATGTCCAGAAGTTCTGCGAGCGTTCGATGATTATCCGCACGGCCTGGCTCTACAGTACCTTCGGCAACAACTTCGTGAAGACGATGATCCGTCTGGGTAAGGAAAAGCCCGAGCTGGGTGTTATCTTCGACCAGATTGGCACGCCGACCTACGCCCGTGACCTCGCTGTGGTGATCTTCGCGGCCATCAATCAGGGCATCGTGCCGGGCATCTATCACTTTTCCAACGAGGGTGTGATCTCGTGGTACGACTTCACGAAAGCCATCCACCGCATCGCCGGCATCACCACCTGTCACGTACGACCGCTCCACACGTCGGAGTATCCTACGCCTGCCGCCCGCCCGCACTACTCCGTGCTCGACAAGACCAAGATCAAACAAACCTACGGCCTCGAAATCCCCTACTGGGAGGAAAGCCTCTTTGAGTGTATAGGATTATTAATGGAACAACAATGATGATTAATAACGACAACTATGACAACTTTAGTTGTTTTAGTTGTCATAGTTGTCGTTTAAAAAAATACTTGTCGTAAAGAATTGAAAGATGAATCAAGAGATAGAAAGAAGACGAACATTTGCGATTATATCGCACCCGGATGCCGGTAAGACCACACTGACGGAGAAGTTCCTGCTCTTTGGCGGACAGATTCAGGTGGCCGGCGCCGTCAAGAACAACAAGATCAAGAAAACCGCCACCTCCGACTGGATGGACATCGAGAAACAACGTGGTATCTCGGTCTCTACTTCGGTGATGGAGTTCGACTACACCCCCGACGGTTCGGATGTCGAATACAAGGTGAACATCCTCGATACCCCTGGTCACCAGGACTTCGCCGAGGATACCTTCCGCACGCTTACTGCCGTCGACTCGGCCATTATCGTGGTCGATGGTGCCAAGGGTGTGGAGACGCAGACCCGTAAGCTGATGACTGTCTGCCGCATGCGTAAGACGCCCGTCATCATCTTCATCAACAAGATGGACCGTGAAGGCCGCGATCCCTTCGACCTGCTCGACGAACTCGAACAGGAACTCGAGATCAAGGTGCGTCCGCTTTCGTGGCCTATCAATCAGGGCGCGAAGTTCAAGGGCGTCTATAACATCTACGAACAGAAACTCGACCTCTTCACCCCCGACAAACAGCGTGTGACTGACAAGGTCGAAGTCGATATCAACAGCGCCGAACTCGACAAGCGGGTAGGGGAGCAGAATGCCGAGAAGCTCCGCGAGGACCTCGAACTTGTTGATGGTGTCTATCCCGAGTTTGATGTCGAGACCTACAGGAGTGCCGAGGTGGCCCCTGTGTTCTTCGGTTCGGCCCTGAACAACTTCGGTGTACAGGAGCTGCTGAACTGTTTTGTTGAGATTGCCCCATCGCCCCGTCCCACGAAAGCTGAGGAGCGTGATGTACAGCCCGAAGAACCTAAGTTCACGGGTTTCATCTTCAAGATCACAGCCAATATCGACCCCAACCACCGTTCATGTATCGCCTTCTGTAAGGTGTGCTCAGGACGTTTCCAGCGCAATGTGCCTTATCTGCACGTGCGACAGGGCAAGTCGATGCGCTTCACATCGCCCACGCAGTTCATGGCACAGCGTAAGTCCACCATCGATGAGGCCTGGCCCGGCGATATCGTTGGCCTGCCGGATACAGGCGGTATCTTTAAGATTGGTGATACGCTCACCGAGGGCGAGCAGCTGCACTTCCGCGGACTGCCGTCGTTCTCGCCCGAGCTGTTCAAATACATCGAGAACGACGACCCGATGAAGTCGAAGCAGTTGCAGAAGGGTATCGACCAGCTGATGGACGAGGGTGTGGCGCAGTTGTTCGTCAACCAGTTCAACAACCGCAAGATCATCGGTACCGTCGGTCAGCTGCAGTTCGAGGTCATCCAGTACCGTCTGGAGAACGAGTACAACGCCAAGTGTCGTTGGGAGCC
>JAEENF010000152.1 GCA_016283605.1 Prevotella sp.
GGCTGTCACTGTAAAGAACTCAGGATGGAGCACGCCTTTCTTCAACGATGGCACACCCGTGATTATCAATGTCAACGACAGCACGCTGAAAGGCTCTCCGCAGAACGAGCGTCTGACGAAGTACGACCTTGAGGTCGAAGCGCTGTCGAAGCCATTCAAGGATAAAGTGTCCAAGATGTCTAAGGAAGAGATAGAGGCGAATGCTGATGAGCTCATGGCTGAGATGGTCAAGGCGCAGAATGCCCAGACCGAACTCGCCAACAAAATCTTCCAGGAGGAGCGCAACTCGCTGATTCCGCTGGCCTTCGCAGAAGTCTACTTCATCGACAATGGCGTGGATGCCTACGACGAACTGGTGAAGCAGCCTTTGGCCTTTGCCAAGCATCCCCAGCTGAAGGCCACAAGAGACAGGATCGCTGCGGTGCTGAAGCCGAAGGACAGCCCGAAGACAGCCTTCGTCGGACAGCAGTTTACAGACATAGAGATGGCCGACCCCGACGGCAAGATGCACAAGATCAGCGACTTAGTTGGCGATGGTAAGTATGTGCTCGTAGACTTCTGGGCTTCGTGGTGTGGTCCCTGCCGTGCAGAGATGCCCAATGTGCTGGAGGCTTACAACAAGTACCACGCCAAGGGCTTCGAGGTCATCGGTATCTCATTTGATAATAAGAAGGATGCCTGGTTGAAGGCTGTCGCTCAGATCCAGATGCCTTGGCTGCAGCTCTCCGACCTGAAGGGCTTCGAGTGCGCTGCTGCTCCCATCTATAAGGTCGACGCCATCCCCGATAATATCCTCATCGATCCGCAGGGAAAGATCATCGACCGAGCCCTTCGCGGCAAGGCGCTGCACAGCCGACTGCAGAAGATCTTCGGCGAATAAGACAACCCCTAAATGACAGCTCTCAATCGAGGGCTGTTTTTTTTATGTTTGGGTGACGTGAGGATTTTGTTGAACGAAACGGCTTGTTTACTGAATATTTTTGTCCTCATCGCAGATTGTTCCTATCTTTGCAGCAAATTATTAACAATTAAGAAAGGAACAGAACAATGAAGAAGATTATGTTTTTTGCGATGCTGATAGCATCGGCAGTCATCCAGATCAGTTGCTCGAGTGAAGATCCATTCGAGGAGATGATGAACAATAACGGATGGAACAATGGCGACAATACGTCGAACGGCAATGGCGGCTTTCAGCCGACAGGTAGCGGCAACTCAGCCACAACGGGCGAACTGGCGACGTTCGATATCTCTCTCGACGCGATGACCGCAGAGCCCTCAGAGGCCGCTACAGCGTATTACCCCGATGAGGAGGATATCCTGGAGGACAATGCGTTTACGACGGAGGTGGCGATCGACCTGTCGAATCCCGTAGCGAAGAGCGAGAGTGGGGTAGAGGTATCGGTGAACGGTGGGCATATCACCGCCAATCACGGCTCGACGAAGAAAGTGTGCTACGTGGTGAGCGGTACCACTACCAACGGCTCGCTGACCATCTTGGGCGAGAAGAAGTATGCCGTGAAGCTGAACGATGTCAGCATCACCAATCCCGACTCGGCAGCGCTGAACCTTCTGAGTGGCAAGCGCGCCTTTATCATCCTGCCTGGCGGTTCTATCAACACCCTCGCCGACGGTACGGGCGGCAGTCAGAAAGGTGCCCTTTACTGCAAGGGTAAGCTGCTCTTCAACGGTACAGGTTCGCTGAGTGTGACCGGCAATACGAACAATGGTATCCATTCGGCCGACTACATCGTGTTTGGCAAGGGAAACAAGGTATATGTGAAGTCGACAGCCAATCATGGCATCAAGGCCAACGACGGTGTCTTTATCAATGGTGGTGTCCTGAACGTCGAGGTATCAGCCGCTGCCGCCAAGGGTATCAACAGCGAGAGTCATGTGATCGTGAACGGAGGACGCACCACGGTGTTGAACTCTGGCAATGGCACCTACGACAGCGAGGACAAAGAGGCCAAGGGTGCAGCAGGTATCAAGGCCGACTCGACATTGACCGTCAATGGCGGCGAACTGTGGCTGAAGAGCACCGGCTCAGGTGGCAAGGGTATCAATGTGGATATGGAGGCGACGTTTAATGGTGGCAGCGTGTATGTCGTCACCACGGGCGGACAGTATAAGAGCAACAACGACACCTCATCGCCCAAGGGTATTAAGGTGGACGGCAATCTGACCATCAATGGCGGAACCATCTGGGTACGCACCAGCGGCTACAATGGTGAGGGTATCGAGACCAAGAGCGTCCTGACGATTACAGGCGGTGAGGTGGCCAGCTATGCCTATGACGATGCCATCAACTCGAAGAGCGATATGACCGTCAGCGGTGGTTACGTCTATGCCCAAGGCCAGCACAACGACGGCTTGGACGCCAACGGCAACTGTTACATCAAGGGCGGACTGGTGTATGCCATCTGCTCTGGCACACCAGAAGTAGCTATCGATGCCAATACCGAGGGTGGTAAAAAGCTCTATGTCACAGGCGGCACCATCATCGCCGTAGGTGGACTGGAGAACGGTTCACAACTCACGCAGTCGTGCTATCAGACATCCTCGTGGTCACCTAATACCTGGTATGCTCTGACCGTCGGCAGCGAGACCTTCGCCTTCCAGACCCCATCGAGTGATGGCAGCGGACTCGTTGTATCGGGTGCTTCACAGCCTGCACTCCAGTCGGGCGTCAGCACCAGCGGTGGTACCAGCCGTTTCGGTGGACTGGGTATCACGGGTGCTACCATCAGCAGCGGATCGTCGGTTTCACTCTCCAGTTATACCGGTGGTAACAGCATGGGTGGCTCTGGTGGCTTCCCTGGAGGATGGCGCTGAAACAATAATTTCCTAATCCTTGCGTTATTATATATGGTAAGCATGTATTGGATGAAACAGTCGCGACAGGAAAATATCATTTACTTAGCGGTGTGGGGCTTGCTCTTTGCAGCCCCGCTGCTGAGTTTTTATGTGCGGACGATGAACGATACCAGCCTCGTGTTCGACTGGACGGAAGTGTTGCTCATCTGGCGGAAGTTCGCCCTCTATCTGTTGCTGTTTCTGGTGCATAACTTCCTGTTGGCACCACTCCTGGTGTACAAGCACAGGCGTGTGACCTACTTCTCTATCATGGTTGCGGTGTTGATTGCCTTTTCTGTCTACCAATGTAGTAACAAGCCACCGAAGGATTTCAGACCTCCTATGGAAAAGTTCGACGGACAAAGACCTGAGGGACATGAGCCGCCACCCTTCGATGATGTGCATGGCGTCCGCTCGGAGCATCGTCCTAAGCATCGACCTGAGCATCGTCCAGAACATCGTGCAGAGCATCGTCCGGAATTCCGTCCTGACCATCGTCCAGATATGCCGCCTCCCATCGTTGGCGAGCGAGATATCCTGGCTGTTGTCGTGCTCATCCTGATGTTTGGGGCTAACCTGGGTATTAAGTTGTTCTTCCGTAGCCGTGAAGACCGCAAACGATTGGCAGCTCTGGAGAAGAAGAGTCTGGAACAACAGCTGGAGTATCTGCGTTATCAGATCAATCCGCACTTCTTCATGAACACGCTCAACAATATCCACGCCCTTGTGGATATCGACCCTGAGAAGGCGAAAGACACCATCCTGGAACTGTCGAAGATGATGCGCTTCGTACTCTACGAAGGCAATAAGCAGGGTGTGTCGCTGTCGCGAGAGATCGACTTCATCCGCCACTATGTGACGCTGATGCAGTTGCGCTATACGGATAAGGTGCGTATCGACATCAATCTGCCAGCAGAAGTGCCCGATCGTCAGATACCGCCGCTGGTTCTCATCACCTTCATCGAGAATGCCTTCAAGCACGGCATCAGCTATCAGCGTGAGTCGTTTATTGAGGTCACGATGGCGGTAGAGGGCGAATCGCTGCACTTCACCTGCCGTAACTCGAAGGCTGAGGTCTCCAAGGAAGAGAGGCTACGGGTGGCCGACGGCACCTCGGAAAAGAAGGGTGGAGTGGGGCTTGCCAATGTCCGCAAACGTCTGAATCTGCTCTATCACAAGAACTATGCCCTCCGCATCTGCGACGATGCTGATGTGTATACCGTTGAACTTAACATCCCACTATTATGATACGTTGTCTCGCCATCGATGATGAGCCATTGGCTCTGCAACAACTCGTTGCCTATATCCATAAAGTGCCGTTTCTGGAACTCGCTGCCCAGTGTCAGAGTGCCTTGGAGGCCCGTCAGTTCCTGGAGAACGATACGGTCGACGCCATCTTCTGCGACATCAACATGCCCGACCTTAATGGTATGGACTTTGTGAAGTCGCTCGCTGTGCCGCCGCTGATCGTGTTCACGACAGCCTATTCGGAGTATGCCGTCGAGGGCTTCCGCGTGAATGCCGTCGACTATCTGTTGAAGCCTTTCGGCCTGCAGGACTTCCAGAGAGCGGCAAACCGGTTGAAAGATAGAATGAAAACTGAGGACTCAGAGCATGCTCCCACCACACCTGCAACAGAATCTGGCGGCTCAGCGATAGCAAACGCTCATCTCTTCCTCAAGACCGACTATCGTGTGGTGAAAGTCAACATCCCTGATATCCGATACATCGAGGGTATGAGTGAGTATCTGAAGGTGTGGGTAGAGGGCGAGGCAAAGCCCATTATTACGCTGCTCTCTATGAAAAAGATAGAGGAACGGCTGCCAGATTATTTCATGCGCATACACCGTTCCTATATCATTAATCTGAATAAAATTCAGGAGGTCAACAAGAATCGTGTTATCCTGGATTCTGAAACTTATCTTCCTGTTGGAGATCTCTATAAGGAAGCATTCCAGAGCTACCTGAATACGAACTTCTTGGGTAAATAATATTTACTGCTGACGGGGACCACGAGGACCACCGAATCCGCCACGACGGTTCTTCTGGTCTTCCTGATACTTCTTGAACTGCTCAGGCGTCAAGATCTTCTCCAGTTCCTTGTTGTAAGCCTCTCTGGTTTCAGTCATCTGCTTACGCATCTCTTCCATGCGGGCACGCTGTTCCTCAGTCAGTTGAGGCATCTGTCCGCCACCGAAGCCACCCTGGGGTGCACCACCGCCAAAGCCACCTTGAGGACCACCCTGAGGACTACCCTGTGGACCGCCACCGCGACGACCACCACGGCCGCCCATACGGCCCATACGACCGAAGCCCATAGGCATCTTGTCAGCATATTTCGTGTTGAGTTCCAGCAGCTGCTTAGCCTGGTCTTCGTTCAGACCGTACTGCTTGACCGTATTCTCTGTACGTTGTTTGATCATCTCTGCCTGGTCAGGTTGTTGAGGTGCGTTATCCGTCTGTGCGAGAGCTGAAGCACTCATCAGAATGGCTGCTGCCATCGAAAACATAATCTTTTTCATTTCTTCAATAATTTTTTTGTTATACGTTTGTTTGTTAATGTGAAGTTGCAACTGACCCTTTGACGTGGAAAAATGCAAATGGTTTAAACCTTCAGACAGAAAAATCGTCATATAGTCAGAATAAACCCAATAGAACCAACACCACTGATGAGTATTAATCGCCGTTTCCCACTACTATTGCTTGTGCTCGTATTGCGAGTACTTTCAGTTTCTGCACAACAAGAATCCATTACCGGACGAGTCGTTGACAAAGAGAGCCGTAACGCGATGGCGCGTACGACCCTGCAGCTCTACCGTCTGGGAACGCCCAGAAACGGCAAGAGGGATACGACCTTCATCAAGGGTGTCTATACCGACGCCAACGGCCGTTTTAACATCACTCAGGTCAATGCCGGCACCTATTTCCTGAAAGTAACCTTCCTGGGCTATAAGGAAGTGCGACGTAACCTCACGAAGGTCAACGGTCAGCCGTTGGCCCTTGGCGATATCATGATGGAGAGCGACGCCGTGCTGTTGAAGGAGGCTGTGGTGACGGCGAACATCCCGAAGATGGTGGTGAAGGACGATACGCTGATCTTCAATGCCGATGCGTTCCGTGTGCCCGAAGGTTCCGTTATCGAAGCCCTTGTTGAGGCCCTACCTGGTGCGAAGATCGACGATGACGGTGGTATCAGCATCAACGGCAAGAACGTCAGGCGCTTCAAGATGGACGGTCGCGACTTCATGACCGGTAATAACGATGCCGTGATGAAGAACCTGCCCTCGTACGTGATAGATAAGGTGAAAGCCTACGATGAGAAGAGCGACCAGTCGCGTCTGACAGGTATCGATGACGGTGAGGATGACTTCGTGCTCGAGTTCACCACCAAGCGCAGCGCCCGTAATGGCCTGCAGATGAACCCCGACCTCGGTATCGGTACCGATGGCAGATATGGTGTCCGTCTGACGGCTATGAAACCCTTTGGTGCGATGAGATACACCTTCATGGGTAATGCCAACAATGTGAACGACCGTAACTTCACAGGACGTGGCGGTCGTGGACGAGGCAACAACAACGGTCAGCGACACACGAAGACCGCAGCCCTTGACATCAGCTATGAGAACGACAAGAACCTGAGGATGAGTGGTCGCGTGACCTGGACACACAGCGATGCCGACAACTGGAACAGGAGCAACTCTGAGAGTTTCGTGAATATCCGTGGCGGAGCGTTCTCCAGCAGCATGAACCAGAACTACTCGAGGAATAATAACTGGACGGGCAACATTAACCTGCAATGGACCATCGACTCGTTGACGACCCTCTCGTGGCGACCTAACCTCAGCACATCGACCAACGACGGCCGAGGCGTCACGAAGTCGGCCTCCTACAGCGATAGTCCCTTCGATGATGTTCTTGATCCGCTGAGTGATGAAGGACTGGCGTATTTCGACGCGAAGGACATGATCCTGAACGGCCGAAACAACAAGTCGATGAGCTATGGCAGCAACAATAACCTCTCCTCCCAGCTGCAGCTTTACCGTCGTCTGAACCGCAAGGGCCGTAATATGTCCATCAACTCCAACATCGACTATCGCGACGGCAAGAACAAGAATGCGAACCTCTCGGCGGTGACACTCTATCAGCAGCCCGACCGCTTTGGCAACGACTCCACCTATCAGACCAACCGTTACACCTATTCGCCCTCGGATAACTTCAGCTGGTCGTTGGGCGCTACCTATACCGAGCCGCTCTATATGTTCAAGCCCAAGCCCGAAGCTGTGGATACGACGTCGCAGCGTGGCCGCTTCGGAAGAGGCTTCGGAGGCTTCGGAGGCTTTGGCGGCGGACGAGGTGGTCGTGGTGGCGGCGGACGACGAATGGTGGGGCAGGAGGGTATCTACCTCCAGATGAGCTATCGCTACAACTACAGCCACCAGAAGAGCGACCCTCTGACCTACGACTTCCCCGACCTTTCCTCAGAGGCTTATCAGGACGTCCTGCGTGAATACCGCGACTGGACCCGTCTGTTCGGTTATCTGGAGAGTCCTTACGAGACCTATCTCTCGAAAGACCTGAGCCGTTATTCGGAGCGGACGGAGTACCGTCAGAACATTGAGATCCAACTGCGTGTCTCCAGACAGAAGTACAACCTGAATGCCGGTGTGCAGATCCAGCCGCAGCGCTCGCATTACATCCAGCAGTATCTCGGACAGCCCGTAGATACCGTCCGTACGGTGACGAATGTGTCGCCGACGATGAATTTGCGCTACCGCTTTAACGAGCAGTCGAACCTTCAGGTCACCCTTCGCGGACAGACCCAGCAGCCCAACATCACGCAGTTGCTCGCCATTCGCGATGATACCAATCCCTTGTCGATCACAGAGGGTAATCCTGGACTGAAGCCCTCGTTCACGACGAACCTGAATGCCAATTTCCAGATGCAACGGCGCTATAAGCTGGTGGAAGACAGTCTGGGCTTTATGGTGCCGAAGAACGAACGCCACTGGAGTTTTAGCGCCAACGGTAGCTTCCAGCGCACCAGTAACTCCATCGGAAACATCGTGACCTATAATGAGACTACCGGTGGAAGACTCAGTCGTCCGGAGAACATCAACGGCAATTGGAACGTCAATGGCGGTGCCACCTTCAACATCAACCTCGACACCCTCAACCGATGGGATGTCAGCGGCTCCATCAGAGGCAGCTACAACCATCGAGTAGGCTATGTGAACCTTAATCGTACGGCTCAGGCCGACAGGAATGTCACGCATACCTATAACTTCTCGCCCGAGGTGTCGCTGAGCTATCGTAACCGCTGGTTGAACTTCTCACTCAACGGAAGAGCCACCTACGCCCGTACGGAGAACCGTCTGCAGGCCTCGAACAACCTGACGACCTGGAACTTCCAGTATGGTGGTAACACCAGAGTGACCTTCCCTTGGGGCAGCAACCTCTCGACCGACTTCCACATGTTCAGTAAACGAGGCTATAGCGATGCGACGCTCAATACCAATGAGTTGATCTGGAACGCCCAGCTGTCGCACAGTTTCCTGCGTGGAAAACCGTTGACCGTGATGCTGCAATGGTATGATATCCTGCATCAGCAGTCGAACTTCTCACGTAATGTCAATGCTAACGGCTGGAGCGACCGTGAGGTGAATGCCCTCACCTCGTATGCCATGTTGCACGTCAGCTATCGCCTGAATCTCTTCGGACGCGGAAATGGACGGGGTGAAGGTCCTGATGGCCGTAGAGGTCGTGGCTTCGGACGTGGCGGAGGCTTCCCGGGTGGCGGAGGAGGCTTCGGCGGAGGCGGTGGCTTCGGCGGCGGAGGAGGCTTTGGCGGCGGAGGAGGCTTCGGCGGCGGCGGACCTATGTAGGATAGTCAAAACCTTTATTGTATATAAAAGAGGGGCGTGTCAATCTGACACACCCCTTTTTCCGTATTCATCCGCGTGGATTACCGGCGTCAGCCGATTCTTCACTCTTGACTTCGTCTAAATCGCTCACGCTCGGCATAGCTCGAATTCATTCGGCTCTGCTCTCGCTTAATCGCGATTTTCACTCTTCAGAAGGGCCCGTAGCCCATACAACTCGTGGTTGTTATCGCCGTGACGAACGCCGTGAGCGCAGCTACTATCATCTTCACCGCAATCTCAACAATCCGATTCCTTTTCATAGCAGAGTAATCATAATTATTAATTATTAATTATTAATTCTTAATCCTTAATTACTCCAGAATCAGTTCTGATCGCCTTCCTCGGAATCTGAGCCTGAGTTAATCACCAGCGTCGAGGCCTGTGCAGGCATCTGGAACGTACCTACATACTCGCCATCGTTCTCAGTCAGACTGACGTTCGAACCGTTCAGCGTTGCGGTCGGGATCTGTCCCTCGGCAGGCGTTACTGCGATGTAGACGTTCGCACCACTCTCGAGTGAATCACCACTGTTGATGGTCTCCTCGCTGTCGTTCTTCACGGTCGAGGTACCGCTACCACTCTTGGTGATGGTCAGTGCAAAGCTGGTCCCCTGGTTCTGGCTGTTGC